>JAPOOK010000037.1 GCA_026713485.1 Chloroflexota bacterium | reverse complement strand
ACCCAATCCCCCTAGTCCCCCCCCCCGTCATTCCCGCGCAGGCGGGAATCGAGAACCCCCCCGTTCCCCCGGAGCCTATCGAAGGGTGACCCCCCCCCATGTCATTCCGAGCGCAGCCGAGGAATCTAAAATCTCAATTGCCCGCCTAAGCCGGAACTCGGCCACAAAATCCCCTTCCCCTAAATGAGGGAAGGACTAAAGAAGCTACCGGAGGTCACGAGTCCTGATCGCCTCTGAGCAGCGCGGCAAAGCCTGCTTGCTCGAAATCGCGGTCATAGGCCAGCGCTTCCAGTTATCCCGCGTTCCTCCATCACGAGAAAACTGACGCAATCAGTAAAACCCCAGGTATGGTCACTCCGAGAGACGTACCGCTCTAGCGCAGCCCGGAACTCAGCAGAGGAGTGATGAACAACTTCGACGCTGGGATCTTCCACTAGCTCATTCACCATCTGAGCAGCGAGCCTGCGACGAAACTCACCACGGCCGGACATGTAATTGAGTGCCTCGATTAGTACCAACTGAGTTGTTACGATCGTATCGGGCCCAACGCCTTCGGCAACGGCTGCGGCGTGCTCATGGAGCGAATCTTCCGGGTCCCAAAGCGCGATCCAGTAGCCGGCATCTGCGAAAACTGGGGGCATCAGTCCTCAACCCTGGGATGGCCATAAAGATAATGCTTGAAATTCTTGGCGCCATCAGAGGGAACACCGTCGAACTCCTCTGGCGGCATGGACTCTTGGAGCTCCTTCACTCGTTCGACAATGCCAGTCAGCCCACGCGAGCCCGACGAACTCTCCGGTGACGCAGACGCATTAACGTGATTCTTGTCGGTCCCTGCTGCCACATCCTCAACGGACACCACCACCTCTTTCCCCTCTTCCAGATCAAGAGGTTCAAGTGGCGTCAGGACGCCCTTCTCATATCTCGCCCGTATCGTCGCCATTCCATCGACTCCCTGCGGCGCTCATTTAGCCTGCAAAGAGCAGTCACCAAATGTGCCGTCCTGTTGCGCCATTATAGAGGCGGCGAGGTATGAGGGCACACGCCGGAACGCGGCGTGCCAATCCTCCATCCCAATCAATCCCTGATCGCGAACCCTGGCCGTAGGCACTGCCTACCGCCTACCGACTGATGTACTCCGCCGGAACCCCCGCAACCGTCGTGCCCGCCGCCACGTTGCGCGTTACGACCGCCCCAGCCGCCGTGTACGCCTTGCCCCCAACATCCACCGGCGCCACAAGAAGGGAGCCGCTGCCGATGAACGCCCCGTCGCCAACGACCGTTCGATGCTTCTCCTGCCCGTCGTAATTGCACGTCACCGCACCCGCGCCGATGTTCACGTCGTCACCCACGTCGGCATCGCCCACGTACCCGAAATGTCCCATTGCCGTCCGGCTCCCGATCCGACTCGCCTTGATCTCCCCAAAGCTCCCGATGTGGGCCTCCCGCCCGATGTGCGTTCCTGGCCTCAACCGCGCGAATGGCCCCACGGACACGCCGTCCTCCAGCGTCACCTCGTCCAGCCACGACCCCCGCACGACGCACCGTTCCCCGATGACCGACTCCACGATGTGCGTGTCCGGCCCAATCTCGCACCCCGCCCCGATGACCGATGCCCCCGTGATATGCGTATTCGGACGGATCACCGTGTTCGCCGCAATCGTCACCGTCGAATCGATGTATGTTGACGACGGGTCGACGATCGTCACGCCGGACAGCATGAACTCCTCCAGCGTCCGACGTCGTGCCGCCCGTTCCGCCTCCGCTAGGTCCACCAAAGTGTTCACCCCAATCGCCTCCTCGGCATCGATCGACACCGTCTCAACACCACGCCCGTCTGCCACCGCCAGCTTGACTAGGTCAGTGATGTAATACTCCCCGTCCTCGTGCTGCGGCAGCCGGTCCATCGCCGACCTCGCCCACTCAAGATCGAGGGCGTAAACCCCGGCATTACCCTCCGCCGGCGCGTCCGCGTGCCGCGGATCGCCGGCCTCCACGATTTCTGCCACATTTCCGTCCTTAAAACGCAGAATCCGCCCGTAATTCGTGTCATTCGATGTCTGCATTGTGAAAAACGTAACAGCAACATCCGGCCGAAAGCCGTGAGAATCCTTGAGCCTGGTTAAGAAGTCGGACGTAATCAGCGGCAAATCAGCATTGATAACCAATAGATGACCTGTGCTTGGTGCAGACTCATTCAGATAAGCTGCAAGCGCTCCACCAGTCCCATTTGGCGAAGACTGCACGACATACGGGTAAATGAGCCCGAGCGCCTCCGGCAGCGCCCCGGAATCGTCCCTGACAATCGACACATCAGACAGGGCTGCGCCGGAAAGCGAATCTAATACTCGACGTATGATCGACACTCCCCCCACCGCGTGCAGCACCTTCGGCAGAGAAGTCCCCATCCGACTCCCCCTCCCCGCCGCCAGCACCACCGCAACCCAATTCCTACTTGCCGCATCGGCCTGTGAATTGGCCATCAATCCCCCTGTCATCCCTTGTGCCGATAACGCCCTACATGACACGATGGATGATACACACGTGAGCATTGGGAGGGTTGCCAGAATGACGAGTGCGGGGAGCGTTACAAGCTATGAGCACCTGATTCGAGAGATCCCCGACTTTCCCGAAGAGGGAATCCTATTTCGTGATATCACACCGCTCCTGCTTGATCCTGTGGGCTTCGCGTGGGCCATCGACAGGATGACGCAAGCCGCCGGAACCATGCCGCTTGACGTCATCGTCGCCGTGGAGGCGCGCGGTTACCTTTTCGGCGCGCCGATGGCGCGAGCTCTGGATGTGCCCCTTATTCCCGTTCGCAAAGTAGGCAAACTTCCCTATAAGACGGTCAGCATCGAGTACGCGCTGGAATACGGATCAGCCACGGTTGAGATGCATGAGGACGGCATCCATCCGGGACAGCGAGCTGTGCTGGTGGATGATCTGCTTGCAACGGGCGGGACGTTGAAGGCGGCGGAAGGTCTCGTTCACAAGGCGGGTGGAATAACGGTCGGAGCAACGGTTCTGATTGAACTGGCCGAGCTATCGGGGCGTGCGCTTTTGGGGGACTATCCCGTCCACACGCTCATGCACCTGTGACCGACTAGTTGTCCGCCAATACGTCCGCCACGATATCATATCGCCCGAATGACGGGATCATGTAGACGCCGGCAATCATTCCGCGTGTTTCCTCAATAAGTTCCCGCGCGATAGCCGCCCCTTCCGCGCGGCCATTGTCACCCGCAGCGTGCAGCCGCTGTCGTATCGATTCGGGAATCACCATCCCCGGGACGTTGTTATGGAGAAACTCCGCATGGCGGGCGCTCTGCAGCGGCAGAACACCGAGCACTACCGGTAGCGGAAATCCGCCAAGTAGATCGTGGAATCGGCGTACCGGCGCAGGATCAAAAACCGTTTGCGTCAAGATGTATTGGGCTCCAGCCTCAACCTTGCGTTGCAGGCTCGTAATCTCTTCATCAATGTGCGGCGTGTTGGGACTAAGGGCGCAGGCGATTGCGAACGATGTTGGCTCCGGCAACGTGTGACCCGCAACCTCCTCACCCGCGTTCAGGCGGCTGAGCGCGTTGATCAACTGGGAGGATGTCACGTCGGAAAGGCTGCTCGCCTGTGGGTAATCGCCAATGGTTGGATTGTCTCCCCAAAAAACGAAGGTATTGCGAACGTTGAGCGCGTGCGCCCCAATGAGGTCGGTGTGGATTGCCAGCACATTGCGGTTGCGCGTCCCCACGTGAAGAATCGCCTCGACCCCCGTGTGCCGCTGCAAGAGGACACTCAAGGCAACTGCGCTCATTCGGGCCTGTGCCAATGGCACGTCGGTAGCATTGAAGGCATCGATTCGGACCTTTTCCAAGAGCCCCTTTAGGCTGGCCAGCGTTCGATCAAGCGAGTACCCGCGCGGAGGATGGACCTCAACCGTCGTCACGAACTCGCCATCATGCAGCTTCTGTAGGAGGGCAGTGGGCTGCCCGGCTGGCGGGATGGATGAAGGCATGTCAGTTGAATTACTCAAATCGCGGACTCGGCGGAGGCTATGCTCGCTGTGTTTGATTCACGATATAGGTTCCCGCCAACACGGGAAAGAAGGTGAGTAGAGGCGGCCACGACTATCCGACTGCCATGCCTTCTGCATGGCGCAAGGAGGCGACAGTTCGCGCGATGCCTTCACGCAGCTCGATCTCCGGCGTCCAGCCAAGTTCACGTCGCGCTTTGGAAGTATCCAGGTAAATCCGACGTACGTCGCCCGGCCGTTCTGGCGTGTGCGCGGGCGCTCGATCATATTCAATCTCCTGGGCCAGCAAGGAGAAGATGTCGTTTACGGATGTCGGGACGCCATTGGCTATGTTGTACACGGCTCCCGCCGGCGCGCCAGGACGTGATGCAACGATACTTGCCGCCACGACATCGTCAACAAAGACATAGTCCTTCACTTGCTCACCGTCTCCGTGGATGGTGACCTCCTCGCCGGTCAACATTCTCGACCCAAAGATGGCAACAACTCCCGCCTCTCCGTGAGGGTCTTGGCCGGGGCCGTACACGTTGCCGGGGCGCAGAATCGTGTAGTCGATACTGTTGGCTTCGGAAATGACGCGCGTATATTGCTCCAGCGCATGCTTGCTCGCGCCATAAACGGATAGCGGCTGGATTGGATGCGCCTCATCACACGGCAAGTACTCAGGGTCCCCGTACAAGGCTCCCCCCGTCGAAAACACTACAATGCGTCGCACGCCGAACTGGGCACACTGTTGAAGCAGGTTGATGCCTCCTGCAACGTTGGTGTGAACGTCCAATCCCGGCTCCCTCATTGACCGTGCCACGGAAACTTGCGCGGCAAGATGGAAGACGGTCTCCGGTCTGTGTTCCGCAAAGACGTCCGCGAGAGCAGAATCAGTGATATCCAGTCGGTGCAGGGGAGCGGCAACCTCTTTCGAGTCATCGGTCGGCGAGGACGAGAGATCGTCAACGACGGTAACGGACCAGCCCTCACTGAGTAGGCGCTGGACCAAATGTGAGCCGATGAATCCGGCTCCGCCCGTCACCAGTGCCCGTGGCTGACCGGGATTGTGCTCTGAAGTAATGCTGAACCTCCCGTGCTCCGGCAATCTCTATGGCTGCCCGGCCAGGATTCGAACCTGGGTCAGAGGATCCAAAGTCCCCTGTGCTACCACTGCACCACCGGGCAAAGCCCACATGCCCGCCCATTAACACTCAGGCAAACGGCTGGCACGCTCAGACCATCTCACTTGGTGCCGAAGGTCGGAGTCGAACCGACACGGGGTTGCCCCCAACGGTGTTTGAGACCGTCGCGTCTGCCATTCCGCCACTTCGGCATGAAACCGGTTAGCTCATTATGCGACAGTTTGAACCTGTCGGGCGAATCTGAATTGCCTCGATTTGCAGCAAGCGTCAACTAACGGCATCATTAGGTCTCAGTCGTAGGGAGGAATGGAGATGGCAAGATTGCTAGTCGAGTAGTCTGCGGTATGGCATACTACCGATAATCCATATGGGTACCGTGGGAGGTTACCGTGCTGAAAGTCGATGCTGAAAGAGACCAGGTAACCGTCGTCGCCAAGACGGAGGGTAGGATAGACAGTGGAAGCGCGCAGGAGTTTCAGGCCGCGCTGGAAAAGGTAATTCAGCCCGAGGATAAGGCTCTGATTATCGACTTCGAGAATGTGTCGTATATCAGCAGCGCTGGGATGCGAGTGATCTTGCTAACTGCCAAGACTCTTCAGCGTCAGGGAGGGCAATTGGCTTTGTGCTCACTGACAGAGTCCATTCGCGAAGTCTTCAAGATCAGTGGATTCGACAACATTATCGCGATCCACGAGACACGGGCCGAGGCAGCAGCAGCCATCTCGAAGTGAATTGAAGGGGCCACGGGCCCGCTCAGTGATGGTCCGGCCTGCTCGCATTTCACCGCGAGCTCCTTGAGGGAGACTCATGACCACTGACGTTTCCAGCGAAAACACCGAGCAGACGGAAGAGCTGCAGGAAGATCAGCCAGGCTATAAGATTCTCGTCGTTGATGACGAGCCTGACCTGGAGCCCCTTGTCCGACAGCGCATGCGTCGGGAGATTCGATCCGGTCGGTATAGCTTTGTATTCGCTCACAACGGCGTTGAAGCCCTGAAGGAACTGGAAGACGACGACGACATTGATATGGTGTTGTCCGACATCAACATGCCTCAGATGGACGGGCTTACCCTGCTACAGGAAATCCCGAAAGCAAAACCCAATGTCCGCTCTGTCATCATCTCCGCCTACGGAGACATGCAGAATATTCGCACCGCGATGAATCGGGGCGCGTTCGATTTTATTACCAAGCCGGTGGACTTCGATGATCTACGGGTAACCATTGATAGAACCCTGCGGCATATTCAGGAATTGCGTGATGCACTTAGTGTCCGGGATCGCCTGGTTGCCATCCAGAATGAGTTGGATGTCGCAAAGAATATGCAGCAGTCTATCCTGCCAACGGTTTTCCCGTCGGGTTCCGGGTATTCGGTCTATGGCACCATGCGCCCGGCCAGGAATATTGGAGGCGATTTCTTTGACCTGATGCGCCTCCAGTTCGACCGCATCGGACTGGTGGTTGCGGATGTGTCTGACAAAGGAGTTGCCGCAGGACTCTTCATGATGTCCTCGCGCACCTTGCTCAAAGGTGCCGCCGTGGGCAAAGGCCATCCCGGTGAAGTCCTGACCGAGGTCAACAGTCTCCTGGTCGAAGACAATGAAACGGGAATGTTCGTGACCGTTCTTTACTCCGTTTTCGATCCCCGGTCCGGCCGCCTTACCTATGCCAGCGGTGGAGAGAATCCGCCTGTACTCGTCCGTGCGGACGGCTCATCGGAGGAGCTTCCTCTTACCCAGGGGATTGTTCTTGGTGTTGCGCCGAATTATGACTACATGGAAAACAGTGTGGATCTTGCGCCTGGTGACAGCGTTATATTCGTGACGGACGGTGTCACTGAGGCCATGAACGAGGCCCAGGAACCGATGGGCATACAAAGGGTCCGCGACCACTTTGCGCAGTCGCCGCCTACTGATCCTGAGAGTACTGCCCTTGCAGTCATTGATGTCATAAGAGAGTTTGCAGGGTCTGCAGCCCAACACGATGACATTACCTGTCTCGTTCTGCGCAGGGACGACTAGGACGGCACTGTGAACATCTCTATGACCATTGAGTCAAAGCATGATGAGTTGGATCGTATCACTGCCGCCATAGAAGAACTCGGCGAGGAGAGCGGTTGGCCGCTTGAGCTGACCTATAAGATAAACCTTGTTCTTGAAGAACTAACTCTCAATATCATGAACTATGGCTACACTGATGAAGAAGTACACTATATCGAATTGTCCGTAAAGACAGAGGATGCCAAGGTTACCATCGAGATTGTTGATGATGGGCGGCCCTTCAACCCGATAAATGACGCGCCTCATCCCGACCTCGAGGGTCCAATGATGGATCGTCGAATAGGAGGGTGGGGTATCCACATCGTTCGAACAATCATGGATGATGTTTCCTACGTTCGGGCAGACAACAAAAACAGGATGAAGTTGGTCGCCAAACTTTAGCGGCGAGGCTGGAATGGTGAAGCCCAAGCTGGCCCGAATCGTGTTTGCCGTAGCTGTCGGAGCCGTGATGCTGTTGGTCGGCTGTCTGCCTGAAATCAGTCTACCCGGAGAGGATGAGGTTCAGACTCCGGTGCCTGATGAAATGCAGGAACAGGCTGCGGAAACGCCTGGCGTCACACATGATCAGGTTCTGTTCGGACAATCTGTTGATTTCGGCGAGATCGGTAGAAGCCTCCAGATAGGAATCGAGGCTGCGTTCAACGAGATCAATTCTCGCGGTGGAGTGAACGGGCGCAAACTAAGCCTCCTCACACTGGACGACGATTACGATCCGGCCAAAGCACTCAGGAATACAGACCGTTTCATCGAGGATGACCAGGTCTTTGCAATTCTTGGCTCAGCGGGCACTCCGACAGTCCGCGCCGTTCTACCCATAGCGACGGAGGCGGGAATCCCGGTCATTGCGGCTTACACTGGCGCAGAATTCCTGCGGGATGGCGCGCCGGATAACGTGGTAAACCTTCGTGCCTCCTATAAGCAGGAAACGCAGGCCGTCATCGACTATCTCATTGATAGGCGCGGAGTAACACGCATTGGCTTGCTTTATCAGGACGACGCCTTTGGCCGGAGCGGTTACGCGGGAGCGCGCCAGGCTCTGAGAGTACACGATATGGAACCCGTTGCTGTGGGGCTCTATACCGCGAATACGAATGCGATAAAGTCAGCCTTGCTGGACATAGTGCCGGCCCACCCGGAGGCGGTATTACTGATCGGTACTTTTGAGCCTGCTGTCACCATGATTAAGTGGGCCAACCGAACCGGTTTGCATACACAGTTCTATACGGTTTCCGTGGCGGGTAACAGACGTCTCTTGGAACAGTTGGGGGGCGGCGGCGCAGGAGTGTATGCAACACAGGTCATGCCCCTGGTAACCGAGCAAACTGAACAGATTGTTGTGACCTTTGAGAACGCGCTTCGCGCCTACGATGAGAACGCGGAGGCGAATTTCTATTCGCTTGAAGGATATATTGCAGGCAGGCTTGCAGCCGTGGGCATTGCGGCCTGCCGCTTGGAATTAAGTCGAGAGTGCTTCCTGCGGTCATTGCAGAACGCCCAGTTACTCAATATCGACGGATTCAGGCTGCAGTTCGGGGAGAATGACAATCAAGGTTCGGACGCCGTATATCTCACTGTGATTGGCGCTGATGGCGCTTATCACCCCGTGGAAACATTGGTGGAGTCAGCATCATGAAGATTCCGTTGGTTGGAACAATTCGTGGATTGTTGCCAGGGGGTCGAGGACAGTCAGCCCCGGTTGACGGTGGCGGACAGGACACTGAGTCAGAAGAATGGCATGCCCCGGCCGTAAGCGGAATTCGGGGAAGAATCCTGGGGCGGATTCGCATTGCGACCCAGCTATATCTCAGTATTGGCGGCGCAGTTATGCTCACCTTGTTGGCCAGCTTGGTGGCGTGGTTTTCGTTCAACAGCATTAACGATGCGCAGGATCAAGTGAATGAAGGCAGCGTGCCTGAACTGGCGTCCGCATTCGGTATCGCCCAGTACGGACAGACTCTCGTCGCCGCCGCGCCAAGTCTGACGGCGGCGGACAACAGGCAGGAATTCCGGCGGGTTGTTGGAGAAATCGACTCTGCCTATGACGAGTTCGAGAGCCAGATGGCGGCGCTAGAGGCTCAACCCGGTGTTGACCCTGAGCGCATCCGCATAATCAGGGATTACGCAAACACCCTCCTCTCAAACATCGACTCCATTGCTGCGCAAACAGACGGCACTTTTGAGTTAATTGATCTGCGCAGCGCTCACCAGATCAAACTTACAAGTCTTGGAATCGAGCTCGACGGCGTCCTCGTCCCGGCCATAGACGACCAGTTTTTCTTCATCATGACAGGCTTTCCCAGCATCGATCAGAATCAAGCCCAAAGGCTCGAACATTTCTCGGAGGAACAGGTCGGAAGGTATCGGCGCCTTGTTGAGATTCAGTCGGAAGTCAAGATTGGCGGCGAGCAGTTGGCTAGCGCTTTTACCGCAACGGACCCCAGGCTCGTGGATTCCCTGAGAGACGAGTTTGAGGCGGCGACGAGCAGAATCGACCGCAATATGGACTTCCTCTTGGGTACGGAGATTTATGCACAGGCCCAACCTATCTTGAACGAGTTCTTTGCCTTGGGCCTAAGCGAGGACGGTATCTATGATGTCGTCCTGCAATCACTCCAGATCGCGGGCGCTCAGCGGCAACTCCTGGAGAGTAACCGTGCCCTCTCGATTGAGTTGTTAGCTGAAGTGGACGGCCTTGTCATAGCGTCACAGGAAGGGACCGTGACGGCTACGGCGGCATCTGCCCAGGCGATAGCCACCGGGCGGATACTATTGGTCGTGATTACTGCGCTTAGCGTGATTGGGGCGCTGCTGGTGATCTGGCTATTCATCGGTCGCATATTGCTCCGCCGCCTGAATACGCTATCTAACCGCATGCAGAGCATGGCTGAGGGCGACCTGGAATCATCTGTCGATATTGGTGGCCAGGATGAAGTCGCCGTTATGGCGTCTGCACTTGAGGTTTTTCGGAGGCACGCGCTGGAGGTTCAACGCCTCAATCTCGTAGAGCAGCTCGCCAATGAATTGCAAGACAAGAATGAGGAACTTGAGGGAGTCTTGGGTCAGCTGCGGCAGGCGCAAGGGCAGATTGTCCTTAGAGAGAAATTGGCCGCGTTGGGTGAGTTGACTGCCGGCGTCGCCCACGAAATCCGCAATCCACTCAACTTCATGAACAACTTCTCAGAAGCGTCACAGGAACTTGTCGATGAACTCAAGGAAATCCTTGAGGATCCGAAATTTGAGTTGTCGGACGATCAGCGTTCCTATGTCGACGAAGTCGTGGGTGACCTCCATGCCAACTTGGGCCGGATTAAATCTCACGGCGACAGGGCCAATCGCATCGTCCATGACATGCTCCAGATTGGCCGGGACACCGGCGAATGGGAACAGGTCGATATGAACATCCTTGTCGACCAACAGTACCGCCTCGCCTATCACAGCCAACGCGCGACTGATGCAGACTTCAACCTGACCACAGAAGAGGACTACGATCCGAACATCGGGACGGTGGAGGTGATTCCACAGGAGTTGGGCCGCGTATTCCTCAATATGGTGGCGAACGCGTGCTATGCCACGGATCTTCGTCGTAAGAACTTGGCTGCCGAAGGCACCATCGGCGACTATACTCCAATGCTATGGCTAAAGACGCGCCGTGAAGAGGAAAAGATACGCGTCACGATTCGTGACAACGGGGTTGGAATGCCGGACGAGGTGAAGGAGAAGATCTTCAATCCATTCTTCACCACAAAGCCGCCGGAAAAGGGTACAGGCCTCGGCCTCGCAATATCCAATGACATCGTTCGGCGGCATGGTGGATCAATCTCGGTGGAAACGTCGCCAAATGAGTTTACGGAGATGCACATCGATATCCCGCTGCAATCAGGGAAGGACCTTATGGCGGAAGAAACGCCTGAGACGCAGGAGGATGCTCCCCAACAGGCAGAGACCGCGATTGCAGCAGACGACTAGACCCGTGGTCTTATCAGAGGGGCTCTGTCAGTGAATCAAGGGTAAGGATAGCCCAGCGGCGCCAACCACATAGTGTTGCTTGCGTCCTGTTTGCTAGGACTTGGGGTCGGTGGTTTTCTGGGAAACCGCGGGCATAGCTTGGTCATCACCCGCAGCTGGCGCGGCAATTGTCTTGAATGTGCCCACAAGTTCGGAGACTCGATGTTCTTCCATGGCAATGGACAGACGAGCAAGATTTACAGTATCCGGGAGTACGATGCCGCCGGAGAACACAAGCCTCATGGCATCGTCGGGATTGAGGTTCGTCTCAATAACGTCGTCTTCAAACACGAAGGCCATGTTGCCGGAGGTAGGGTTGGGAATCGTTGGGATATAGACACTCACCATGGACGCATGTGTCTCTGGCGAGTAGATGCGCCCGGTGACAAAACCGAGCGCCATCATTCCTTCCCGGGGCCACTCAACGAAGACAACACGACTGAAATTCGTTTGGGTGCCGCGGATGGAGGTCATTGCTTTCTTCATCATGCCAAAAATCAGTTTCACAATAGGAAACGCGGACAGAAGCCCACTGAAGCTGTTCATGATCCTGCGGCCCACGGCGAACGAAAGGAGAACACCGACCAAATAGAAAATAACTAGAAGAACTATCGCGCCAACTCCCCAGAAATCGGCGCTCAAACTGAAGGAGAGTCCTCCGATTGTGAAATCAAGCGTCGGCAGCCCCAGTAATCGAATAATGGGTCTGATCAGGGCGTCTGCGTAGCCCACGAGGAATGCAATTGCCGCAATCGTGACAAGCAAAGGAATGAGCTCAAAAAACCCGTCCATGATATGCTTCCGAACGTGCTCCTCCACGTTCGAAGCCCCATGTTTCGTGCTGGAAAGCCTCTCTTCTGTTGCCGCTTTTCTATCGGTGGCTTCTTCCGTCCCACCGCTATCGGTGTTCAACAGCCACTTCCCCCTGTGCTCAATACGACCCAATTCCACAACCACACCGAGTACAGATGGCAAACATCCCTACTTGTTACGACCGTACTCTAGCATATGCACCGTCCAATAGGGATGCTCTTCATGCGAACAGAAATGCATAGGAAGGCTTAGACATTGAACGGGATTGAGGGAGACTGAAAGGGTCAATCTGAGACCAAGAACCTTAACCGAATGCATATGCTTGATTTACTGCCGGTTAATCCCTGACCGGTACATTGTCTGTGCAGGAACGGAACGTGAACGACACTGCCGTCGCAGGCGGGGTCACAGATTGATTCAGAGCAGAGAGTAGTGTGGTCGTCACTTACCGTGACGTCAAACATAAGGGGGAAGCGCGATGGTACAGGAAGCACAAGAGAAGACACCGATTCAGCCCGAGGACGTTACCCAGGAGAACGAGGCCGAGCAGGATGAGAACGCCGAAGAGGCCGCTGAGGAAACCGAAGAGGAAGCCTCTGAATAACACAAAAATCTGATTAGTCCGGAGATGCACCGGAACAGATCACGTTCCTGAATCCAAACAACAGAGTTTCCTGCATCGTCTCCGGAGCCGGAAGAGATTGGCGAGCCGCGCGTACAGCGCGGCTCGTTCTCTTTGTCGTGTGGAGCCAGCGATCGGATTTGAACCGATGGCCTGCGGTTTACGAAACCGCTGCTCTACCCCTGAGCTACGCTGGCTTGAAACATCTCACCAATCGGGACACCTGGTGGACGAACGATTATTCAATTCTACCAAATACGTCCTGTATCCTTGGCTGAATGAGCCCTCGTTCAATAGTCGTTGTCGCCGTCATTGCGGCGTTCGTTGTGTTGACTCTTGGGGCGTGTGATTCCTCCGTCTCTTCGACGTCTGAGCCAAATTCTGCTACGCCGCCGCCAAGTGCTGTCGTTCTTCCCCCAACTTCCACTGCGCTGCCCTCTGCAATTCCGACCCTCACCGCAACTGCTATACAGTCACCGCTTGAGGAGGGATTTCTGCTCATTGAGAACGTAGAGGATCCGGAATCGATCCGGGAGGTGTCCCTTACGGGTCATGTCTTTGTACTGGAAATCGCGGCCACGCCGGCCGAACGGGCGCGCGGCCTGATGAATCGCGAAAGCCTCGCCCAAGACTCAGGAATGCTATTCGTCTTCTCACAGGAATCGCCCCTCAACTTCTGGATGAAAAACACCCTGATTCCGCTGGACATCCTATATATGGATTCGGCCGGAGTTGTTGTGGACATCCAGACAATGATCCCGCAGCCGGGCGTTTCGAACTCCGAGTTACGTGAGTATCCGAGCGTCGCGCCGGCGCAGTACGCGCTGGAGATTAACGCCGGCCTTGCGGGGTCGCTTGGCTTCGCGGTAGGGGATCAGGCCTATTTCCGCTGACTGACTTTATGTGGGCAAGATCAGTTGGGCGAGTTGCTGCTACGCTCACCCCGACCTCGCGCGAACCTGGCGGCTTCCCGTGCCAGGGCGGCGATCCCTGTTGTCGGGACGGTAATCGTGCGAGGTCCCGAATAGAGATTCGTTACACGGTGTTGAGCGGGAGTACCCGCCCAAATCAGGATGACATCGCCCCATTTCAAATCGCTTGAGGCATCTCGCTGATTGGAATTGCCAAGCCCGTCGACGAATCGCCACTCAACCGATTGAGGGGTAATCTCACGCATTCGTGCCCACTTTGGCTTGGTGCCGCCAACAACGACTGCACGCGAAAGTCCGGCCCCGCTCATGGCTGCGGCCATCTCATTCACGGCACGCCGGTCAGCGGACCCGCCACACACCTGGCAGGCGTCCCGCTCTACAAGGACAAGTGTGCGCGGCTCAGAGGCTTGACGTTCCTGCTTATCCAGCGTCTCCCGGCACCCCTTATTCGCGCAGTGAAGTGCCAGCCGTGCCCCCAGGGCGTTCTCAGCATCCCGCTCCTTGTGGACTGCCATGTTGGTTCGTCCGGCGCGCGTGAACCCTTCATCCTCCAGGACTGTGCGCGCAACGGATTGCTGCTCAGTGCCGGAGATGCCAAGGGAGTTTAAAAAGACCGTTATGGGTCGATTCTTCATGCATCTATTATCGGGGATGTCGCAAGGATGTCAGGGGCAGTGGATGACGCGGCACCACGTGTTGCGGCTATAGTGGAAGAGACGAAGGTGTCATGCCCCCATCGTCTAGTGGCCTAGGACTGCGGCCCTTCAAGCCGCCGACAGGGGTTCGAGTCCCCTTGGGGGCACCATTAGCCAACACGTTAATTCGGATAATCAGCCAGACCGGGGCCCTCTTCCATGTCCGCGACCATGTCCGCTGTCGTCACGGCTTTGGCCCATTCAAGAAGCCCAATCTGCTCGTAGCCGTTGACGCCGCGTGATTCCATGCTCATCACCGGCTCGTGGGTCGGATCCTCGTGTTCGCACAGCATCTTTCGGATCAGCACGAAGCCCATGAGATCTTGGTCCAGAATTGTTCCGTGTTCCTTTGTCGAAATCGTAATGCGATACATCCGAGCCTCCGCGAGAGCGCCTCTATTACGTACAGCCTACCTGATTCGGCCTGGTTGCGCCCCGCCGTCGCCATTCTGATTAAAAGACTGGATCCTGCCCCGATTCAGGGGAATCACCATGGCTAGAAGGACCTTCCCGTTCGCCTACAGTCACGGCGTTCCTGTAGAATGCAAGGGCTGAAATCTCATCATGAAATTGGATCTCCACGTACACACAAACTTTGGTTCATCCGATAGCGGCCTATCGCCTCAGGACCTCGTGACGGCCGCCAAGGCCGTCGGACTGGATGGTGTGTGCGTTACCGAGCACGGTACCGTCTGGGACACGTATCAGCTTGAGCGATTCTCCGCTGAACATGACTTCCTTGTGATTCCCGGCATGGAGGTTGCCACGGACCTGGGGCACATCACCTGCTTTGGCTTGACGGGATACTCATCCGGCATTCACCGCGCGGAGATTCTGCGCAGAGTTATCCAGGCCTCGGACGGTATCATGATTGCCGCACACCCCTTTCGCCGCCTATTCGATGACCCTCGAATTAATGGCTGGCCAAAGATGTACACCCTTGAGGAGGCGGCCGATCTCCCCATCTTCAAACTGACTGACGAGATGGAAGTGGTGAATGGGGCAAATAACGCGCAGGAGAACCTCTTTGCGCTTCAGGTCGCTCGCGAGCTTGGGCGTATCGGCGTGGGTGGAGGAGATGCCCATTCCACATCCGGCATCGGCTCCGGGGCTATCGTGACAGAGCGGCATATCTCAAACGTTGAGGAGTTCATCGAGGAAATCCGGGAAGGCCGCTATTACCCGACCGGCGCACTGCTCAAAGGCAGCGACATTTCCTATTGGGACGAGCGGGCCGCCGAACTTGCCGCAGTAGGCGTGAGATGACTGCTGCAAGCGCAGCGGACAGCGCACCGTTTCCGCTGACGTTCGTCTCGCTTGACCTGGAAACTACGGGACTGAATGCGGAGAGCGATCGCATCATTGAAGTAGGCGCGGTCAAGCTTGAGCAAGGCCGAATCGTTGATAGCTTTCAACAGCTCGTCAATCCGGGTCATAAGCTCCCTGATTTCGTCTCCGTGCTGACCGGCATTACGGATACTGATCTTGTTGGTGCGCCACCATTTGCCGAGATAGCGGACGAGCTCGCAGCATTCATCGGTGACCTGCCAATGGTGGGGCAGAACTATCAGTTCGATCTGGGATTCCTGAACGCGAATGGCGTAAAGCCAACCGGTCCGGTATTCGATACACTCGACCTCTCCCGAATCCTGAGGCCGTCAGCCGCCAGCCATGCTCTTGGATGGCTCATCGAAGAGTTGGGAATCGTCAATGACAGCCCACACAGGGCACTGGCAGACGCAGAGGCGACCGCGCAGGTCTTCCTCACGTTCTGGGACATGATTCTCTCCCTCGACCCGGCCACGCTGGCGATGATTCGTTCACTCTCCGACCGTGCGCCGGGAGACTGGAGAGCGGGTCCGGTTTTTGAGCTAGCAGCACAACAACAGGAAATTGCCGGTGATGGGCCTGAGCAGGTTATTCGACGGCTGACCCAAAGACTCGGCAAGCCGAGTGTCGAATCCGAGACCCGCCAGCGGAAGCTGCCCACAACGCAGGATGGGACAGTGGCTATTGGCGCGGTATTTGAATCCAATGGCGGGCTCGCCCGTGCGCTCGGAGATTCCTATGAGCCACGCACTCAGCAACTGGAGATGGCGCAAGCGGTAGCGCAAGTCCAGGAAACGGATCAGATTCTACTTCTGGAGGCGCCGCCCGGGACAGGCAAATCGCTGGGGTATCTGATTCCGGCCATCTGGCGCGCGGAGGCCGCTGAAGAGCAGGTCGTCGTTGCCACGTCCACCCGGGGTTTACAGGAACAGCTCGCCACCAAGGATGTTCCTGTCGCTCTTCGAGCGCTCGGTCTGACAACGGATGAGGTGCGTGTTGCCGTACTCAAGGGCAGAGGAAACTACCTGTGCATATCGCGCCTGCTTTCGCGGCTCGGCAACCTTGAGGTGACGCCCGGCGAGGCGGCGTTCTTTGCCCGGCTGATGGTCTGGCTCGAATCGACCGAAAGCGGCGATCTGGGCGAGCTGCCGATGGGTGAACAAGAGGCGGCACGTTGGTCAAGTCTGTCTGCAGGATCGGAAGAGGGGCACAGCAACTGCGCCTATGAGCGTGAGGGGTTGTGTTTTATCGGCCGGGCTCGAAGGGCCGCTCAAGCTGCCCACCTTGTCATCACGAACCATGCGCTTCTGCTGGCGGACTCTTCCTCAGGCGGAAACGTTCTGGGTGAAATCCCTCACGTGATACTGGATGAGGCCCACAACCTTGAACGTGAGGCTACCGACCACTACGGGCGCAGCATCTCTCACAGCGAAGTTACTGAGTTGCTCAACTCGCTTGGGGCGGATTCGGCAGAGGGAAGGCCAAGGATCGTAACGGCAGCGATGGGCTCATCGGCTTCCTCCGCCGGAACAACGGCTCAGACGATGGAAGCCGCAGGAGTTGAGGTTGCCACCGCGGCTCGCAACGCGGCTACACGGGCGAGTCAGTTCTTCAGCGCCATTGGCGCCATCGCCGCGGGGTCTCGCTCAGATCGAGGCGGCGATTCCCAGGTTCGGCTCGTACAGCGTGTCCGGGAAACGGATGAATGGCGTGAATCCGCGAAGGCATGGGAAGACCTGGACGCAACTCTTGCCGCAGTCGCCGACCTGGTCGATTCGCGGTTGAGATCGGCGCTGCAGACTCAACAGGGGCGGCAAGGCCAGTCCACGGCCGTGGACGACGTTGTGAGGCGCATCGCTGACCTTCGAGCACCCTTGATGAGCGTGATGAGAGATGTGAATCCTGACGACGATATTACGTGGCTTGAAACCCCGCGTGATCAGCGGAGAGGAATCTCGTTGCACTGGGCGCCGATGTCCGTTGCCCCTCACCTTGCGGCCGGTCCTTTCGCTGACCGCAAGTCGATTGTCCTCACGAGCGCGACCCTGACGACCGACGATTCCTTTGGATTTATCAGTGACAGGCTTGGAATTGAGGAACCGGAAACGCTGCAGATAAGACTCACACTGAGACCGGAAGATGCGGCGGCGGCAATGGTTCCGGCTGACGTGCCGGACCCGAATAACAATGCCTATGGCAAGTCTGTTCAGCAGGCCATCATTGATGTCGCAGTATCGACGGGCGGCGGCGTGTTGGCGTTGTTCACCTCGCACGCCTCGTTGCGCCAGACGTACACAAATGTCAGTTCGGAGCTGCGGGAGCGCGGCATCAGCGTCCTCGGGCAGGGAATTGATGGCGCGCCGGATCGGTTGGCGGAAATCGCTCGACTTCGCAAGGACATCGTCATTCTGGGCGCGGCGGCGTTCTGGGAAGGCGTCGATTTGCCGGGTGACGCGCTGAAGGCGCTCATCGTCACTCGCCTCCCGTTTGATGTGCCGTCGGATCCGATTATCGCGGCCCGCGGCGAGACTTATGAAAACTCCTTTGGCGAGTTCCAGATTCCGCGGTCGCTCTTGCGATTCAAGCAGGGTGTGGGGCGGCTACTTCGGAGCACGAAAGACCAGGGAGTGATTGTCATCCTGGATTCACGAGTGTTGAATCGCGCGTACGGGGCTGCCTTTATCGACGCGCTCCCCACGTCCACCGTACAGACACCGACGCTTGATCGCCTGCGCGATGAGGTGCGGGACTGGTTTAACGCCGATGAGGAATGACAGGGCCCGTGCGAAGGTGGCCCGGATCGAACTCAGCTCTCCGCTTGATCTGCCGGCATCGCTGGATGAGGGGCAGGCTTTTGGGTGGACAGCGCCTGATGGCGAAGCCGATGGCTGGTGGATCGGAACCATTTACGGCCACGCAGTACGCATTCGGCACGTCAATTCAGGCGATGAGGGCGCAGGTTTCCTTGAGGTTTCTGCTCATGACCCTGATCTATCAAATGGCACGGCGGCAGAAATGGTTACTCGCTACCTGCGCCTTGATGATGACCACTCACGAATTAAGAATGCACTGTCCACAGATGCAGTGCTCAAGGAAATTATGGGGCGCTGGCCCGGCTTGACTATCTTGCGCCAGGAACCGTGGGAGTGCCTGGCGAGCTTCATCATCAGCGCTCAATGCCATCTGCCACGCATCAAGAGAAATATGCAGAATCTGGCTGAGGCATGCGAGGTCAACGGCACAGCCTGGGGCCAGACGGTCTATCGCGTTCCTGAACCGGCGATGGTGGCACGACTGGGAGAGCACAATCTCCGCCGCATTGGACTTGGGTTTCGTGCCCCGTTTCTCGCTTCGGCCGCCATTTGCATTGCAGAGGGCAAGGTCAAACTCGACGAACTCCGATCGCTGCCGTACGAAGATGCTAAGAGCACGCTACTGACATTCAAGGGCATCGGGCCGAAAATCGCCGATTGCATCCTGGCATTTTCGCTCGACCACACGGAGGCGTTCGCTGTGGACAGATGGGTGAGCCGGGCAGTGACGCGCCTGTTCTTGGATGGGAAAAAGACCTCGGAGGACAAGATTGCAGCGTGGGGGCGGGAGCGTTTCGGCAGTTACGCGGCCTATGCGCAGCAGCTTTTGTTTCAGGAGGAGCGCGAAGTGGCAATGCGGAAGCGTGCGCTGCCGGGGAGCGTCATGATTCGTCAGCGACGGCAGAACCGCGCCCCATCCATTGCCTGACCAACTGCACCTCGCCATCCCTGTTCAAGACCAGGTTGTTGAGCCGGGCCTTCCGTAGCTGGTCAAGGAACTTCCCGATGAGGGGCCCTTGGCTCATACCCATCTCAAGCAGGTCATTCCCGTTCAGCTCAGGCTGGACGTGTCTCCAAGTGCCGAGATAAGAGGCGATTACTCGCGATTCCGTGGCGTCTCCGGTGAGGTAGAGGGCCTCAAGAGCGGCCGGCTCAAACAGGGCGAGAACATCCGTAAAGTCACTTGGGCGCCCCGTCGTTTTTGCCTCATTAAATGACGCTAATCCTCGTTCCTTCCAGAGGCGGATGTCGTCAACCGCTCGTCGTGAACTACCGGCAAGATGGAAGGTGTCAGTGAGAGTCTCGAATTCCGTGCCCACGGTTGTTGCGATGAGAGCCCAGTGCACGTCGGCGTCGTCGACATCATCGGGCCTGACCGCAGCCTCCCGATCGGACATCGAGAAACTGTATAGCCCGCTCACCCAATTGGATGCCGTGGGCAGATGATCCAAAACCCCCCAGGACTGCAGCATAATCAGCCCTTCCACGGGCTTCTCTTCTCGCCAGAGTCGGTTGAATTCGTTGCGTAGACGGTCTGGCCCTACCGTGCTGATATTGGAAGCATCCCTCTTCAGCCAAGCTTCGGTTTCCGCGTGCAGTCTGAACTGGAGCCGGGAGGCGTAGCGCGCCGCGCGAATCATTCTCGTAGCGTCGTCACGGAACGATCGCGCATGCAGCGCGCGGAGTACTGCTGCCTGAACATCGTTGACCCCACGATGAGGATCTATTACGCGCCCGAAATCCATCGAACCGATGGAGACGGCGATGGCATTTGCGGCGAAGTCGCGACGCCCCAGGTCGGTCTCAATATCTGATGGAGCAACATCGGGTAGCGCGCCGGGCGACTCGTATGTTTCGCTGCGGGCTGTCGCAATATCCATCTCGCGCGTGCCGATGGTCAGCTTGACTGTCATGAATTGTGAGGCTGCGGTTCTCAAGGCTAGCCGAAATTGAACGGCTCTTTGCGCCAGTTCATCAGCGTCCCCCTGGACAACCAGGTCGACTTCAACAGGATCCCGCCCCAGCAGAATGTCCCGCACCGCTCCCCCGACAATAAAGAGCGTGCCATCTTCCGCAATGTCGCCGAGCCTTCGGCATGTTTCCAGTAGATCGGGCTCCAGCCGTTGCCCCAATTCAACCGCAATGCTATTGGACATCATGGTGTCTCTATCATCGCATGACCAGGAATGGAGCGCTTTGACTCATTCGGACAGGCATTCTAGAATTACTGAAAGGATCAAGCGCTCCGAGTATCGCGGGGCTCAATGGAGGTTTTGGTGGCAACACAAGTTGGAATAAAGCCAATTGTCTACACACTGACAACGTGCCCGGCGTGCGTTGTGATGAAAGAGGATTGGACGCAACAAGGTCTCGAGTTTGAAGAGCGCCAGGTTGATGAGAGCCAGGCGTGGCTCGATGAGGCGCGAACCTATGGCGATGTCGTCCCCATCGTTGTTTACCCTGATGGGAAAGTCACCATGGGTTACAAGGACATGATCAGCTGTAATATCGGCTAGATAGACTGAAGAAAAACGGAAGAGATCCCTTACATGGGGTGGCGGAGGAATCACAATGGCTGAGAAGACGACGGTTGTCACTCCTGAACGATTTGGTTCAGGTTTCACATATGACGACTATATCGAGCAGATCAAGGTCAACAAAGACAGGTTTGAGCAGTACTACAACAGCGCACAGCTCTCGGATGATGATGTAGCGTTTTTCCGACGTGCAAAGGATGCCGGCGCGACAAAGATGCTTATCCTCGGCGAGGATTGGTGCCCTGACGTGTTCCGTGGGATGCCGGTTCTCGCAAAGATTGCCGAGGCAGCAGGCATGGACGTTAGCGTCTTGCCGCGAGATGAGAACCTCGACATCATGAATGAGTACCTCAAGAACGGTGAGTTCATGTCCATCCCTGTGCCTGTGTTCTTTACGGACGATCTCGAGGAGATTGCCCACTGGCACGAGCGTCCCGAATCCGCCAATGACGAAATGCCCAAGATCACCGAAGACGTGAAGGCTGAGATTGGCGACGAGGATGAGCAGGAATTCCGCCGCACGGTGCGTGAGCGAATGCAGGCTCGCTATCCTGCGTGGCAGGTGGAGACTGTCAGAGAGCTGCGAGAGTTGCTCGCGGAGAAATTGTCTCTCTAATTCGCTTGATTTAGCTCGATACTGAAAGGGACGGGGCACACGCGCCGTCCCTTTCTTTTTGTTCTCTGCTAACCGCTGACGGCGCTGTGGCGTTCACTTAACTGTGTGTTGTCTTGTCAGTAGCGCGGGGCATTCGAGGTGTGTAGCGGATGGCAACGATCAAGCGTCTTCGGCTGTGGCAAATCATTGTAATCATCGGCGTTTTGCTCGTTGGTTTCGGCGGCGGAGCATATGTCATCAATGCGCAGTTGTCGGGTGATCAAGCCACTGGTGGCCTCACGGAGAATGAGCAGCTTGTGGCGGTGACTCGCGGTGATCTGGTCAACCAGGTTCAGACGGGCGGAACGCTGACGCTGCCGGAGCGGGAGTCGGTGCGGCTGGGCGCCGGCTCCGTCGTGAAGGACGTTCTTGTTGTTGAGGGCCAGGCTGTGGTCGAGGGACAGGCTCTTTTGACCCTGGACGACGCTACTGTTGCCCGTCACGACATGGAAATTGCTACGGCGCGGATTGCGCTCCGTGATGCGGAGAATGCACTTGAGAATCTGCTTGCGGACGCGCAGTCGAATCTGGGTACCACCGAGGATGACGTGGCGGACGCCGAACGGGCCCTCGCAGACCTTGATAAGGAACACCGGGAGAAAATCGAGACGGCGCAGGAAGACGTTGATGATCAGGAAGAAAGGTATCGGGACACCTTCTCTGCCTGGCTTGGCGTTACATTGACCGATGCTGAAACAGTGGAACCTCCGAAGACCCTGCTGGCGGGATGGGGGGTGAATCTGGAGGAGTTGCTCATCGAGCCCGTTGGAATCGATAGCGCGAAGGGTGTCTTTTCGAGTGGCGCTCCACTTGACGATCCGGCCACCAGATGGTCCGAAACCGTCGTCTACGGCATCATCAATTTCTATCCGGGGAAGATTGTTGCTACGTGCGAAACCAATGGCGAGCATCCGCTCAACGGACACTGCCTTCAAAAGGGTTTCGACGACGCGTGGGAGAGCCTGACGGGTGCGCGCGATGCGCTCGGCAGCGCGGTCACGGCCCGGGACACCGCAATTCGGGACGCGCAAACCAAGCTGGACGCGGCGAGGGAAAAGCAGGACCAGGCGTTGCTCGCTGTTCATGATGCGAGCGAGGGCGACGAGGGATACGCTTATCAACTCAAAGAGGCTGAGCTTGTCACGGCGCAGGTTGCCCTGGAGGACGCGCTGAGGAAGCGCGAAGAGGCAACCGTTCGCGCGCCAATCGACGGCATTGTCGCAGTCCTCAATGCGGTCGCGGGCGAAGAGATCAGTGTGGAGTCTCGGATTGCAGTTGAAATCATCGACACGTCCATCGTGGAGCTCCAGGGGCAGGTGGACGAGACCGACGTGCTCCGAATCAACTACGGGGACCCGGCTGAGATCACGCTGGACGCGATGCCGGGACAGGTATTCACCGGCTCAATATCATCGATTTCGTCCGCAGCGCAGCTTGAACAGGGTATTGCGGTCTTTACGGTGTTGGTACGCCTCGACATACCGCAGGGCGTTGACCTCCGCGAAGGAATGAACGCGAATGCCCGCATGGCCGTGGAGGAGGAGCTCAACGTCTTACTGGTTCCCGTGCAATCGATTTACGGCACGTTCCAGGAACCGCTTCTACGGGTAATGATGGACGGCGAGATAGCCTCGCGTCCTGTCGCCTTGGGTGGCAACGATGGCTTCTGGGTCGTCGTGGAGTCCGGAGTCGATGAGGGCGAAGAGGTGGTCATGCACGTCTCCGAGGCGGACGAATTCGGCGGATTCGGCGGCGGGCCGGGTTTCCAGCGCCAGACTACCCGAACCGTCCGGGTAGTCAACTAGCGACGTTCGAGCGGCAGACAGCCCGGAGCGGCGATGTGATTGAACTGGTCAACGTTACCAAGACCTATCGGATGGGTGAGGTAGAGATTGCTGCGCTGCGCGGAGTGAGCCTCGCCATTGAGGACGGCGAGATGGTCGCAATCATGGGCGCGTCCGGTTCCGGCAAGTCCACCATGATGAATATCGTGGGTTGCCTGGACGTTCCCACGTCCGGCCAGTATTCGCTTGATGGCGTGAACGTTGGGCGGCTGTCCGATTCACGGCTGGCGGCGATTCGGAACCGCAAGATTGGGTTTGTATTTCAGAGCTACAATCTGCTGCCGCGACTCACTGCGGAATCGAATGTGGAACTGCCGCTGCTGTACGCGCGAAAGGGCGGCAGCGCGCGTTTGGCGCGCGAGGCTCTGGGAAGAGTCGGCCTTGCCGACAGGACGGGACATCGGCCAACGGAGATGTCCGGTGGCCAGCAGCAGCGCGTCGCCATAGCGCGGGCGCTCGTCAATGAGCCGTCCATCCTTCTTGCCGACGAGCCGACCGGCAACCTGGATTCCCATTCCAGCCTGGAGATCATCGAACTGCTGCGGGAACTAAATCAATCATCCGGAATCACGGTCATCATCGTCACCCATGAGGACGACATCGCACGCTTTGCCAGGCGCACGATTCTGATGCGAGACGGCGAAATCGTGGATGACGAGAGAGCGAGAACGCAGTGAGCCCGCAGCGCACGCTACTCTCCGCCCTCCAATCCGTGGGCGCCAACAAGCTCCGCACCCTGCTGACGCTGCTCGGCATCGTTATCGGTGTGGCCGCCGTGATTTCGCTCATGTCCATCGGGCGCGGCGTGCAGGAGTCCGTGACCTCGTTCATCCAGGACCTCGGCACCAACATCCTTTTCGTAAGCCCGTCAAATGGGGCGCTCACGCTCGATGACGCCTATGCGCTGGTCGACCCCGTCCTCGCCCCGTCTGTGGATCAGGTTGCTCCAGAAATCAACGTGTTTGGCGACGTGAACACGACAGATGAGTTTGGAGCGCGCACCGTTTTCGGAGAGATTACAGGCGTCACGCCTGAATACCAGGAAGTGCGGGGCTATGAAGTCGATGTCGGGAGCTTCATCGGTATTCCGCACGTTGCCGGCGCGTCGGATGTCGTTGTCCTGGGAGCGCAGGCGTCGGTGGACCTGTTTCTGGGCCGTAACCCGATTGGGCAGTCAGTGAAGATCAACGGCAGGGAGATGACTGTGATCGGTGTGCTGGAGAGCAGGGGCGGGGACGCGTTCGGTTTTGAAGACAACCGCGTTCTGATTCCGATTACTACCGCCTATAGACGTATTAGCGCGGATCGCAACGTCGAAGGAGTGGTGGGTGTCGATACGATCAGCGTGCTCGTCGAGGACGAGAACAATATGGAAAAGGCGGAGGGCGAAATTAGCCGCATTCTCCGTCTGCGGCACCGCATCACCGATGAAGACGATTTCGAGGTCAGGAATCAGCAGCAGGCGCTTGAGGCATTCCAGGACACCACGCAAGCGTTCGTGCTCTTCCTGGGTTCCATCGCGAGCATCTCGCTGCTCGTCGGCGGAATCGGAATCATGAACATCATGCTCGTGTCCGTGACGGAGCGGACGCGGGAAATCGGCATTCGGAAGGCAATTGGAGCGCGGCGATGGGATATTCTCTCCCAGTTTGTGCTGGAGGCTGTCCTGCTGAGCCTGGGCGGCGGAATCATCGGTGTGCTTTTGGGAATGCTCATCGCGCAAGGAATGAATGTCACATTGCTGGCTGAAGAAGAAATCCGGACGGTGGTCAGCACGGACATCACGGCGCTCGCGCTCGGGGTATCAATGCTCATCGGGCTGGTCTTCGGCATCTATCCAGCCATGAGGGCCGCCGCTCTGCACCCAATTGAGGCGCTGCGATACGAATAGGAGACGACACGGCGATGGACGATCAACCGATTGAGTCGATGGAAGAGGAACGCTCCGGTGGACTGGGCGCGCGGGCATTCATGGGCCTCGCCGCGCTTGTGCTCGTGATAGGACTGAGCATCAGTGGCGCGTTCGTGATAGGCATACAGGTAGGGCAGTCACAGCAGGAGGAAGTGGAAGAGGTTCCGCAGTTGGCTTTGACGGCTGACGACTCTCTCGAGGAAGAGGGTGATGACGCTGCGCCAGTAGTAACGTTCGGAGGACCGGGCGAGAGTGGCGGTGAGATACCGCCGGAGGCTCTGCGTCAGATACAGGCGCAGATGCGGGCGCAGGGGGCCTCAGAGGAGGAAATCGCGGCCATCAGCGTTGAATTGCAGCAGTCCCGGGCAGGTCAGGGACAGGGTTTCAGACAGGGGCGGCCGGGATTCTTGGTGGGAACGGGCGGAGCGGATGACACAGATATCGGCACGCGCATGGCGGGGACTATCGAATCGATTGACGGCAATACAATTACGTTGATGACTTCAACGGGGTTGCAGCGCATATCGACGATTGCCGGAACCCGAATCACCGTCACACAATTGGGCGATCTGGCCGATCTCGCCGCTGGGGATCGGGTCACAGTTGCCGTTGTCCCCGGGCCTGAACAAGATTTGTTGGAGGCCGCCAGCATCACCGCGGTATCTGGCGACGAATAGGCGGCATGCAATAATAGAGACACTATGACAGCACAGCGCACTCGCCTCTCAGTTCCGCTTCTTGACCGCCTGGTTCCCCGCTTCCGGAATATGAAGCCGTATGAGCCTGTCGCACCGCCGGAACGCCTTGAAGCAGAGAGCGATGCAGGCGAAGAGGGCATCGTAAAACTGAACGCCAACGAGAATCCTTACGGCCCACCACCTCGTGTTCGAGCACTCATTGAGTCGTTCAACGCCGCAAACATCTACCCGGATCCGGATCATGCTGCGCTACGAGCGTGCCTTGCAGAGTACACAGGTTTCGGCGCCGAGCGCATCGTTGCGGGGTCGGGCAGTGACGAGCTCATTGCCCTGTTGACACGGCTATTCGTAGGATCGGAAGGTACCGTTGTCGCTGCGACGCCCACATTTGGAATGTATGCGGTTGAGACCGACCTTTCTGGCGCTCGCTTTTTGGGTGTGCCACGCAGTCAAGATGATTTTTCCATTGATCTGCCCGGTCTTGTAGAGGCCGCGTGCAATGCGTCGATTGTGTTTTTCTCGACACCAAACAACCCGACCGGCAACAGCGTGACTGAAGAGGAAATTCGAGCCGTAGCGGAGACCGAGGTTCTTACGATCGTTGATGAGGCCTACGTTGAGTTCGCCGGAAAGTCACTCATGCCCCTCGCGGATGAGTATCCAAACCTCATCTTCCTCCGAACATTCAGCAAATGGGCCGGACTGGCGGGCCTGCGCGTTGGCTATGGCGTCTTCCCCGTTGATCTGGCTTCAATCCTCATGACGGTCAAGCCGCCGTACAACGTCAACACATTGGCGCAGGCGGCGGCCATCGCCGCAATCGAAGACCTGGATAATGCATTGGCGACGGTGAACATCATCGTGAAAGAACGTGCCGTCCTCCAGGAAGGACTACGGTCCCTACCGAGCGTCCGCGTCTTTCCGTCCGAGGCTAATTTCTTACTCGTGCGATTCCTGGAACACGACGCGAAGGAACTGCACGCCTCTTTGCTTCGTCGCGGCATCGCCCTGCGACATTTCAACACGCCGGAACTGCGAGACTGCATCCGTATTAGTGTGGGACGGCCGCGAGACCATGAGCGCCTGATCGAAGCACTGCGCGAGGAAATGGAGGCCCAGAAGTGACAGGGGAGGGAGCGGCTGCGCCTCGCCAGGCCACAGTCCGGCGGGAGACAAGGGAAACCGTTGTCGACGTGTCAATCAACATTGACGGGCGCGCGCAATATGATGTGAGCACCGGCTCGCTGATGCTCAACCACTTGATAGATCAACTGGGTCGGCATAGCGGCTTTGACCTCACCGTGCGCGCTGAGGGACTGAATGACCCTGATGGTCATCACACGGCGGAGGATACGGGCATCGTGATTGGGCGCGCGCTCGGCGAGGCCTTGGGAGATCGCACAGGTATTCGCCGCATGGCTCACGAGACAGTCCCGTTGGATGATGCGTTGACGACTGCGGTGGTAGACCTCGGTGGTCGAGGATATGCAGCCATCGGCCTGCAATTCAGCACGGGTATGATGGGTGACTTGCGCACCGAGTTGGTCGCCCACGTTCTTGAGTCCATCGCGCGGGAAGGGCGTATCAATTTGCATGTTGTTCAGCACGCCGGGGTCAATGACCACCACATCGCTGAAGCAACGTTCAAGGCGCTAGCCAAGGCGCTGGATACGGCGACGCGTCGTGATGAGCGGTTTGCGGGTGTCGCGCCCTCCACCAAAGGCACGCTGACGGACTAGCAGCTAGTCGTTCTCCACCACCTCGAACCGGTAGTCCTCGATCACGGGGTTCGCAAGCAGCTGGCGGCACATGTCTGTCGTGCGCGACTCGGCCGCCTCTCGTGACGGGGCCTCTCCAATCTGAATCTCAAGATAGCGGCCGGCCCGCACAGCGGACACGGAGTCATACCCGAGATTCTTCAAGCCGCCCAGGATCGATAGCCCCTGTGGGTCGACAACACCTGGCTTGGGTGTCACATAGATACGGGCGAGGAAGTTAGGCATCCTGCGGGTGATTGTTGTGTCAGCGCCCGGGTCCGGGCTTAGCCGTCCGCGGCATCCGTATGATTGCGGTTCCGGACGCGCTGAATGGCCATGATGCCAAGCGTTCCGGCAAGCGTGCCAAATGTCACGGGCAGGAACAGCTTGACAGTGATTGGCATCTCCTCAAACTGCGCCACGCCCCAAACCGTGCTAACGGCGCCCACGATGGTGTAGAGCATAATTGCCGCCGCTACCCCGATAAGCGCGCTCCCGAAAACGCGGCCTATGCTCACAGGACAAGCTCCTTTGATGTGAGCCGCTGATACACGTCGCGATACTTGTCGATCGTCTGCTGCACAATGTCGTCCGGCAGCTCCGGCGCGGGCGGCTCGCGATTCCAGCCGGATTCGATCAG
Source organism: Chloroflexota bacterium (assembly GCA_026713485.1). Lineage (GTDB taxonomy): Bacteria > Chloroflexota > Dehalococcoidia > UBA6926 > UBA6926 > VXMO01. The sequence continues at coordinate 59,334 of JAPOOK010000037.1, read as the reverse complement.
CCAATCGCGGATGATCTGCTTGTCGAAACTGGGCTGTGACTTACCAGCCTCATAGATGGTTGCATCCCAATAGCGAGACGAGTCCGGCGTCAGCAGCTCATCAATCACGGAAATCTTGCCGTCGATGATGCCGAATTCAAACTTGGTGTCTGCCAGGATGACACCCATCGCCCTCGAGTACTCGGATGCCATGCGGTAGAGCGCGAGGCTGTGCTCCTCAAGCGGCCATGCGATGTTGCCGCCCACCTGCTTCCACAATTCATCCACCGTAAGTGGCAGATCGTGCCCTGTCTCCTCCTTGGTGGTGGGAGTGAAAAGCGCCGACTCAAACGCCTGCGAATCAACCATATCTGCGGGCAAATCATAGCCCTGAACGGAGCCTGACTTCCGGTATTCTGCCAACGCCGACCCGGTGATGTACCCGCGCACAACGCATTCAATGTCGATGCGCTCGGCCTTCCTCACAACCATCGCTCGCCGGGCGACCGCCTCATCAAGATTGCCCAGCTTATATTGATTGGCGACGTCAGGCTCATACGCCATGCCGATGAAGTGGTTGGGGAACTCATGACCGGAGCGGCGGAACCAGAACGCGGAAATCTCGGAGAGGACGATGCCGCGCCCGGGGACGCCGGTTGGGAGAACCACATCAAAAGCGGAGACTCGATCCGTGGCGACCAGAAGGAGCGTATCCTCGCCAAGCCCATATGTATCGCGAACCTTGCCGCGATGAATCATGGGTAGGTCAAGTTGGGTTTCTGTCAGGGCGTCCGTCATGGCCTCATTGTAGCGCACAGGATTGGCGCAGAGTGCGCCTTATGTTGCGTTCTAGCCTAGAATTAAAGGGTGGCGCGAACTCCCTCTCTGAACGCGCCGGACGCACGGATTCAGCGCGGGAGAATTGCCCGGACGGGCAGGAGGCAAAAAGATGCTATTGAGCACCTACATTGGTTCGATTGTGCGGCCTATCCACACGATTCAGCAGATTGTAGTTGACCGCCCGGTCGGCCTGGGCCTCCTGACGCTGCTGATCGTGGCGATTCTTAATGGGGTCGTCTCATTCGGCCTGGGATTCGATACGGCGGCATTTGACGAATTTACGGACGAGGAAATCTCAGTTGGCGTCGGCTTCGTCGTTATTGGAACCATCCTGTTCGTCGCTTTCGTCGCGGTTGAACTGGGCTTTTTCTCCCTGGTCGTGCATCTCATCTCGAAGCTGTTCGGTGGTGACGGGGCGTACACGGGGATGTTGGCCGGCTTGATGATGCTCTCCATCCTGAGCTTGATCCCCGTGATTCCGGGCCTGCTCGATGCATTGGCCAGTGGAATCGGCGAGGCGACGGAGAGTGAGGCGTCTCCCTTTGAGGCGATAAGCGTCATCGTCAGCCTCGTGGTGTTCATCTGGACCATCATTCTTGGAATCATCCTGATCCGGGAGAACTACAGCCTGAGCACAGGAATGGCAGTGCTGAGCGGCATTGCGTCATTAATCGCTGCGTCTATTGTGGCGATTGTCCTGTTCATTGTGCTGATCATTGTCCTCGCAGCCATTGTCGTGGGTCTGGGCATCGCCACGGGTTAGCGAAGCTGATAAGCGTCAAAATTGCCACACAGAGCGAGAATTGTGGGCGGCGCGAAAGCGCCGCCCACACGCTTTAACGTGGTCTCCCGCGTAGTATGGATTGATGTTTATTGATCCGACGGCGGGATTGGAAGGGCAGCAGAGCGCGGCGCAGAGCGCGGAACGGCGCAAGCGGCCCCTGATGTTCTATCTGCGCGGCATCGTGCGGACACCCACGTACTCGTTCAGTGATATCGCCATCGACCAACCGATACTGCGCGGAACCGGGATTCTCATTCTGGGGCTCGCGATTGCAGGCGCGCTGTTCGGCCTCGGTGGGCTGATTCTCGACAATGAAGGGCTGGCGGGGGCGGCGCTCGGTGCAGCGGGATTCGTCGCGGGCGGATACGCGGGGTTTCTTTTCTTCACGGTCTTGCTTCACCTCATCGGTAAGATCTTCGAGGGCGAGGCGAGCATCGCGGAGGAATTCTCTGCGACAACCTTCGCCGCCCTGTCTCTGTGGCTCCTCGTTCCAACATCGCTTCTCTGGCTAATCGCGGGCGGCGCGCAGCCGTGGATCATGACGCTGGGAATCGTTCTGACCTCCGTGGCCATAGTCCGCCTCACCTACATCGCTATCCGTGAGGCAAATCGATTCATGGGCACGCAGGCGATTCTGACAATGCTGATGGTGCCGCTTGGCACGGGCTTGTCGGGCATTGTGACGTTCTTCATATTCGCTTTCGGCATACTGATTTTCCAATAGGGCGGCAAGACTAGCCCCATCGCGTATACTGTGGGCATAAGCAGGGAGGCAGCATGACCATTCCGAGCGGATTAGAGTTGATTCTGATTCTGGCGATTATTCTGTTGATTTTTGGGGGCGCCAAACTCCCTGGCCTCGCCCGCTCGATGGGAAGCTCCATCCGGGAGTTCCGCAAGGGGGCCGAATTGGAAGAGAGCAAGCCTTCCGAGGATGCCAAGGAAAGTGCGGAATCGGATTCCACAACCGCAAAAACCTAGCCTCCCAAGACTGGCACGGACGCAGCCTTAAGGCGGCGTTTCACGTTTTGGAGCGGGTGCACTCCGGCGACCGCAGGAATGACAAGTGAGGCTCGTGCAAAATGGACACTCAGCCGGAGCTAAGTTGATGTGTTGCTCTCCGATCGCTTCCGCTGCCAGGCAGCGAACCGGGCCATGAGCAAGCCGACCTCATAAAGCACCCAGATAGGGATGCCCCAGATGACCATGTTGATGGGGTCGCCTGTGGGCGTGATGATCGCGGCGGCAACGAATGACAATAGGATTGCCCCCTTGCGTTTTGTCCGCAGGCTCGCCTGATCGATGATGTCGATCCGGGCGAGCAGGTACATGATAACTGGCAGCTCGAATAGTAGCCCCATCGCAAAGATGAGCCAGACCGTCGTTCCGACGATGCTGTCGATGCGTATCTGCGGTTCAATATCCTCGCCAAGGAATTGAGGGAGGATTTGCATCATCACCGGTATGGGCACAAAGAATGCAAAGAGGATTCCCGCGGCGAATAGCACGCTCACGATGGGTAAGGCTATGTACACAAAGCGCTTCTCCGTGCCTGTGAGCGCAGGGCGGACGAACATAATGGCCTGATAGAGGATCATTGGGAATGCGACGATGATTCCGCCCAGGAGGGCAATCTTCATGCGGACGCGCACGCCCTCAAGGACATCAATCTGGACAACTTCAATGTCGTTCGGAAACGGAATCAGCAACACGTCAACGAGACGATTTCCGATGGCAAACGCGCCGACTGCGCCAATTCCCACCACGATGAACGTCCACATGAGCCGTGTCCGCAGTTCCCGTAGATGCGCGGACAAAGGCATCGTCGTGCTTGACACGCCCTCCGGCTCAGGTGTTGTCACCGGCCCTCCTCCGGCTCGGTCTCACCCGCGGACTGTTCACTCTCTCCAGGAGGGGTTGATTCCTCCGGTGGAGACTCAGCCTGCCCGGAATTTGAACGACCGTCCCGCAGGTCAAGAGGACGACGGAGTTTCGATTCCACATCGCGGATGGATTCACGGGCAGAGCGAAGGGGTTCGGTTTCCTCGCGCGCCTGCGTCTGCAAGTCCTCCGTCATGGAGTTGATGGTGCGGCGTGCGCGAGCGACCAGCCGGCCGATCTCGCCGGCTATCTCCGCGGCCCGTGATGGCCCGACGATGATGATGGCGAGGCCGGCAAGAAAGAGTAGCTCAAGCCCCCCAATGTTGAGGAAGTCCATACGCAAAGTGTATCTGACTGTTTCCTCGCTTCGCGATTCGCCTTGGTTGGTATTCCTGGCAGCATCCTGCGTTCCTGCGTGCGTCGGAATAGAAGGCGAGAAGTGGCCGCCCGTCGCTGTTATGATTGGCGGGTAGGGGCCGCTGACCTTTTGTCGTCGGAGGAGTATGGGTGGCTGAGGCAGACGAGCTGGTCTTAAGCCTGTTAGTTCTCGCGCCGTTCGTGGGCGGCTTGGCGCTTATTCTCGTTCCGGGCCGTCAGCCCAACACCATCCGCGTCATCGCCACCGCCGTCACAGGTTTCACCTTCGCGCTTTCCATCTATATCACCCTCCGCCACTATCTGAACGCGCCGGCGGGGGTGGAGTTCTGGCCACTGACCCGCGTCGAATGGCTGCCAAGCCTCGGGATCGGATTCACGCTTGGCGTGGACGGTATCTCTGCGTTGATGGTGCTGCTTAACGGCGTGGTTGCCTTTGCCGGAACCTTGGTCGCCTGGCGTCTTCCCGACAGAACCAAGGAATTCTTCGTCCTCTTCCTGCTGCTCATCGCAGGCGTCTACGGCGTCTTCGTGGCCCTTGATCTGTTCTTCTTCTTCTTCTTCTACGAACTTGCCGTCATTCCGATGTACCTCTTGATTGGCGTGTGGGGCAGCTCGACAGACTTCCGTTCCTACGTGCCTCCGCTGCTGTTCAGCCGCACCAAGGAATACAGCGCGATGAAGCTGACCATCATGCTCAGCCTAGGCAGCGTCCTGGTGTGGGTGGCGCTGATCGCGCTCTATATATTCGCGGAAAACCCGACATTCGATTTCCTCAGCCTGCGCGACAACGAGGAATACTCCCGCGAATTCCAGTTGCTCTTCTTCCCGATTGTCGCCGTCGGTTTTGGTGTGCTGGCCGGGCTATGGCCGTTCCATACATGGTCGCCGGACGGGCACGTTGCCGCGCCCACGTCCGTCAGCATGTTGCACGCCGGCGTGCTCATGAAACTGGGCGCATACGGCATCCTGCGCATCGGCATGGATCTGTTCCCCCAGGGGGCAGAGGCGTGGATGCCCGTGCTGATCATCCTCGCGACGGTAAACGTCGTGTATGGCGCGATATCCGCCTTGGGGCAGCGTGACCTCAAGTACGTCATCGGCTATTCGAGCGTCAGCCACATGGGCTACGTAATCATGGGTCTCGCGACGCTCGACCCGTTGGGGGTCAACGGCGCCGTCCTGCAGATGTTCTCCCACGGTGTCATGACGGCCCTCTTCTTTGTGCTTGTGGGTGCCGTCTATGACCGCACCCACATCCGTGACATCGGCGTGCTGGAGGGGTTGGCCAAACGGATGGGCGGCACCGCGACGTTCTTTGCCATCGCCGGCTTAGCCTCTCTGGGGCTTCCGGGCCTCAGCGGATTCGTTGCGGAGCTGCTGGTTTTCATCGGCGCGTTCAACACATATCCGCTCGTCGGCGTGCTTGGCGTGTTCGCTGCAGCTGTAACTGCGGTGTATGTGCTGAGGCTGCTTGGTAAGGTGTTCTTCGGTCCCGTCAGCGACCGGTGGCAGGGACTGACGGACGCATCGCGTGTGGAACTCGCGGCCGGCGGGCTGCTCATCGCATTTATTGTCGCCATCGGGATATGGCCGTTCCCGTGGATTGAGTTGATTGACGGCAGCGTGACGGCTCTACTGGGGCGCATCGGATGAGTAGACTGACGTTCGTTGACACTGTCTCTGACCCACACATAGACTGGCCGACAGGAGTGCAGGGGAATGCCGGCTGAGTATGCGTTCAACTGGGCCGCTGTAGGGATAGCCGCTATAGTCGGGTTCGGCGGTGTACTATCCTTCTTTGTCATCTCCTGGATACTCGCCCCGCGCAGTGCCACCAGCCTCTCGGGCATCGCCTATGAGTGTGGCATTCTGCCAACCGGTGAAGGTAACACCCGCTATAACGTTCGCTACTATCTGTTCGCTCTCTTCTTCCTGATCTTTGCGGTGGAGACCGTTTTCCTTTTCCCCTGGGCATTCGTATTCCTTGATTTGCCCGCCGCCGCATTCTATTCAATGGTCATCTTTCTAGTTGTGTTGTTCTTCGGTCTGATATACGCATGGCGTAAGGGGGTGCTGTCCTGGCGATGAATATTGAACCCGCAGGCGGGCAAGGGGGTATTGGGCAGAGCCCCGTCATCTCGACGCCCGAATCCCGCATGGCGCTGCAGAACCTCGCGGCGCATCAGAAGAGCGGCCTCTCAGGTGTGATTACTCTCAAGACCGAGGAGCTCTTCGCGATGGCGCGAAAATCCTCGCTGTGGCCCCTCACGTTTGGGTTGGCATGCTGCGCAATCGAGATGATATCCGCATATATGCCCAAGCATGATTTCGACCGCTACGGTGTCGTTACGTGGCCCTCACCGCGCCAATCCGATGTCATGATTGTGGCGGGGACGGTCGTCAAGAAAATGGCCGAGCCGATCAAGCTCCTGTACGAGCAGATGCCTGCGCCCAAGTGGGTTATCGCGATGGGCTCGTGCGCGACGTGTGGCGGGCCGTACGTCCGCTCATATTCGGTCGTGATGGGCGTGGATCAGATCATCCCCGTGGATGTGTACGTGCCTGGGTGCCCGCCGCGACCCGAGGCATTGCAGCACGGCATTCTTGAACTCCAGCGCAAGATCCAGGACGAGCCCAGGCTCAAGAGAGGTCTATAGGTGACAACCGGAGACCGACCCGAGGAGCCCGCCGCGCCCTCTCCCATTGAGGCGCGTGTGCGAGAGATTGCTGGGGACAGCGCGCAATCCGTCGACTACTCATTCGATGAACTCCAGTTGCGCGTCTCGCGTGAGGCAGTCGTTGACGTTTGCGCCGCCCTGAAGTCGGACCCGGAACTGGACTTCAAATATCTCCGCTGCCTCTCCGTCGTTGACTGGCAAGACGAACTGGAGGCGGTCTATCACCTGGCCTCGCTGTCCCATCCGCATAAATTGGTGATCAAGACGCGCGCGCCCATCGACGACCCGTGGATTCCCACTGCAATTAGCGTCTGGATGGGGGCGGACTGGCACGAGCGCGAGGGGCACGACCTCTTCGGACTGGAGTTTCGCGGCCATCCGGATCTCTCCCCACTGATTCTCTATGAGGGATTCGAGGGATTCCCCGGGCGAAAGAGTTATGAAATGCCGGAGCAGGTGACATTCTATGGTGACTGACTCCGGGTTGTCGGCAAACATCGTGCGCGACCCCGTCACGGAGCAGGCGGAGTTGAGCATCAACATGGGGCCGCAGCACCCTGCCACGCACGGCGTATTCCGCATGGTGCTGACTCTCGATGGCGAGCGAGTCGTTGATGTCTATCCGCACATCGGCTATCTGCATCGCGGCTCCGAGCGGTTGGCGGAGGGCGAGAATTTTCAACAGATCACCACACTTTTTGACCGTCTGGATTACGTCGCCAATTTCAATAATGAGTGGGTCTATGTAAGGGCAGTGGAAAAGGCGATGGGAGTGGATGTACCGGAGCGCGCTGACTACATCCGCCTGATCCTGTCCGAACTCAATCGCATCGCAAGTCATCTGCTGTTCTACGGCACGTATGGGTTGGACACCGGCGCGATGAATCCCGTCATGCTCGGGTTCCGTGACCGCGAGAGGATTCAGCAGATTTTTGAGGGCGTCACAGGCGCGCGCATGATGCATAACTACTTCCGTATCGGCGGCGTCAAGGAAGACCTGCCGGACGGATTCGTCCCCGCCGTTCGCGCCTTGCTGGATCAACTCAAGGTTGGATACGAAGAGGCGCGGGGCACGCTCACCGAGAGTGAGATATTCATCGAACGCACCGCCGGCATCGGAGCGATACCGCCGGAGGATCTTCTTGACTACGGCGTAACAGGTCCGTTGCTGAGGGCGGCAGGCATCGACTACGACATACGTAAAGCTGATCCTTACTCCATTTATGAAGAATTGGATTTCCGTGTTCCAACGGGACAGACAGGGGACTGCTACGACCGGTACATGGTTCGGATGTTGGAGATTGAACAGTCGATTTCCATTGTCGCGCAGGCCCTGGACAAACTGCCGGACGGTCCGTTCCTGGGTCGGGTGCCGCGCATCCTTCGCCCACCGGAGGGGGATGTGTACGTGCACGGGGAGAACCCGCGCGGAGATCTGGGCGTCTATCTAGTCTCGTCCGGCGGCACGGTTCAGCCTTACCGCCTCAAGATTCGCGGACCGAGCTTCTGCAATCTGATGGCGCTGCCCGCCATGATTCGAGGCTCGTATCTTGCCGACGCCACCGTGATTCTTGGTTCCATGGACATCGTTCTTGGCGAGGTGGACCGATGAGCCTGTTGGATCTCATCACAATCGCCATCGTCGTCTTTGTGCTGTTCAACGGCATTCTCACCGCCGTGCTCGGAGTGATCTGGGCGGAACGCAAGACGCTCGCTCGCTTACAGCAGCGCGTCGGGCCCTCACGAACCGGACCATCCGGCATCCTTCAGACAGCGGCGGACGCAATCAAGCTGATGCTCAAGGAAGATGTGCGCCCCGGGAGCGTGAACATCGTTATCTTCTACCTCGCCCCCCTTTTGATCTTCACGCCGATCTTCATGCTCTGGATGGTGCTGCCGTTCGGCCCCGACTGGGTACTGAGCGACCTCGATATCGGGCTGTTCTACATCATTGCCATCCTGGGTCTGTCTGTCGTAGGCCACGTGCTGGCAGGATGGGCATCCAACAACAAGTACGCGCTCTTGGGGAGCGCCCGCAATGCCGCGCAGTTGATAAGCTACGAACTGCCGCTGGTCTTCGCCGTGCTTGCAGTTGGGTTACTCGCTCAAACGGCGACTGATCGCCCCTTCAGCCTCGCAGGCATCGTCGAGGCGCAGGGCAGCGTGCCGTACCTGATTATCATGCCGCTGGGCTTCATTCTCTTCCTTGTAGGGGCGCTGGCGGAAACGGCGCGTATTCCCTTTGACATACCCCACGCAGAGGAGGAGATCGTCGGCGGCGCGTTCGTCGAATACTCAGGCATCCGTTGGGGCGTCTTCTTCCTGACGGAATACGCGGGACTCGCGACGATGGCGTTCCTCGCAACAATCCTCTTCCTCGGTGGTTGGACAGGGCCGTTCTCCGAGCAGGTCCCCATCCTTCAGCCCTTCTACCTGCTGGTCAAGATGGCCGGCATCATCCTCGTCGTGTTCTGGATCCGCGCACCGCTGCCACGCCTCCGTATCGACCAACTCATGGCGTTCGCGTGGAAAATCGCCATACCCGCGTCGCTCTTGAATCTGCTGGTCGTGGCGACTGTCGTGTGGGTCCAACATCAGAACGGCTGGGAGCTGTGGGTGACAAGTGTGACAATCAGTGTGGTAAGCATCGTGCTGGCGGCAGCAACCGGCATCTTCATACAGCGGCGCAGAGAACAGAGACTTCGGCAATACAGGCAAAGGTGGGCGCAATAGTCATGTTGGGAACCTTCAAGAGTCTGCTAACAACAATGAAGCTGGCACTCAAGCCGCCCGTTACGGCGGAATATCCGTCAATCGCCCCCACGCTTGCGCCCCGATTCATGGCGCACCCCGTGCTCACATGGGACAAAGATGTGCCGGAGCCCTACTGTACCGGCTGCCTGGTCTGTATGCGGATCTGCCCAACGGACTGTATCGATGTCGCAATGATGGACAACCCCAAGCACGCTGAAGGTGACAGCACTCGCCGCAAGATCGTTGAGTATTTTGACTTGAATGTGGCCGACTGCATCATGTGCGGACTGTGCGTGGAGTACTGCAATTTCGACGCAATTATCATGTCGGACAACTTCGACGCCAGCCAATACGCACGCCCAAATCTCATGTATGACCTGGACCAACTACTTGAAGCAGGCAAAGAACAGGAAGAGAAAGGGCGCTGGTCCCCGCCAGAAGCCAAGAAGTCGGCGCGTCGCTCAGCCGCGCAGAGTGGTGGAACCCCGGCCGCTGGCGCACCTGCCTCGGGTGAAGATCGTGTAGCCGCTGCACGGGCAAAGGCTGCCGAACTTCGCGCCCAACGTGCTGCAGAGCGCGGTGAGGCACCGCCTGCAGAAGCAACAACAGCCGCCCCTGAACAGGCTGCGGATGACGCCCCTGCCGTTGACCCCCGCGTAGCCGCTGCGCGAGCCAAGGCTGCTGAACTGCGCGCCCAACGCGCCGCTGAGCGCGGTGAGGCTCCACCCGCAGCGCCAACAACGGCCACCCCTGAACAAACGGAGTCTCCTGCTCCTGAACAGGCATCGAGTGACGCTCCCGCCGTTGATCCTCGCGTAGCCGAATCTCGACGCAAGGCCGCCGAACTTCGCGCCCAACGAGCTGCCGAGCGCGCGGCGCAGGAAGCTGCCAACGCAGAATCCTCTGACAACGAATCCGAATCGGACAACTCCAAGCCCGGGACTGTCGCCGAATGATCGAGACCGCGATTCTTGGAGCAATCGGAATAATCACCGTCGCTGCCGCCGTCGGCGTCGTCGCGACACGGAGCGTCGTCTATGCGGCGGTGTTCCTCCTGATCTCCCTGGTCGGAGTGGCGGCCCTGTTCCTGATGATGCTGGCAGAATTCATCGCGCTTGCCCAAGTGCTCATCTATGGCGGCGCAATCACGATCGTTCTCCTGTTTGCCATCATGCTCACTCGCGCGCCGGAACAGACCAATGTGAAAGACAACGCACAGCGCCCGCTCGCGGCGATGGCCTGCGTCGGTCTGTTCGCGCTGCTCGTAGCGGCTGCGCTGGCAACGCCGTGGCGCACCCGTGAACCTGGCACTGACCCGATGGCCGAATTCACCGCTCTGAGCGAACTCCTGTTTAGCGATTTCCTGATTCCATTCGAGATCGCATCGTTGGTGCTATTGGTGGCGTTGGTGGGCGCAGTCGTGCTGACGCGGAGCGGGAGAGAGGGCGCATGACCGTCCTCGAGTTCATGCTGATCCTGGGCGCGGCACTGTTTTGCCTTGGGTTGTACGGGGTGTTGGCACGGCGTAATGCCGTCCTTGTCCTCATGTCGATCGAGTTGATGCTCAACGCTGTCAACGTCCATCTCATCGCCTTTGCTCGCTATGTGGTGGGAACGGAGGCCATCGCCCACGTGCTGATCATCTTTGTGATCACGATCGCGGCGGCGGAGGTTGGTCTTGCCCTCGCCATCGTTCTTCGCATGTTCAGAAACTGGGAGACGGTCAACCTGGACCGCATCTCCACCTTGCAGCAATAGGGGGCCAAGAAAGTGACGGCCCTGCTGGACGCAATCCCGATCGGCGCTGAGCAGGCGTGGCTTATTGCCGCGCTGCCATTTGCGGCATTCGTGATTCTTGCCATCGGGCGGCTCCAAATCCTGCCGCAAGCCGCGTCATGGGTCAGCGTCGCCGCCATAGGTATTGCATTCATCGGATCGCTCGGGGTGCTGGGCGACTATCTTGCCAACGGTGAATACGTCGGGACCGTCGTCTGGCTGTCCGCCGGAGGCTCCGAGTTCGGGCTGAGCTACATCGTCGACAGTCTATCGGTGATGATGATCATCCTCGTCACGTCCGTCTCGCTCGCTGTACAGGTCTACTCACTGGAGTACATGAAAGGTGACGAGCGGTTGGGGTGGTATTTCGCCGCGCATTCGCTGTTCGCCGCGTCCATGCTTGCCCTTGTCCTGACCGGCAGCCTGTTGCTGCTCTACATCTCATGGGAACTGGTGGGAATGTGCTCGTTCCTGCTCATTGGCTTCTATTGGGAGCGGCGTTCGGCGGCAGAGGCGGCGAAGAAAGCCTTTATCACAACCCGATTCGGTGATGTCGGCCTGTTGATCGGCATAATCATTGCCTATCTCAGCACCGGCACGTTCGATATCCGGGAGGTTATCGCATCATTGAGTGGTGGAGAGGCTGCGCTGGTGGCGTTCCTGCTGTTCCTCGGAGCGATGGGCAAGAGCGCGCAGTTCCCGTTCCATATCTGGCTGCCGGACGCCATGGAGGGTCCCACACCGGTCAGCGCGCTTATCCACGCGGCGACGATGGTAGCGGCGGGCGTGTTCCTCGTTGCGCGCATGTTTGACCTGTTCGTGGAAGCCCCCGGCGTTTTGTGGTTTGTGGCCGCGATTGGACTGGTGACCGCTGTTCTTGCCGGGCTGTTGGCCTTGGGCGAGATTGATTTCAAGCGCATCCTCGCGTACTCAACAGTGAGCCAGCTCGGCCTCATGATGCTTGCACTGGGCGCGGCCGGGTTGGCAAGTGACCCCGCTCACCGCGACCCAAGCGGCGGTATGTTCCACCTACTCACGCACGGCTATTTCAAGGCTTTGTTGTTCCTGACGGCGGGGGTCGCGCTCCACGCCATCCATGCCTCCTCCGCGTCTATCTACCAAGTGCGCGGCCTACGGATCGCTGCGCCGCTCACAGCAGCCGCTCTAATAGTTGGCAGCCTGTCGCTGGCGGGGATTCCACCATTGAGCGGCTTTATCTCCAAGGAGGGCATTCTTGCTCCGGCCCTTGAGATCGAAAGTCTGCCCGGTTACCTGCTCTTCTTTGGAGCGATTATCGCCTCATTCCTCAGCGCCTTGTATATGACACGACTCGCGCTGGTTGTCTCTCAGGGAGAACCGGCGCAAGCCGCTAGCGACCACGATGGAGAAGGAAACCACGCTGCCGGGCTCCATGATCCGCCACCGCTTATGTCTATCCCCCTTGTGTCATTGGGGATCCTGGCCGTTTTCCTCGGTGTGGTGCTCGCCTTCGGCTGGGACTTCATCGAGTTCCTCACGAACGGCCACCGCGAGTTCCACTTCGACATGCTGTTGGCGTTGGCATCCACCCTGACGGCCGTCGCCGGTATAGGTGTCGGGCTGAATTATTGGAACAATAAGGAACGCGTTGACGGCTCCGTGCTTGAGTCGGTTGCGGGACCGCTGAAGCTCATCCAAAACCGGTTTTACATCGACGCTACAGCGCAGTGGATCATAGATCGAATCGTGCTGGTTTTTGCAGGGTTTATCCGTGAGGTTGATCGGCGGGTGGTCAATGATGCGGGCGTGGACGGACCGGCGGCACGCACCGTTGACGCCGGACATCTTCTGCGTGGAATCCAGACCGGCTACGTCTTCAACTACGCTCTTGTCTTCACAATTGCGGCAGTAATCATCGTGGCAGTGGCCGCGCTGGCCGAGACGGTGTAGGGGCAGGGCCGCGATGAACTGGGCACTCCTGTTACCGGGCTATTTGGTTACCGGCCTCGCCTTCGGGGCGTTTACGCTCGACCTGATTGTGCCGCGACTCTCGCGAACGGTCCTGGTTTATGGCGGTGCGGCAGTCATGGCTGCTGTCAGCGTATTCATAGTCCTTACCAACGACGGCGAATCAAGCCGCTTCGCCGGCGGCATCCTCATCTTTGACACCTATTCTGCGTTCTTCTTCGCCTTATTCGTCATCCTCGCGGCAGTGACCATACTCGGCTCCGCTCAATTTGTGCGGTCCATCGACAGCCCGGGTGAGTTTGTCGCCCTCCTGATGATGGCCACCGTTGGCGCGATGGGCATGGCAGCGGCGGGTGAGCTCATCACCGCCTACATCTCCTTGGAATTGCTGAGTTTCTCGCTGTACATCCTCGCGTCGTATACCTGGAGGGAGCGGAGGACCAATGAGGCAGGAATGAAGTACATCCTGCTTGGCGCAATCGCCTCCGCGTTCCTCTTGTTGGGCATCACGTACATCTACGGCCTGACGGGTGACACTCGCTACGACCAGGTGGCAAGCGGCCTCAGCGCCCTCTCGCCGAGCCCCGGCCTGATCATCGCGTTGGCAATGCTGACGGCAGGGCTGGGTTTCAAGGTCGCAGCCGTCCCATTCCATATGTGGACGCCGGACGTATACGAGGGAGCGCCAATCCCCATCACCGCCTATCTTGCGGCGGCGTCCAAGGCGGCCGGTTTCGCGCTCTTGATCCGTCTGGTTGCCGTCGCTCTTGAACCCGTGGCGCTCTTCTGGGACTGGGTGTTCATCCTCTTGGCCGTGTTGAGCATGATGCTCGGCAACCTCGTCGCCATCCTACAGTCGAACCTCAAGCGCCTGATGGCATATTCGAGCATCGGGCAGGTCGGATATCTCCTCCTCGGAATAGCCGCGCTGGGTGCTGATGATCCCACGAAACCAATCGCCGGAATGCTCATCCACAGTGTGAGCTATGCCGCCTCGACGATGGTCGCGTTCATGGTGCTGCTCGCCGTCTGGCATCAGACCGGTAAGGAAGGTGTCCGTGATCTGGCGGGCATGGCACGACGCAATCCATTCCTCGCGCTGGCGTTAACGGGCGCGCTCTTCAGCCTCGCTGGGTTCCCGTTCTTCGTTGGGTTCGCGTCCAAGTTTTATCTCTTCACCGTGATTGCTACGGCGGGGTCGCGATTCCTCGTGCCGGTCGGTATCGCCATATTCGCCAGCCTGATTTCTCTGTACTACTATCTGAATATCGTGAGGCAGATGTACATCGAACAGCCTGAGGACGGCGCGGAGCCGATTCGCGTTTCGCGGACCATGTGGCTGCTGATACTTGGTTTGCTCCTGACGATTGTGGCGGGCGGGCTGTATGTGAGGCCGTTGGCGGAGGCTGCCGAGTCCGCCGCCGCATCGATTTTCGCGGGCGCATAAAGACGGGGAGAGAAAATGGCTCCATCGTACACGGCGGTTCTGCTGCCCAATGAAGACGGGTCGTATCGCGGGTTGATTCCCGCAATGGCAGGCGTAACGGGGCAAGGTCCCACGCGCGCCGCGGCGCTTGATGATGTGGCCGATAACGCTGGTCTTGCGCTCGGGAAAATTGCCGCAGAGGGCGGAGAGGCCCCCCGTGAGGAATGGCCGCCTGTGCGGACCGTCTGGGTACGGAATCCGCGACGCGGTGACACCTCGCCCTATGTCGTCATGATCCAGCGCACGGACGAGGAAGAATACCGCGCCACACTCGTCGCCTTCCCGGACGTGTCCACCATTTCAGCCGATCTGGAAGACGCCGTATCCCAAGTGGGCCCGCTGCTCTTTCAGCGTCTGACTGAGATGTTCGCGCAAGGACGCCACTTCCCCACGCAAGACGACCCGCAGAACTACGTCATACGCGTGACTGCCCGCGAGCCGGTGACTGGAGAGGCGTAGGACTCCTCAGCTAGCCGAGCGCCGCCAGCTTCTCGTTCAGTTCTGTCACCTCATCCGCCGTCAGTGTCCAGTCGGCGGCCTTGGCGTTCGCCTCTACTTGTTCAGGCCGTGTCGCGCCCGCGATGACGCTCGACACTTGCGGTTGTGCCAGTAGCCACGCGATGGCGAGTTCAACCGTCGTATGCCCACGCTCCTCCGCAAACTTCGTTGCCACGTCCGCGATGGCAAACGTGCGCTCGTTCATGAATCGGCCACGGAAGTTTGCGGGAGTGGTGGCCATGCGCGTGCCCTCCGGTGGCTCCTGGCCTTCCGTGTATTTGCCGGTCAACACCCCGCCCGCAAGCGGGAAGTAGGGGATGATCCCGATGTTGTACTTGATCGCGAACGGGATTAGCTCCCGCTCCACGTCGCGGTTGATGAGACTGTATTCCGGCTGCGTGCTGACGAAGCTGTTGAGGCTCAAATGCTTGCTCGTCCACGCGGCCTCCGCCTCCTGCCACACGGCGAAATTGGAGCTGCCGATATAGACGATCTTCCCGGCGCGGATCAGGTCATCCAGGGCGCGCAAGGTCTCTTCGATGGGCGTGACATTGTCCGGGAAGTGAATCTGGTAGAGATCGATGTAGTCAGTCTGAAGCCGCTTGAGGCTTGCCTCCACCTCGCTCGTGATGTGCTTGCGGGAGTTGCCGCTGCCGTGCGGGCCCTGACGCATCTGCCCGCTGCCCTTGGTGGCAATCACTGCCGCCTCGCGGTTCCCCACCAGCGCCCTGCCGATGTGCTCCTCGGACTCGCCCATGCTGTAGATGTTGGCCGTGTCGATGAAGTTGATTCCGTTATCGATCGACGCCTTGATGACGATTTCGCTCCGTTCATATTCGAGGCGCCTGCCGAAATTGTTCGTCCCGAGTCCAACAACTGAAACCTGCAGGCCTGAATTGCCCAATCGACGATATTCCATGAAATCCCACTCCCCCTCACCGATAACACATGATATGCATCATTATAGAGTGGGCGAACGCACACCGCCGTCTACAGTCTTGGGGGTATTCCCGTCTTATGGCCGATGCTCTAAATGAATCTGAAGTCAGGCAGCGTCTCACCACGCGGACAATTGGTGCGGATTACAGGCACTTGTCAGTCACGCATTCCACGCAGGATGACGTGTCGACGGCAGGGCGGGAGGGTGCTGCCGAGGGATTAACAATCACGGCGGACGAACAGACGCGGGGGAGAGGACGTTTCCGCCGCTCGTGGATGTCACCTCCGGGCGCGTCTCTGCTCGTCTCAATCCTGTTGAGACCGAATGCAGAACTGCTGCCGACCCTGTCCATGATTTGCGCCCTTGCCATTCCGCGGGCCATCAGCCGCGTTTGCCCGCAGCTCAATCCGGAAATAAAGTGGCCCAACGATATCCTCATCGGAGGTCGCAAGGTCTGCGGCATCCTTGTCGAGGTCGTGCGGGGAGAATCCGAGGAGGATCAGTTCGCCGTCGCGGGCATAGGAGTCAACGTCAATTGGGATACGGCTTCTATCCCGGAGATCGCTGACGCCTCAACGAGCCTCAGCAGGGAGACGGGCGGTGATGTCTCCCGAGTTGAATTACTGTGTGCCTTGCTAGAAGAGTTGGACGCCCTCTATGTGCACGCAAGAGAGGGCGGTGATGTGTTTGCCCAATGGCGATCTTCACTAGTTAACCTGGGCAAACGCGTCAACGTATCCGGTAGCGATGACTCGTTCGAAGGCCTTGCGCTGGACGTTGAGCCAAGCGGGGCGCTGGTCGTTCAGACCGATGACGGGCAGCACAGAGTCGTTCACGCGGGCGACGTGACGTTGAGGTGATGGACACCACTACGGCGTCTCCGGGCGCTGAGCGGCGAGAGAATCGCCTTGCTGCAGCGTTGCAACTTGGCGGAGCGCTCGTTGTTTCGATCGCAGTCATCGTGCTGCTCATTCGGTACTCTAGCTTCGTTGAAGGTCTTGGCGATTGGGGATACTTCGGTATCTTTTTGCTCCAACTTATCAACAGTGCCACTGTCGTCCTGTTTCCCGTGCCCGGCCATGCGGTCATTTTCGCCGTCTCCGGCACACTCAATCCCCTGCTGATCGGCGTCTTCGGCGCGGCAGGCGCAGCGCTGGGCGAGATTACCTCCTACATGGCGGGGCGGGGCGGTTCATCAATAGTTGACGAGAGCAGATGGTATAAGAGGCTCGAATCAATGGGAGAGCGTTGGCGCGGCTGGGGGATTTTTGCCTTCGCGGCTACACCTCTGCCGTTTGACTTTGCAGGCGTGTGGGCCGGCGCGATTCGCTATCCACTGGGCCGCTTTCTGCTCATCGTGGCGGCTGGCAAGCTAATCCTTGTGACGGCTATAGCGATTGCCGGCTACTATGGCGTGGACTTTATTGAGAACCTTCCGCTTGTGGGTGACGCTTTGTTCTGAGTTTGGCCTACGCTAGAATCTACAAGAACGAACACACGATGACTTGACGTGCTGCGGCCATGTGACGCTTGCGGTACGTATGGATAGAGGCAAGAAGAACGTGCTACGGCTGGCTCTCCCCAGTAACAATCGACTGGCAAACGACACGATGACAATGCTCAACGCGTGCGGCATCCACGTGTCCCGCCGCGGGACCGGCCTTGTCGAAGAAGTGCGTGACATTCCTGAGTGTGAGGCCGTCTTTCTCAGGCCGGATGATATTCCGTCCATCGTTGCAGAGGGCGGTGCGCATCTGGGCATCACCGGGCGAGACTGGTTTGAAGAGAAAAGCCTGACTGGCCTGGAGAACGTCTCATGCCTTATCCCTGATCTTGGGTTCGGACATGGTCGGCTGATGCTGGCCGCGCCAAGTCGTCGGTTCGGTGATTCCGGTGATGTTCCGGTCGGTGATCTGACGGGGTGGGCTAGGCAACTCGGGCGGGACCTGCGCGTGGCCACAAAGTACCCGGGACTCACGCAGAACTACATGGAAGCCCATGGAATCTCCGGTAAGGGAGTGCGCCTCTTCCAGGGCTCGCATGAGCTGCTGCCGAGACTTGGCGCGTCTGATCTGATAGCGGATGTTGTTGTCACGGGCTCGACTCTGGCGGCTCATTCCCTGACCGGCCTTCGTCTGGGCAATCCACCCCGGCCGATTCTGAACTCAAGCGCCGCGCTTATTGCATGCGTGAACAAGGAAGTCTATGACGATCAGGCTGTGCAGTCCGCATGGCTCCTGCTTGAATACATCCACGCCAATCTCAATGCAGAGGGGCGTTATGTGGTCATGGCCAACGTGCCCGGGAATACCCCCGAAGAAGTTGCCCGCAAGCTTTTTGATCTGCCGTCTTTGGGCAGCGTCGGACTGAAGGGACCCACGATAGCCCCCGTGGTCACGCGTGAGAACCTCGACGGCGAAAACGGGCAGCAGTGGTTTTCCGTGTCGTTCGTCATCAATCATCAACAGACCGAGCAGCTCGTCGCGACTGAATCACTCCGGACGATTGGGGCGACGGACGTTATCGCCTTTCCCCTCACACAGCACTTCGGCGAGCCGCCGGAACTGCCGCTCCGATAGCGGGTGTCGATGCCATGCCGATGCTGGCGGTACACCTGAACATTATCCAGGAACTAGTGGATCAACTGGCTATTGACGAGCTTCGGGAGCACATTGGCCCAGCCCTCCTGGGTTCCACCGCGCCCGACCGGCGCGTGTTGACCCGCGAGCCACGCGAGGACACGCACTACTTCCATCTGACCGAAAGTGGAACAGGAGATGGGTTTCGCGGAATGAAGAATGCACTGCCTGACCTTGTCTCCCGCTCCCCGGGGGATGACTGGGCATTGACCGCATTCCTTGTTGGTTACGCGAGCCACCTTGCTGCGGACGAGGCGTGGATCGTCAACGTCTACCGCCCCTATTTTGAGGATGATGAGTATCTTGGTTCTGAGCCGACAAAGAATATCCTGGACCGCGCCATGCAATATGAGCTGGAAGTCGATATTCGCGGCAACCGAGACCAACTCACGGATTGGCAGAGACAAATCATCGCCTCAAATAGCATCATTGATGGCGTGCCTGATTCGTTCATCTCACAGAACGTCTTGCAGGAATGGAGCGCCTTCGTGGCAGGCCGCGTACTGACACTGCCAGGCACATGGGCCGAATTCCCGCGCTTCATCTCTCGTTATCTGGATGATCCTGACCTTGACGGTACTGACGTCACGGAGTTGATGGCCGATCCGCAAGAGATGTTAGAGCGCGTCTATGCAAGCGTCCCCCGTGACATCATTCAACAGCATCGTTCCATTGCTATGGAGCAGTCGCTCAAACACGCGGAGGAAATCCTCGCATGAAAATCTTCCGCGGACTTGAAGAGGCTCGGGCAGGGCTGATTTCGGCCAACCCGTGGCTCAACCCGCAGGCGTCCGAATCGACGCTCTCATTTCTTGAGCAGGCGTTCGGTGAGCGAATTGCTCCCGAAGAGGCTGTGCGACGTGTTATTGAGACAGTTCGCGTGGATGGCGATGATGGTATCCGCGAACTCGCTCGCAGATTTGACGGCGTAGAGTTGTCCGCCCTGGAGGTCACACAGGAGGAAATCGCCCGGGCCTACGATAGCGTGGACACCCACGTCATCGACGCCTTGCACAAAGCGGCGGAGGAGATCGAAGCGTTTCACGCCCAGCAGTCACGCACTGGCTGGATGGACTTTGAGCGCGGCGTTGGCCAACTTATCCGGCCTGTACAGCGCGCCGGCATCTACGTGCCCGGTGGTCGGGCTGCGTATCCCTCAACCGTCCTGATGATTGGCATTCCGGCCCGCGTGGCAAATGTGCCGGAGATTTTCGTGACGACGCCCGCGCGGGCCAACGGTGTTGTTGCTCCCGTAACGCTGGTCGCGTGCAGCATCGCACGCATCAACCGTGTGTTTCGCGTTGGGGGGCCACAGGGCGTCGCCGCCTTCGCGCTCGGCACGGAGTCCGTCCCGCAGGTGGACAAGATCTTCGGCCCCGGCAACCTTCTCGTGCAGCTGGCCAAGAAAGCCGTCTATGGCGTCGTGGGCATTGATTCTCTGCAAGGCGCGACAGAGACGCTGGTTATCGCAGACGACCGCGCCGACCCGTCGCTGTGCGCGGCAGACCTGCTTGCACAGGCTGAGCACGACCCCGAGGCGCGGGTTGTCATGGTAACGACGTCAGAGCGAATGGCGATGCGGACGGGCAGGGAACTGGAGCGCCAACTGCGAGACTTGCCGGAGAATTCACCCGCCCACCTTTCGACACAGACAGGCGGGTTTGTCATTGTCGACACCGATGATGACATCGCTGATTTCTGCAACGCCTTTGCTCCGGAGCATCTGTGCATCATGACGCAGGACCCGCACGCGCTCATCCCCCGCCTGCGCAACGCAGGCGGCATCTTTGTTGGCGAGCACTCGCCAGAGGTGCTGGCGGACTACATCGCGGGACCGAGCCATTCCATGCCCACCGGCGGCGCAGCGCGGTACAGCTCCCCGGTCAACGTCTTTGAATTTCTCAAGGTGACCAGCCTCGTCGCCGTACCGGAGGAACGATTGCAGGCCCTGGGGCCGAGCGGCATTGCCATCGCACAAGCGGAGGGCCTTGTTGCCCACGCCAACGCGCTGGAGATTCGTATGGAGGCGGAGTCTGCCATCGATCCGGCGGACTAGTTGAGAGCGGCACTGGCAGTGACTTCATCAATCGAAAAAGGCGTCGACAGGACCAAACGGGCGTGGTTTGGCCGCGTCACGAACATTTTCAGCAGGAACTCGATCCCGCCCGAGACATGGGACGAACTTGAGGAAGCGCTGATTGGCGCGGATGTCGGTCTCGACCTGAGCGAGGAGCTGATTTCACGCACGCGTGACCGTGTTGAGAAAATACGCGGCGCGAAACCCAACGATCTCCGTGATGCGCTCGCCTCCGAATTGGTGGACGTTGCCGTCAACGGCGCATCACCTGCCTCACAGCAAGTACCTTCGAGCACTCTCCGTGTCATCCTCGTGGTTGGTGTGAACGGCAGTGGCAAGACGACGAGTATCGCCAAGTTGGCGCGGCGTGAGATGTCAGAGAATCGGCGCGTCCTGCTGGTCGCCGGAGATACTTTTCGCGCGGCGGCCATCGAGCAGTTGCAGGTGTGGGGCGAACGACTCGGCGTGCCTGTCATCGCACAGCAGCATGGCGCAGACCCGGGTGCAGTGGCCTTTGATGGTATTGCGGCGGCCAAATCACGCGGTGTGGACACGGTCATCATCGACACCGCCGGACGCCTTCAGACCCGGACATCACTGATGGATGAGCTGCGCAAAGTGCGCCGCGTGGTTGAGCGAACCGTGGATCCGTCGGACATCACCGTCTTACTTGTCTTGGACGCGACGACGGGGCAAAACGGCCTCTCGCAGGCCCGAGAATTCATGGGAGCTGTGGGCGTGGACGGTGTGATCCTTACCAAGGTGGACGGCACGTCCAAGGGCGGCATCGCGATTGCCATACGCCGCGAATTCGGTGTTCCCGTCACATACATCGGCACCGGTGAGGGCATTAATGACCTTGAGCCGTTCGACGCCAACGCGTTCGTGACGGCACTGCTCGCGTAGAGGCGCGAGTAGTCCGAGCCTCCTCCCATGCTCCACTTGGTTCTCTGGCTTGTACTGCTCCAGATCATCGGGGCGGCAGGGTTCGCGTGGGCGTTCCCGTTCTTCCGTGACCTGCCGGACCGTGGATACGGCGTCTCCAAGGTCCTGGGTCTTCTTGTGCTTGCCTACGCGTACTGGGCGCTTGTCACCGCTCGCGTCCTGGACAATGGGCTGCTTTCACTGCTGGCCGTCTTAGCTCTGCTGCTCGGCGCGAGCGTGGTTCTGGCGCGGCAGAACCGAGAGGAGATGGTCGATTTTGTCCGCAGTCGGTGGCGCCTGCTCGCAGCGAGCGAGGCTGTATTCCTGTCTGCATTCGCGCTGTTCGCAGTTTTCCGCGTCCTTGCGCCCGACATCACCATTTCAACGTCCATCACAGGCCTCACCACCGAACAGCCGATGGATCTTGCCTTCCTCGCGAGTTCCCTGCGCAGCCCGACGTTTCCCGCTGCCGACCCATGGCTGGCGGGTCATTCCATTAGCTACTACCACTTTGGCTATTTGATTTTCAGCATCCCGGCACAACTCACGGGCGCAGCGGCGACTGTGGGATACAATCTTGCCTTCGTCACGCTCTTCGCCCTGACGGCAGTCGCCGCCTTTTCCTTGACGATGAACGCGGTCCTGCGAGGGGGAATCACGCGTGTTCAACCACCAAAATTGGACTCCGTAGCAATCATCGGCGGCGTCGCGGCCGTCATTGCGCTACTGATCGCGGGCAACCTGAGCGGCGGGGTACGGGGGCTTACGGTAGCGCTGTCGTTCAACGGGGCGACAGGACTCAGGCTCCGGTGGGGGGATGCCCCGCGTACTATCCTGGACCCGGGCGTGCTTTCTCCCATCGATGAAATCCCCGCATTCAGCTTCCTGCTCGGGGACCTCCACCCGCATGTCATGTCCTTGCCGTTTGTACTGCTTGCCCTTACCGTGGCGTTGGCGTGGCTGTGCAAGCCGGACGCCCCGGACGTGTCATGGCCCCGGCAGCGCGCCGGTGAACTCTTCCTGACTGCGCTGATCATCGGGTCGCTCGGTTTCATCAACACGTGGGACTGGTTGGCTTACATGCTGCTGCTTATGCTGGCCATCAAGGCGAGGCGGCTGCGCGAAGAGGGTTTGAGCCGGGCCCTGTTCAGCAAGCAGACGACGCTTGATATCGTTATCCCGGTCTCAGCGATCGCTATCCTATCCCTGGCACTATTCTCCCCGTTCTACTTGACCGTGAGCAGCAGCGTGCGGGGCGTGCTGCCCGTCCATGCTTCCGGCACTGAGTTAAGCCACTACGCGCGCATCTGGGGCCCGATGGCGCTGGCCATATTGCCTCCCGCAGTGTTCGCCGTTATTCGTCTGAGGCACAGGGATGTATCGAATTTGTATCTCATCGGTGTCACGTTCCTGGCAGCTCTCCCTCTTATTCTCTGGACACTAATCGTTATCGGGTGGACTCTTCTACCTCATGACGCCCCCATTCCGGTTGATCCGCCAACAGTGGCCGATATCGGTATTCGCTGGCTCGTGGCCGCGCCCGCGATGGCGTTGGCGGCAATTGGATTCCTTGCGGTGCTGCCGACCGGACGGGAGGACGGCCCTCTGCCACAGGGCGTCCAATTTGCGGGCCTGCTGGTGGCTGCAGCCGCCATGGGCATCGTCATCACGGAGGTGTTCTACGTCTGGGATTCCTTCGGCGTTCGCATGAACACCGTCTTCAAGGTGCATTATCAGGTGTGGACGCTGCTGGCAGTGGCGACAGGTATTGGCCTTGCATGGATAATTGCCCAACGCCCGAAACGCTTTTCGCCTACGCAGGGCGGAATTCTTGTGGCGGGCGCGGGCGGGATTGCACTGCTGATCGTCGGCGCTGCCTATGGTCCCCTTGGCGCAGCTGAACGCATTGAAGGATCGCCGTCTACCAGCACTGCACTCGACGGACTCGCGACGTACCGAGACAAATTTCCCGACGACGCGGCTGCCATCGACTGGCTATTGAACAACTCAGACCGAGGCGACCATGTTCTTGAAGCACACGGCGACGATTATTCGGACTACGGCCGGGTTTCTGCAATTACGGGATTGCCGACGACTGTCGGCTGGATAGGCCATGAAGTGCAGTGGCGCGGCGGAACGGAGCTAGTAGGGAAGCGCATTCAGGACACCGAGGAGATCTATCGCGGACAAGCCGTCTCGGAGAGCGATATCCTTACTGAGGATGAACTGAAGCTCCGGCTGGAGTTCTACGGCATCGACTATATCTTCGTCGGCTCGCTGGAACGAAGTGACTTTGGCGAGGACACGGCGGATAGATTATTGGCCTCCATGCCGAACCGCCTTGAGGTGGCCTTTGAGTCGGGAAGCACGACGATCCTACGATACGTGCCCACCATCTGATACCAGTCTCGGTATAGTTAGATTTGACCATGAGCCAATCTCAACGCAGACAGAAACGTCGCCGCCGTTCGGCAACCGCCAGCGGCACGTCGATTGATGCCGGACAGGGTATCCAATCAACGGAAGAGACAGGCGATGCCGCATCCGTCTCCACCGATACTGCGGTGGTCACGGAAGAGCATCGACCGTGGCTGTCACGCATAGCGTTGCAACAAACACTTGATGAAGTAGTTGCGTGGGTGCGAAAATCGGAGGCAATTGCATTCCTGGCCATCGTATTGTTGGCTGCCGTCCTCCGTTTCTGGGACTTGGGCACGCGAGCTGTTCACCACGACGAGAGCCTGCACGGCTACTATTCCTGGTTTATGGCGGGGGGCGGGGGCTTTACCCACAACCCCCTCCTGCATGGCACCGTCCAATTCATCGCAACGAGCTTTGTCTTTCGGCTGTTTGGCGCCTCTGATGCAACCCTACGGCTGTTGCCTGCCCTTTTGGGCACAATCGTCGTTGCGCTGCCGTACCTCCTGTACCGGCACCGGATGGGTACGCTCGGCGCTCTCTCAGCGTCTGCCTTGCTGGCAATTTCGCCGGGCATCCTGTACTTCAGCCGATTCGCTCGCAATGACATCTACATGGTTCTCATCACACTCATCCTCTTTTGGACGATGTGGGCATATATGGACTCGCGGCGACTGCGGTACCTCGTCATTGCATCGGCCACGTTGGCGATCGGCTTCGCCACCAAGGAGATCATGTATCTTCTCGTGCTGGTGCCACTCACGTTTCTCTTCCTTGCCCATATTGGTGATGCCAGGCGGCTCATTCGCACACCGCTGCGTGACTGGCCTCCCGCCGCCGTGTTTGGCCTGATTCTGACAACGCTCGTGCTGCCGATGGGCGCGGCGGGTATTGCCCTCTTTCAGAACGTTCTCGGACTCCACTTGGCGAATCCCGACTCAGGGGTAACAGTCGAGCAGGGCGCCGTCGCGAACCTTCCGGGCCCGGTGGGGGCTCCGATTTCACAGGAACCTGGAGTGACGACGTGGATTATTGAAAGGCTCTCCGGCTTGCCGGGCATCGGGTTCGACCTGGCTAATCTGGATGAAATCCGGAACCCCGCAGCCGGCACACTGTTCGGAATTCAGGCACTGGACATCGCCGTCTTCACGCTGCTGGCGCTATTTGGGGTTGGCGCGGCGCTGGGCATTATCTGGCGTAGACGGCACTGGCTAATCATCGCCGGCGTGTTCTGGTTGCTTATCGCCGTACTCTTCACCACGTTGTTCACAAACGGCATCGGATTTGGCAGTGGCGTGTGGCAGTCGTTGGGCTACTGGGTTGCACAGCAGGACGTCGGGCGGGGGAGTCAGCCCTGGTACTACTACTTCATGGTTCTGTCCGTATACGAACTCCTGCCGCTTGTAGTGGCGTTGATAACGGGATTCTTCATCTTGAAGCGGCGGCCGGCATTCATGACGTTTGACGTCTTTCTCATTTACTGGTTTGTGCTTGCGCTGGTGCTGCTGCTGATGGCCGGTGAAAAGATGCCGTGGCTATCCATTCATCTCACGCTGCCGATCATCATGATTGCGGGGCGCGGCCTCGGCCAATACCTGCCTCGAGCTGTCATCCACATCCGCGAATTGTCCGGACAGGCCGATGCGCGGCGTGTTGGTCATGTAGTAGCTGTTGGCGGGTTGGCCGTGCTCCTGATCCTCACGGCCCGTTCCTCAGTGCGCGCAAGCTTTGAAAACGGCGATGTTCCTGTTGAGATGCTTGTCTACACGCAAACGTCTCCCGCAATCGAGCAGACTGTCGACGAGATCGAGCGCTACGCGGCTTTCACAGGCGACGGACAGCGTCTGCCCGTCACAGTCGACACGGCTCACGGATTTTCATGGCCATGGCACTGGTATCTGCGCGACTACACGAATGTCGAGTACCGCTGCATGGGTGGTGAGAGCGTGTGTGGGGAAGGATCGTCTGTCGTGACCGATGAGAACCCGCCACGTGGCAATATCATGGCGATTAATACGGCGAGCGCGTCCAACATTCAGACGGCTGAGTGGGGATCGGACACGGCGAATCGCGTCCGAATACCGCTCCGATGGTGGTTCCCGGAGGGTGTCTACCGCGGCGAGAACTATTACGAAGGGCTGGGCGTCGGCGACATCGCGCGGGGCGTGATCGATCCCTCCGCATGGTCGACCATCTGGACCTATTGGACGCTGAGGGAGCCGCCGTGGCGTCTTGGCAGTTCCGACATATTCGTCTACTTTCCGTCCGACTATATGCCGGAGCTGAGCACACCGCCTGATCCGGTTTACGGGCCTGCCTAGGTTCGCGGCCCGATGATTGTCAACAGACGTACTCTCATTGCCCTCGCCATTAGTGTGGCCTTTCTCGCGCTCGTCTTCTGGAGCATCGACTTTGACGAGTTCTTTGAAGCGTTTGCGGAGGCGAACTATCTCTGGTTGATTCCGGCGGTGATCGTCTACTTTCTTGCCTTCACCCTGCGTGCGTGGCGTTGGCAAAGCCTCCTGAAACACCTGGGCGGCGTGACTCTGGGGCGCTCGTATTTCGTGGCGACAATCGGCTATGCAGCAAACAACGTCTTACCGCTGAGATTGGGTGAGTTCGTCAGGGCCTATCTTCTGCGCCGCAATCCCGGACTGGACATGACGGCTGGCTTGGCGACAATCGCCGTGGAGCGCATCCTTGATGGCCTCACGCTCCTCCTGTGGTTGGGCATCGGCCTCTTATTCTTCGCGTCCATTTGGACGCTTTCGCCGTTGTTGACGTTGGCCGCGCAAGTTGCTGCTGTGGTATTCATCAGCGCAGCTGTGGCTGTGATCCTGGCCGTCTTGTTCCCGGACGCAGCGCTCCGGGCAAGCCAGACCGTCACTCGGCCCCTTCCGGAACGATACGCTGTCCGACTGATGGGAATTGCGGAATCCCTGCTTCATGGTTTCGCGGCCATCAAGGACGCCCGCAAGATACCATTCTGGTTCGTGGTCTCCAACGCGGTGTGGGCGGGCGAGGCGCTTGTCTACATCCTCGTGGCCGTGGCGATGGACGTTGATACGCCAATCGTCGTGTTGTGTGTGGCCGTCGCCGCTTCAAACCTCGCCACCGCCGTACCCTCGTCATCCGGCGGCATCGGCCCGTTTGAACTCCTCGCGAAAGAGACGCTCGTCCGCGCTGGAGTTGGAGCAGGACTGGCAACTGCTTATGCAGTCGTCATTCACGCCACGCTGTGGGTTCCCGTTACGATAGCGGGAGCGATCCTGCTCATCCTGGAGGGAGTACCGTTGCGCGAGATACTACGTCCCACGTCCGCAATCTCGGTACCGAACACAAGTCAGCCAGAGGTAACTGAATGAAGGTTGGAATCATTGGCGGTGGCGTTGGCGGCCTTGCGGCGGGCTATGAGTTTGCCAAGGCCGGTCATAGCGTCGAACTGTTCGAGCGCGCCCCGTTCCTCGGTGGGCTGGCATCGACCTTTGACGTTGGTGGCGGGCAACTCGAACGCTTCTATCATCACCTCTTCCTGTCCGATGTCACCATCATTGGTCTGCTTGACGAGCTTGGCCTGAAAGACCGCCTCATCTGGGAGGACTCGAAAGTCGGCTACTTCACACACGGACGGATCTATCCGTTCGCCACGGCAACGGACCTCCTGCGCTTCAATCCTGTTGGCTTTCTTGATCGCATCCGCATGGGACTCGTGACGCTCTACATCCAGCGCATCAAGAACTGGAAGCGTCTTGAAGACACAACGGCCGCCGCGTTCATGCGCAAGTGGGCGGGACGGCGAAATTACGAGGAGATTTGGGAGCCGCTCCTGCGCGGCAAGTTCGGTCGCTATGCCGAACAGATCGCCATGCCGTGGATGTGGAGCAAGTTCGCCACTCGTGTCGCCTCCCGCAAGGGGCTGCTTGGCCGCGAGCAACTCGGCTACATCGAAGGCAGCTGGCAAGTACTAATTGATGCCCTCGAACAGCGCATCAAAGACATGGGTGGCGAGGTGCGAACGGGAGTCGGCGTGTCCCGCATCGAGACTACGGACAACCGTGTGACAGGGCTGACAATTACTGACTCGGATGGCGCCGAAGAAAAACACGAGTACGATGCCGTCCTGGCAACGGTCCCCAGCTTCCTGCTGCCGCGTCTTGTGGATCTGCCCGAAGACTATCTGAAAAAGGTGAGCGACATAGAGTACGAAGGCGCGATAGCCGTGATCTGGGTGATGAATCGTAGCCTCTCGCCGATCTATTGGCTCAACATCGCGGACGCGGATATCCCGTTCCTGCTCGCGCTGGAACAGACAAACCTCGTTCATCCGTCCGTCTACGGCGGCAAGCACATCCTTTACACGGCAGACTACGTGACGCCGGAAGACCCCCGCTGGGGACTGTCAGATGATGAACTCATTCAGGGCTACGTCGACCACCTGCGTAAGATCAACCCCGAATTCGACCTTTCATGGGTGGAGAACACGTACGTCCATCGCGAGGGGGCTGCCCAGCCCATCATGACCACACATTTCAGCGACAAGATTCCGCCCAACAAGACACCCGTCGATGGTCTCTGGCTCGCGGCCATGAGCCAGATCTACCCTGAGGACCGCGGGACCAACTACAGCATCCGTCAGGGGCAGGATATTGCTCGCTTCATGATGGCAGAGGCGGCTACCGAATCTTAAAGTTGGTCTCTACCTCGACGCAGGAGCCGCGTGGCAGGGACCCCATGCCGATGGCGTTCCGGGCGTGTCGTCCGGCGTCACCCAGAACTGCAACAAGCAGATCAGACGCGCCATTCGCAACGATGGAGTGCTGATCGAAATCGGGCACGGCATTCACGAACACGGTGATTCGCGTCACTGACTCAACGGCATCAAGACCACCCTCCAGGGCGTTTTCCACTGCCGAAAGCGCATTAAGCGTTGCGATACGAGCTGCCTCTGCCGCCTCCTCAACTGTAACGTCCCCGCCAACCTTGCCGGGCGAGATTAGCGTGCCGTCTTGCGTGGGGAGCTGTCCTGCGACGTAAAGCGTATGCCCCACCAGGTTCGCGGGTGTGTAGTTGCCACCGGGCGTGGCGGGCGGAGGAAGAGTGATTCCGAGTTCCTTGAGTCTGTCCGCTACTGTCATTGCTGATTGCCTCCTGTACTGACCTCTTTCGTCTCGGGTATCTGCGTCGATGGCCAAATGTTGTCCAGTTCAGAGTACTGCGGATAACGCCCGGCGAGCAGTGGCATATGGTTGGGTGTCAGCAGGACGGGCGGGAGGCCGTCCAACCCGCCGCGAGCGCGGCTGATCACCACCTCATCCACGCCGTACGGCCCCCCATCCTCGGTGCCCGTGCTGTGTATAAGGACGCCGAACCCGCCGAACCCGGTCGGCTTGGTCAGTTCAAGGATCGCCATGCGGTTCGCCATGATGTCCTGCGGTGGTATATCAATTTCGCGCAGCGCATCGATAAACGCCTGCGCTCCGAGCTTCTTGAGATACCGCTGTTGTGTCAGCAATCCTTCCGTCAACAGCCCCGCCTCCTCTCCTGCCCACGCAAGCGAGGTGAAATCCACGTGTGCCGTAATGTCCTGCCTGCCAAGCCGGATGTACGGGTTGGTGGAGGATGTGTGATGGTGATAGCAGAGCAGGGTACCCTCGCGACGAGATCCGTCATACAAGGTTGCGGCGGGAAAGCCATAGTCAATTGTAAGGACGAATCCTCGCCCTAGACGTGATGCGCTTTCCGTGAGATGCGCTGTACCGCCGAGGTCGATCTCCGCCTTGCTGCCATTGGGCAGCGTAATGTCTAACTGCCTAAGCCGCTCCGCCAGCGCCGGTGTTGATGGCTCAGCGATCGTCTCGATGAATCCGGCGTCCGTTGCATCCACCAGTAACTCGTAGAGCGTGTCACCCTGTTGAATAACGCGATAGCGAGGCATGGCGTCATACAACTCATTGGAGATGATTACGCCTGCCTCAATTTTGTCGGGCAGGGCATCGCCGTCCCAGTCGATAACAATTTCCGCGTCATCGTCTCGTGACGGCGTCACACGCCCATTCCGCCCGAACTCGACAATACGGTAGTCGATGGCTTGACTGAATTCTGCCGCCAGGTGTCGTGAATAGTTGAAAATATCCTGGGCGAGACGACCCTTGCCGCCGCCCTCTTCGATGATCGTGAACGACTGCGGTTTGTGGAGCAGTTCCCAGCACCGCTCTAGTTGCAGCGCAAGCAATGCGCCAAACGCGGGGTGCGTGGCAGGCGCGGTATAGAAATCACCCGCCGGGCCAATCCGCTCGTCGAGACTGTTGTAGTACCCGCCGTCCGAGTCATAGAGGACAGCGCGCATGAAATCGGCGAAGGGGATTGGACCCCTTCGCCGTATTTCGTCTCTGAGCCGGGCCTCGAGCGTTTGCCGGGCCATGGGCGTATGTGTTTCCGTGTCTACTGAATGGCGAACGACGCTATCATCTCGTCCACGTCCCGTGAGCGCAGGCGAGAATTGAGGCTGCTGTAACGCTCGTCCAGAGGCTCGGAGTTGTCTGCTGCGTACAGGACGCCGAGCGGAATACCCGGATCCTGCGCAATCCTCAACGCCTCTCGATAGTCCGTCGGGTCATGGCTCTCAGGGATGTCGTAGGTCAGCGGATCGATGCCCTTCTTGGCGTTGCCGCGGAGGACATCGTAATTGTCGTTGTAGGTAGTGCAGGGCGACTGCACGTGGACGATGGAGAAGCCGCGGTAGTCCATGCCCTGCCGGATCATCTGTGCCATCTCGCGCGGCTTGCTGGAGAACGCAGATGCAACAAACGACGCGCCCAGTGACAGGTAGTATTGGAAGGGCTTGACCTCACCCTCAATCTTTCCGCCGGGCGTGGTGCTCGTGACAACGCCAAACTGCGTGGTGGGGGAACTCTGTCCCTTCGTCAGCCCGTAGACGCCGTTGTCCATGATTACGCAGGTCACGTTCAGGTTGCGCTGAGCGGCGGGGCCGATGTGCTCCGCGCCAATGCTCAGGAAATCGCCGTCGCCAGCAACAATCATGACCTCAAGCTCAGGGTTGCCGCTCTTGATGCCGAACGCTACTGGCAGGGTGCGCCCGTGGATGCCGTGGAAGCCGAACGGCTGAGGGCCGTCGGTCAGGTGAACCAGGTTGCCCGAGCAACCGATTCCGGCAACGATCACATTGTTCTCGAACGCGATGTCCATTTCGGTTGTGCGTGCTGCGATCGTCAACTCGATGGCGCGCTTGACGCCGAAGTCGCCGCAGCCGGGGCACCACTTGAAATCATACTCGGGATTCCGCTTCGTCATTGTCTGCTACCTCTCTCCTTAGACTGTGCCCATGCGCAGGGCGCTAGACTCCGACCTTACTGCCCACCTCGGCCTCGACCTCGGCGGTAATTTTCTCAACCAGGTCCGCCACCTTGAACGGCAGACCTGTGTACTGGGTTAGGGACTTCGCGTTGACGCCGTGCTGGCGCAGGATGGAGGACAACTGTCCAAGGTAGTTGAGCTCCGGAACCAGGACGAGCTTCTTGGATCGCAACTCATCCAACAGCTTGGGATTGAGCGGGGAAATGAACATGGTGTAATACCAGCCCACCGGCACGCCGTTCTCCATCATCCGCTCGTACGCCTCATGGGCAGGGCCCTTTTGGCCGCCCCACGGCAGGATGACAACGTCATTGTCCGTGTTGCGTGCCTCATATGGCGTGTCCTCAAGGAGCTTCAACTTGCCGAACCTGCGCTCCGTGCCGAGGACGTGGCGCTCTGGGAGGTGGGTGGTATCGCCGATGTCATCATGCTCGCTGGCGTTGGCGACGTACGCGCCGGGGCCGCCGGGCAGCGGCATGGGTGAAACGGAATCTCCCTCGTAGCGCTTGTACCCGTTCGTGCCCGTGTAAATTTGCCGCGCCTCCACCTCGACGAGAGCCGGATCTGGCTTGCGGATGTTCTGCACGCGCTCGGAGAGCATGTGGTCCGAAAGAACAATGACCGGGCCCTGGTAGCGCTCAGCCCAATTCAGGGCGTGCATGGCTGCGTAGAAGCATTCCTCGATGGTGCCTGGCGCAATGACTGGCAGCTGTGAGTCGCCGTGCGCCGGATGCATCGCCATGTACAGGTCAGATTGTTCTGACTTGGTGGGCAGTCCGGTGGCCGGGCCACCGCGCTGGACGTCGACGATGACGCATGGAATCTCCATCATCCATGCCATGCCGAGCCCCTCACTCATGAGCGAGAAACCGGGGCCGGCGGTGGAGGTCATAGCCTTCTTGCCGGCGAATCCTGCGCCAACGATGGTGCTGATCGATTCAATCTCAGAACTTGCCTGGTAAACGAACGTCCCCTCGCCACGGAGGTTCTGCTCCATGAATACGAGGATGGACGTAGCTGGTGATATCGGGTAGCCGACGAAGAAATTCACGCCGCCCGCGAGCGCCCCGAGTCCAAAGCTCTCGTTGCCCTTGATGATGATCTGCTCGTAGTCGGGCGGATCGGGAGCGGCCAACTCGCCGAGCGAGAATCCGCTTTCCCTTGCCGCGTTGCGTCCGAGACCAAGACCCATACTGTTGGCCGCGACGATCTCGGCGTCGTTTGGTCGTCCTCGCGTGAATCGCTGGACGTTGAAGTCCTCCAGATACTGTTCGGGCCACTCGACGAACTGTGCCACCGCGCCAAGGATTACCATGTTGGCCGCGCGGGGGTTGCCCGTCGACTTACCGAGTTCCTCGTAGGGCAGGGCCACGACGTTCATGGCGCTACGGTCCTCGTCTGGAACCTCGAACACTGCGGAGTCGTAAACGAGGATGCCGCCATCACGCAGCTCTCCCTTGTGAACCTCGTAGGCCTCCTCGTTGAAAGCGACGAGCACGTCAAGTGTGTCGCCGTTGCTGAGCGCCGGTGTCACGGAGACGCGACACTGGCTCCACGTTGGCCCGCCCATGATCTGGGACGGGAATGTCACGAACGTCATCACGTGGTATCCAACTTGCGCGGCTGCTGCGGCGAGGGCCTCGGATGCTGTCACCATGCCCTGTCCGCCTTCGCCCGCGAAGCGGATCACAAAGTCTCGTGTGGCTGCCACTAATTTCCCCCTTGCGACTTCAATTTTCAGCAGGTCAGCAGTGCGTGGCGTTTGCTTGAAAGGCTATGGTTCCCGAGCCCCCGTGAAGCGTCCGCCATAAACCTGCCCCGTGCATTATGACGCAACGTATTTGAGTATAACAAACGTTTGGGCGCAACGGGACAGAATGGGATGAGCTTATGGCATGTTGAAGAGAATTCCTCATAGGGCATGTAGGCGCGTGGCTGATATAATCGGCGGCAACATGATATGAGATGCGCTATGGCGCATGAGAGGTACTTACGCAATGTCTGAATCCGTCAATGAGGTAGCCCCTGGCATCTTCCAGATGCGTATTCCGATGCCGGAGAATCCGCTCGGTTACACCCTCCCATATCTCGTCACCGGGCCTGAAAAACCCATCCTTATTGACACCGGCCTTCGCTCCGAGGAGGGCATTGAAGCTCTCGAAGATCAATTGGTAGGGCAGTTGGGGATCAAGCCGGGCCAAATCGATTTCATCCTTATCACGCACAATCATCCTGATCACTACGGCCTTGCTATCGACGCGAAAAAACTCACCGGCGCACGCTCGGCCATGCACCGCATCGACTGGGAACAAAGCCCTTTCCGCGAGGCGATGGAATCCCTCAAGCGTGATCCGAAAGCCGCTCGCACCGAAGGCAGCGACCGAATGAAAGAGTGGTATCGCCGACACGGAGTGCCGGAGGAAGAACTTCAAGGCGAGCTGTTTGGAGGCCGCCGCCGCCAGGCGATTCAAGAAGAAGAACGTCGACAGGAGGAGCACCCGGAGGGCATCCCCTCTCATGGTGACTCCGCCGAACGTGGCGCGGGAGAAGAGCGCGAGGTGCGGCGTTGGGCGCTGTTCCGCGAATTTGAGCCGCCTGATCTGCTCCTTGATGGCTCGGAAGTCTACAAGACCGGCAATCACAACCTGCGCGCATTCTGGACGCCAGGCCACACCCCGGGCCATCTCTGCTGGGTGGATGAGGAAGCCCGAATCGTCTTTACCGGCGATCACATCCTCCCCATCATCACGTCAAACGTCTCCGTCAGGATGACATCGGACGGGGATCCCCTGGGCGATTATCTTGACTCGGTCGCAAGAGTAGGCGAACTGGATGTCGACCTGGTCCTCCCCGCCCACGAACACCACTTCACAGACCTGAAGGGTCGTGTGGCAGAGCTTCACAAGCACCACGATGCGCGTCTGGACGCCGTCGCAAATGCGGCGGACGGGCCGCCGAGAACTGCATATGAAGTCGCGTCAGGCATGCCGTGGGATGTTGGTTCGTGGGAAGAAATGGACGAATTCTTGCGCCGGGCTGCCGTTGGAGAGACTCTTTCGCATCTCGAGCACCTGAGCCGTAAAGGAACAACGCGGCGTATTCGCGATGATGGCTCGCCCCTCGTAAAGTGGCAGTCACAAGCGTAGGTGGCAGCAACGACGTAACCCGAACAAACAAGCGCGAGGGGAGAGGACATGGCGGACGTAGAAACTGCCGTACAGGCTCTCAAGGAATCAGCATCAGCGCATGAAGGGCGAAATATCGTCGACCGGGCATTTGCCCGCCAGGTGGACACCCTTCTCGACGGCTTCTACGCGGACATCACCCAGTTGAAGCGAATCGAACTCCAAAGCCTGTTCGACCTGTTTCTTCTCAAATCGCTCTATATAGACCGCCAAAGCACCAGTATCGCCACGCTCGACTACCTTGGAAGCCTGCTCGCGCGCCATGTGCAGATGAGAGAGATTTTTCCGATCCCTGACCTCGCCGCCCACTTCGGCAACCTGCTGGAAAGCCTGATGGAAGAGGCGGAGCATGGCGCAACGCGGGAGGCGCAGAATCTCTTTGAGGCCAACCGGAACATCGCGGATAGCACCCTGTTCCTGATCGGCATCTTTCCCGCCAGCCTGACCGGACGCCGCAGCAGGTGGCGACGGCGGCGCAACCCGGCTATGCAGGTCGTTCCCAGGCTCGATATCAGTTACTACACGCGGCTGGGGCGGAGTCACTACGCGCTCGCCTCCGAACATGAATTGGCGCGTTGGACGGGACAAGACCGCGTCCTTAGCCGACTTTCCAACAACTTTGGAATCTATGCAGAAGTCTTATCGGAGGTGGCACAGACATTCATCCATGGCGTGGACGTTCAACGCGTGACAAACCTCATGCTGGACAGCTATAACGCGTGGCGTCGGACGGGCGATCCGCAAAGAATGGAGGAATTGCGCAAGTACGCGGCCCTACTCGCCCTGGATCCGCGCCGCGCATTTTCAAGCTTGCGCCGTCGTCAGCGATACGTCCTGCTTGATCCCGCCGGTCAGTAACGCTTCACTCTGGCGGCCGAGGAAACTCAAACTCGCGGCGCAGCCGCTCCTCGTTCTCCAATGCCTCCGGTTTCGCCTCGTCCGCCCATAGGCTGCCATCGCGCTCGGCAATCACGAGGGCGGGCAGAGGACCGTCCGCCGAGCCCGCCACCAGCTCACCAAGTCGGTTGAATATCGAGGCGTCACGGGAACAGTAGAATCGGCCACTTGGTGTCAAGGAATCCTCGGAACGTTCGTCGGCACGCCACGCGACGAGCGCCCCGTCGTTAGGACAGCGCGAATGTAGAGCTAGAACGCCGGTTGTCGTGCGGACGGCGTGGATGTCTGCACGGCGCGGTGATACGACAACCTCGCCGACTGCTAAATCACGCAGGCTTTGGATGCTGCCAAGCAGCACGAGACTACTCGCGGTTGCTGGGCGTGACGGCTCAGTTGACACGGCCGGATCAGCGCGCCGCCATGACATGCTGAGGAAAGCGCGACGGCTCAGTTCATTCTCGTTGTCGCCAGTCATTTCAAGCTCGTGCGCATCATTTCCACTAAGTCTTTGGCCTTGCCTGCAACCGTTGTATCATGGTGAACGCAGTGTAAACGAGGTCTATCACTTCATTGCACGGCAATTCGCGGAGGGATCGCATAGCCAGGTCTAGTGCGGCCGCCTGCTAAGCGGTTTGTCCTTTAATCGGGACACATGGGTTCGAATCCCATTCCCTCCGCCATCGCATATAACCCGCCCGCACCGGGCGGTCAAAACGGGGATGTTGAGGGACAGGAATGGCAAGTTATCACCTGTGGACGGTCGGCTGTCAGATGAACGTGGCCGACTCAGATCGCCTCGGCCTCTCCCTCGACGAGCTGGGGTACGAGTCCGTCCAAAAGGCAGAGGATGCTGACATTGTTGTCTTGAATAGCTGCGTCGTCCGCCAGGGGGCAGAGGACAAGGTTGTCGGCAGGCTGGACTCCCTCAAGTCGTACAAGAAGAACAACCCGGACGCGACCATTGCCCTGATGGGCTGCATGGTCGGCCCGCGCACGGACGCTCTCCGGGAACGATTCCCCCACGTCGATTTCTTCCTGCGTCCACAGGATTTCACTGCACTGGTCGAGTTTGCCGCGGACCGGCAGGGCCTCTCCTGCGACACCGACCAGGCATTCCTCGTGCCGTCGCGTCCCACAGTGAGCACCTTCGTGCCGATCATCCAGGGCTGCGATGAGTTCTGCACGTACTGCATTGTTCCGTACCGGCGGGGCAGGGAGACCAGCCGCCCCGTCGATGAACTTGTGAGAGAGGCCGAAATGCTGGCGGCGCGGGGCGCAAAGGAGATCACTCTCCTCGGCCAGATCGTCGACCGTTACGGTCATGACCTGCCGGACAAGCCTGACCTTGCCGATTTGCTACGAGCCATCCATCCGGTGGACGGGCTGGAGCGCATCCGATTTCTGACATCCCACCCGCGCGATATGAGTCAGCGGATACTCGATGCCGTCGCGGAACTGCCCAAGGCGTGCGAGCACCTGAACCTGCCATTCCAGGCCGGTGCGGACGAGGTTCTGGAGCGAATGCGTCGGCCGTACACCATCGAGCAATACATGGAGCTCATTGAACGCGCCCGTGAGACGATCCCGGGCGTGGCCATCAGCACGGACGTCATCGTCGGATTCTGCGGCGAGACAGACGAAGAGTTCCAGCAGACGATGGACGTTCTGGAGCAAGTGAAGTTCGATATCGTCCACGTCGCGCCGTACTCGACACGGCCCGGCACCATCGCGGATCGCAAACTCATGGATGACGTGCCACCGAAGGTCAAGATCGAACGACGCAAGGCCGTTGAGGAACTGCAGGAACGAATTGCCACGGAGCTAAACGCGCCATTGGCCGGAACCCGGCAGGAGATTCTTATTGAGCGGCGCGTCAAGGACGCATGGACAGGCCGGACGCGGACTAACAAGATCGTTCATGTGCAGGGATCCGACGCAAACCTCGAGGGCCACGTCGTGGATGTTGACATCGTCCGGGCC
Organism: Chloroflexota bacterium; assembly: GCA_026713485.1. Lineage (GTDB taxonomy): Bacteria > Chloroflexota > Dehalococcoidia > UBA6926 > UBA6926 > VXMO01. The sequence continues at coordinate 21,899 of JAPOOK010000037.1, read as the reverse complement.
GGACCGTGGTCCCTAACTGGAGTTCTGGCGGGCTTGAATTTCGTGGAAGATGCAGGCGCACCGCTACGGGAGATTGAGTTGACGCCCGCCTAGACGCTAACCGTATCTCGAATCCAAAGAAGAGGGGCGGCCATGTGGCCGCCCCTCTACGCTTTCAAATGGGATGCGCGTCGTTTGCGCTTACTCCATGCTTCCGACTTCGATGTCCTTGATCGTGATTTCACCGGACGTCATCGTGCCTGTGAACGTGAATTCCGGCCCGAACACGGCGTGGTTGAATGGCGCTGTCTCTGGATCGAAGAACGTCGTGAACTCGAATGAGTCACCGGCGCCTCCGCCACCCATACCGCCGTCGATGGCTGTCACGCGATAGCCGGCAGGCTCACCGGCTACTCGACTGCCGTGAACCGCCTTGAACTCATCGGGCACCAAGGCATTCTCGGTGAGGTCAACTTCCGTGAAACAATCCAGCGTCCCTTGGAGAACTATCTGTGTTGAGCCATCGGCGTTGGTGGAGATTTCATAGCTATCGACGCTATTGGACGCCATGGCCATATAGAATGTGTGGGCATCAATCGGGAGTTCACCCAGCGCGTTTGTCGGCATCACGAAGTCCGTGAAGTTCGTGTCCACACGGCACATTGCGAATTCCGTGCTGAATGAGAAAACCTCATCCATGACGTGGGAGACGCCCATATCCAGCGTGGGCATCGACTTCTCATTGACGCCGCCACCAAACGCAGTAATGGCCGCCAGGTCCTCGACCTGTCCTTCAAGCGCGCCCTTATCGTTCTCAAGCGCTACCTTGTCGTCCTCCAGGCCGCTGATGGTTCCCTGCTGCGAGAAATACACCGCGCCGCCCGCGATGATTGCAAGCACCAATGCCGCAACCGCCGCAATAGAAAGTGGAACGTTATTGTTCACTTAGATCGTCCTCCCCGGGAAAAGCCCCTTTGTTCATGACCAACAATTGCCGTTTACTGTATCCCACTAGGGCGATGAGGGAAAGCAAATACACATATACGAATTACCAAATACATTATTCCCCAGTTCTGCCTGGGGATTTTATTGGCTCTGGAGGGGACCTAACATCCACGCCGCCCACTCGCGCAGCTGATCCTCAATGTCATTGCCGCAGCGAGGGCATTCGTAGTCGCCGTAGCGGATGCGGGTCTTGCATTCGGGGCACGAGATCGTGGCGCTGCTCATTGCCTGCACCACGTGGCTGATCTGATCTTCGGTGGCACTCATCTGCTGAATCGGTATCATCCCTTCGTAATGGTTGCCTACCGATGCTAGCACGGCAGGGTGACTTTCGACGTTATTACAGGCAACGGAGAAGTTGAAGACTCCCGGGTGTTGGCTTCGAAATCGTACCGGCCCGGCTATTCTCCGGTATCTCGGTGACAGAATGGGGAAGATACTAGCTATCCCACTCCGGTATGAACTTCGCCTGCCGGTGTATTCCCGTCGCGCCGCTCGGACGATTCCCCATCTGGGCCTCAATCTGAGGCGTCCCATCGGCCTCATAGCAGCGAACCCGCATGCTGTGGTTCCCTGACTCAAACGGCCAATCGTATCGCCAGATTACCCATGTCGTGTCTGAAAGCGGCTCGCGAAGCTCCGCCTCTTGCCACGGGCCGGTGTCCACGCTGACCTCAACTCTCGAGATTCCACGCGCTCCTGCGTAAGCAATGCCGCCCACTGGCACCAGCATCTGGCCGTCGCGCTCAAGGACTGCTTGGTCGGAGATCGTGTCCACGACAGACGTGGCACGTACGCGCGCCACCTCATCCCAGTTCCGCGAAACCCAATACCCCTCTGTGTATTCCTCCTGCACCGTCATTTTCGTGATCCACTTCGGCTGCTTCATGCCGTAGCGGTCCGGCAGCCAGATGCGGAGCGGGAAACCGTGCTCGACGGGAATCGGCCGCTCATCCCACGCATACGCCAGCATGATCCGCTCATCCTGGTCAATGAGTTCAAGATCGACAATCTCGTGGAAGCCGTCACCGCTCTCGATGTTCACATACCGAGCACCCGGCAGCGGCTGAACATCTGCAAGGATGTCCTTGAAGCTCGCTCCCGTCCACTGAGTGGTGCTGATCAGTGGACCTCCGACGCGGTTCGAGATGCACGAGAGGGTGATGAACTGGCTGCGCGGCTCGTAGTTGTCGCGGATGTCACTAATCGACAGCTCAACGGGATTCGCCACCAGGCCACTGATGGGCAGCACCCACGATGCCCCGTCGATAACCGTAGGCGTCGTCCGGATGAAGATTCGATAATGGTCCTCCACGGCGGTGTATTCAGCCCGTGTGCCCGGCGCAGGCATCACGAGGGCGCCGTCATTCGGGAATGACGTGACTCCGCCCATCGCGATTTCCTCATCCATGCCTTCCGGCATCGTGATGGTTGACCCGCCGCTGCCCATATTGCCGATGAGATTACCGGTTACAGATCCCGCGACGGTGATAACCGCCGCGGCGCCCCCGACACGTACGATGAATTCGCGGCGGTTCATCCCGCCGTCGAGTCCCCACGTCGGCTGTGCCGAAGCCTCCTGGTATTGTCGCGTATGAACCACTGGAGGCGGCTCTGTGGCGCCCTCCATGTTTTCCAGGGCATCCCCTGGTGGAGGCTCAACCGGCGAATCGAGACTGGCTGCCATCGGCAAGGGCAGGGGCTCTTCAATCGTGCGCGGCAGCACACCCTCAGCCACTACACCAAGCGCGTAACCCCATGTCGTGTAAACCCCGACGATCCACACCAGGCTGACAAACTGAGGTAGCGTTGACCCTTCGATGACTAGTGAAATAAATCCCAGTGTCAGGCCACTGATGACTCCCACCGCCGTCCCGGCTTTACGAAGGTTCAACTCAAGCGGTGCCGCAACTATGGCAACACCAACGCCCACAGCAACGCCCATGCCGAAGAATTGCAGCAATGCGATTGCCAACTCAGCCGTCTTCGCCGTATCCGCCACATTCAGCCCGAGAAGGATCATCCCGTCGATGAACAGATCCAGTCCGAATGTGACAAGTGGCCCCGGCAGGACGCGTGTTATCCAGTCGAAGAGGTCGTAGGGAGGGAAGGGAAGTTCAAATAGCTTGTTCGCCAAATAAAACAGCGCCATCAATGGCGCCGTCACCATGGCTCCCGCCGCTGCTCCGCCGACTATCCGTGACCAGGGCATCGTCAACTCCTAATTCTTACCCCCAATAATACTCGCCATGGCAACCTATACGGCTAGACGCCGGTCCTCCTCCAGCGCTTCCTCCAGCGCCCTCACGGCCACCTCAATCTGATCGTCGTCCGGCTGGCGCGTCGTTAGCGCCTGCAACAGCAGATTCGGCCAGATGATTGCCTTCACCAGGATGTTATTGGCGTGGAATCCACTGAATCGTATGATTTCGTAGCTCAGCCCCGCAATGAGAGGCAGCACAACGACTCGCGAGATAACCCGATCCACCAACCCGGGCGGCGTCCAAAACACGTGAACGATAATCGCGACCACCAGCACAACCAGGATGAAAGCCGTCCCGCACCGCGGATGCGCAGTCCCGAATTGGCGAATTGAGCCCACGTCAAGTGGCTGCCCATGCTCCCGTGCATGGATAGTCATATGCTCCGCCCCGTGGTATGCGAACACGCGCCGTATGTCCGGCATCAGTCCGATCAGCCCGATATATGCCACGAACATCAGGAGGCGAATCGCGCCCTCAATCACGTTGCTCCAGATATTGGTCGTGTCCAGCCACGAATCAAGCAGCCGCGTCGCAAAGACCGGCGTTGCAAAGAAAATTGCGATGGCAAGCAGAAGACTGACCGCTACGGAACTGGCAACGGCCCACGATGACAAGCCGCCCGGCCCCTCGTCCGTATCTCCCTTGTTCTCCTCCTCGGAGGCTACATTGGCGGAGAAAATCAGCGCCCGTGTTCCCACCACGAGCATCTCGCTCAGAACAATCACGCCCCGAACAAACGGTATGCGGCGAATCGTCCGCGCCCAGCGCCACCCAAGGGGTTGTGTTTCAACGAATATCTCGCCGTTGGGACGTCGCACGGCCATGCTCACGCATGTCTGACCCCGGATCATCACGCCCTCAATGAGCGCCTGACCCCCATATGTGCTTGCCGTCGGCCGGCCGGCCTCAGTCATCGCTGTGCGGCGGCCGCGTAACGAAAGTTAAGCCTGGCCGTCCTGGCGTCCTTGTTGCTGGGTAGTCTGTGCGTAGCGGCGGCGCAGCCGCTCAACGCGACCCAACGTATCGACGATTCGCTGTTGTCCCGTAAAGAACGGATGGCACTTGTTGCACACGTCCACGCGAATCTCGGGTGTCGTCGCGCCCGTCGTCCATGTGTTTCCACACGCGCACGTCACGCTTGTCCGGTAGTACTCAGGGTGAATTCCGGGCTTCATGGTGATGTTCTCCGCAAATGAAAGGCGTTACTACGCTTCGACGGGATAGACGCTGACGCGCTTCTTGGCGCGGGTCTGATGCTCGAATTTGACTGTGCCGTCGACCAGGGAATACAGCGTGAAATCCCGACCGCGTCCGACGTTCGTTCCCTCAAAGATCTTCGTCCCGCGCTGCCGCAGGATAATCGTCCCTGCTCGCACGGTCTCGCCGTCATAACGCTTCACGCCCAGCCGCTGCCCCTGGCTATCACGACCGTTCCGAGTTGTTCCGCCGCCCTTCTTATGCGCCATTTCTGTTTACCCTTTTCGAACTCTCTGTCTTTGGATCGCCCGGCTAGGCGGGAACAATCTCCCGCACGAGCAGTTCCGTGATCAGCTGCCGATGTCCCCGCTTGCGTCGATAGCGCACCTTGGACTTGTACTTGAAGACAACAATCTTCTTGTCCTTGCCCTGCTTCTCGACCTCCGCAATCACCTTCGCTCCCTCGATTGTCGGGGTGCCAACCGCGATGTCGTCATCGTTTGTGATCATCAGGACCTGGTCAAGCTCAATGACCTCCCCTTCCTCGGCTTCGAGTTTCTCGACGGAAACCCTCTGACCGGGGGACACACGATATTGCTTGCCGCCCGTCTGGACGATTGCGTAGTTGATGGAAACACCTCGTGGATTGTGTGGCGAAAGTGGCATCAATCATACGTGCCGCCACCGCCTTCGGTCAAGGAGACAGCCCGATTATTCCTATCTGACGCTCCACCACTTAACAGGGTTCGCCATGTCCAGCTCCTCCAGCGTTTCCAGCCGGATGATGCGGATCTTGGGCTCCTCCCCGTGATTTACTTCCAGCAGCCCCACCGTCCCGACGAGATGATCAAGATTGTGGGGCAGGGTGGGACTTCCCGGATTCACACACAACACGTCTTTGACCGTAACGACCTCCTCCGTGTGCGTGTCTCCGAAGACGATGATGTCTACGGCCCGTCCAAACTCATGGCCCATCACAGACTCAATCGTTCGATGCGGCGGAAACTCCGGGATCGCCAGACCGTGTGTCAGTCCGATTGAGAATCCCTCGACCTCCATCACCCGTGTGCGTTCGATGCGTGGGTCGGTGATTTTCCGGAAGAAATCACCGTTCCCCTCGCACGCGTACACTGGCGCGGCGCGTTCCAGATCATCTAGGCATGACGGGCTGTAGATGTCGCCCGCATGAAGGATGAACTCTGCGCCTGCGCCGGAAAAAACTTCTAACGCGCTCTCTGGCATTGCCAAAGGCGCCTCCGGCACGTGTGTATCGGAAATCAGGCCGATAATCAAAAGGGAGTCTCGGTTACTTCCTGAGAGTGACGCGCGCGTCTTTCTCTCCGACGACTATCCGCGATACTCCCAGGAGCACTACGTCTCGCAGCAGAGAGTGAAGCGCCATGTTGTCATCCGTCAATTGCAAAAGAGTTTCGATTGCCGCCGATGCGCTCCCGTGCGTCCGGGTCGCGTCCCGCAGCCGACCCGCCTCATGGAACAGCAGCTGCGCCGCTGAGCGGATATCCTGCGTCCGCGTTCGGCCCTTTGCCGCTTCTCTGGCCAGGTTGCTAATTCGTAAATCAACTGCTGCTTCGATCCGCGAGGCAATCCCGTCCAGGCCGACCCGTGCCAGCACAGCGGAATCAAGTTCACGTGACCGCCGGGTGTGATACGAACAACGCCCCTGGTTCGTCGCAGCCTCGCACTGGTAATAACGGTAGGTGTTGGACCCTGAAGACCCGTCGTTCCGTGTCCACGACTGTCGTCGTGTCACGCCCACCATATTGCTGCCACATGAGCCGCAGATGGCCGTGCCCGACAAGAGGTATGGCCTTCCTGCCCCGTATCCTGCGCGCTTTGCCCGCTCGTCTAGCCGCTCCTGGATTTCCTTGAACAGCGGAGATGCAACAAGGGCGGGGTGATTCCCGGCAACACGCGCGCCAAACCGGTTATAGGCGCCTGTGTAGACGCGATTGCGCAGCATGTCACGGATTGTGACGATGCTCCACGCGCCTCCCCGGCGTGTTCGCAGTCCGCGTGAATTCAGTTCGGCTGCAATGGCGCGGATGCCCTTGCCCTGTGCCGCAAGCCCAAAGATAATTTTGACGACGGTCGCTTCCTCGGGGTGTTCTTCCAATTGACCGCGTTCTCCGGTCTTGTATCCATATGGAATCCGGCCCAGAACGACGCCGCGCAACGCTTTACGCGCCATGCTTTGCCGAATCACCTGTCCCCGGTCTGATGGAGCTGTGCCATTCTCCGGCGTTAGGGCGATTTCAAGTGGATGTCCCCGCGCTTCCGCAGAGACCAACTCGACACCCATCGCCTCCAGACGCAGAAGCTCCTCGATGAGCCGGACACGCGCAATGCGATCCCCCGGCGAAATCATCACGGAGACCTCGGCCGCCTCCTTTTCCTCTATGAGGCGTTGGCGCAGAGCCCAAAAGCCGTCTTCCGTCGCAGCGTACATCCCGTCGAACGGCACGTTCCCTTTTTCGGCCGCGCGATCAAGATCGCGGCGGTCGCCCACGCCAAATAAGATACTTGTCACGGATCGCTGCTCCCCACCTGAATCCGCGCCTTTGTGCTTCGTTAATGTTAGCACACATCGCCGCCAGTTCCTTGCCTGCCCGCTTGCTTGGCCGCTACCCTAATCCCCACGACCATGAAAGCCAGCAGAAAGAAACACCGCCGATTTCCCCCGCGAAACGGCAAGTCTCCCACTCCTGAGGGCCCGCCACAGCGGCTCACGCTTGAGCTTGAGCGGCCGGGCCATCGAGGTGAGGCCGTTGGACGGCGCGACGACGGCAAGACCGTTCTGGCGGCGTATGGCATCGCAGGCGAGCGCGTCGTTGTTGAAGTACGCGAGGAGCATCCGACTCACATAGTTGCCGAAGTTGTTGAGGTACTGCGCCCATCGCCGGAGCGTGTCGAACCCCGCTGCCCACACTTTGGCACGTGTGGAGGCTGCCAGCTCCAACACATCTCGTATGAAGAGCAGGGCAGGATAAAGCAGAGCGTCCTTGCTGATCAGATCCGACAAATCGGCCGCGTAGTGGAGCCGCCGGTTTCAGAAATGCTCGCTGCTATGGACCCCTGGCACTATCGCAACAATGCCCGGTTCACCGTGCGACGCGAAGGCGCGACTGGATTCACCCATTGGCATACTCATCGGTTCGAACCCATCGATGAATGCCTGATCATGGACACGCGCATTAACGACATCAAACACAAACTGGACGGCGCGCTAACCAACCGCGAGCGCCAGCTTGCAGTCCGCATTGGCCGAAATACCGAGGGCGCACTTGTTCATCCTGCCCTTTCCGACCGCGGCGATGAACGCGGTGTCGAGACCGGTCAGGAATCTTATGAGGAGCGGCTGTTTGACGTGCCTTTCAAGGTGTCCGCTGCCTCTTTCTTCCAGGTCAACACTGCCCAGGCCGAGCGCATGATGGCTCTGGTCCGGGACCGTCTCCAACCCATGTCCTCTGACACAATCGTTGATGCCTACGCCGGCGTTGGTACAATCGCCGCTCTCGTCGCGCCGATGGTTGGGCGTGTCATTGCCATCGAAGAATCCGCCGCCGCCGTCCGCGACGCCGAAGTCAATCTTGCGCCATTCCCTAACGTGGAGATGGTTCTGGCCAAGACGGAAGAGGCACTGCCGGAACTTGATGAGCGTATCGACGCCGTTATCCTCGACCCGCCGCGCGCCGGCTGCTACCCCGAGGTTCTCGACGCCTTGCGCCGACTCCGGCCTCGTCGCATCGTCTATGTTTCCTGCGATCCGGCCACCCTCGCCCGCGACCTGAATCGCCTGATTCTCTCTGGCTACATGCTGACCGATGTCACGCCTGTCGATATGTTTCCCCACACCTATCACATAGAAAGCGTTTCGACGCTCGATCGAATGCCGTCAGATGGCTTTATCCTTGCCTCCACCTCAGCCCGCCGCCGCGAAATCCTCAGCCACCAAAACACCCCCTTCGCCGCCCTCGCCCCCGCCTCCAACATCGAAGAGCCTGCACAAGATAATCCCCTCCCCCCTGGTGGGGGAGGGTCAGGGTGGGGGGGCATACCCTGGGGGCGCATACCCAATGAAACTAACCCCATCGCCTACGTCCAGAACCTCGCCCTCAGAAAAGCCCAATCCGTGGCGGACGAAAGCGCAACAGTACCGGTCCTCGGCGCGGACACAGTGGTCGTCGCCCCCGACGGCCTCATCCTCAACAAACCACAAGACGCCAATGAGGCACGCTACATGCTCCGCGCGCTTAAAGAGGGAGACCACCAGGTCATCACCGCCATTGCCGTCATCCCGCCCGGTGACAACCCCGAGCCCGTCGTCAGTCACGAAATCACCGCAGGCCGAATGCGTGCTTACACAGACGAGGAGATCGAGGACTATATTGCCACCGGCGACCCGTTCGATAAGGCAGGCGCCTACGGTATCCAACACCCGGAGTTCCGTCCCGTCGCCGAACTCAACGGCTGCTACCTCAATGTCGTCGGTCTACCCCTCTGCTTGCTGCACCGCCTGCTCGAACAGGCCGGAACAACTCCAACAAGCCTCACCGCTTCGGGGAATCCCCTACCCACTGGCGAAACTACCCCAATTGGAACCTGCGCCTACTGTGCCCAACGCACACCGGCGCACCTCAGGATGCCCTGACAGAAATCCTTTGACGGCTGCGTTTAGCGACGAGCGCGCGGCCCGAACGGTTCCGGCTGGAAGGGGGCGTCGCGCGTTTCGATGTAGCTGCGGAGGCCGCCATTCTCGTTGGCATCGTCCAGATGCCGCTTGAAATCTTCCCGCTGCGAGGTGTGCGCGAGAGCGGCAAGCTCGGCGTTCATGCTCCAAGCCTTATCGAGTCCCATCATTTCCAGACCCAACGTGGCGACGTGCAGGTTGATCTTCACCGTCTCTGGGGACACGAGGGCGATGCGCTCGCCGATGTAAAAGCATTCCTCAAGCAGGTCATCATGCGGGACAACCTTGTTGACGATACCGATGCGAAGCGCCTCCTGTGCGTCGATGTGGTCGCCGGTGAGGGCGTAGCGGAGGGCGTTCTTGTAGCCCGCCAGCAGCACCCAAATGAAGTTGGTATTGGAGATGTGCCGCACCTCTGGCTGGCCAAAGACGGCGTTTTCAGAGGCAATGGTGATGTGGGTAGTCAGCGCAAGCCAGGATGCCGCGCCGAGCGCCCAGCCGTTAATCGCGCCGATGATCGGCTTGGGGTACTCCCAGCGCCGCATCTGGTCGCGAATGCCGTTTCGGTCACCGTCGCGCCACGAGTCCAGGAACTCCGCGACGGACTGCCCCTCGCGTAAGCCGTACGGCCACACGACGGGCGGGAGGGAGCCATCACGGGAGCCGCGCATGTTTGCGCCGGCGGAGAAGGCCCTGCCCGCTCCGGTAAGAATGATGTAACGGATGGAGTCGTCCTTCTCCGCCTCGTCGAGCGCTGCGTTCAGATCAGCCCGCAACTCGACGCTAAGAGAGTTCATCGCCTCAGGCCGATTCAGCGTAATCAGCACACCGTTCCTCTGCGGCTCATACAGGATGTTTTCGTATGTCGTCATGGCTGTTCTGCCTCCTTCGGTTCAATCGTGTTTCAGCTAAACCAGTGCGCCGCTCTCAGTTAGCTTGCTTATCTCGTCATCTGTCAGACGCAGGACGTTGCGGTAGATGTCTTTGTTGTGTTGGCCTGAAGTCGGGGCCAGGACGTCTGACTGTCCCGGAGTTTCCGAGAGGCGTGCGGTTAGGGCAGGGTGCGTCAGTGGGGGGCCGACATTCCATGGGGCGGGCGGCGCGACAGTGACGACTGCGCCCCGCTCACGTAGGTGCGGGTCCCACACCAACTTGTCCGGGCCCTGGTCCATACCGGCAGGCACGCCGTTGCGCTGGAGCCGGTCAAAGACCTGCTGGGGGTTCAGGGTGGCTGTCCATTCGCCGATGCGGCGGTCGAGCTCCTCTTTACCGGCTACCCGCCCCACCAGCGTGTCCCACTTGCTGTCCTGCGCCCACGCGGGCGAATCCATGGCCTTGACCAGTCGACGCCAATCGTCGTCGTCGCGGCAGACGATGGCACACCAGGCGTCGTGGCCCACACAGGGATAGACATCATGGGGAGCGAAACGCTCTGAGTTGTTTCCATTCGCCACAGCATCGACGCCATTGATGGTGTAGTCCATGTAAAGCGTGCCGAGCGTGGAGGCGAGTCCCTCTAGCTGGGCAACCTCGATAAATTGCCCTTCGCCGGTTTGGGCACGGTGCTCAAGGGCGGTCAGAATTGCGCCGACGGTGGCGGAGCCTGCTACGTAGTCCGTGTACCCGAGCTTGGGACGGGTGGTCATGGGGGCGTCGGCATGGCCCCAGATGTAGCCGAGTCCACAGAATCCGAAGATCATCTGGCCGTACGTGGTGAAGTGGTGAGAGGGGCCGGTGAGACCGAGGCCGGGCATCTGGACGGATATGATGTCCGCCTTGACCTTGACCAGTTCCTCATAGCCGAGACCCATGCGATCCATGACGCCCGCCCGCCAGTTGTCGATGACGACATCGGATTCGGCGACGAGCCGCTTTACCACCTCCAAGCCTTCAGTGTTCTGGGCGTTGATGGTGACGCTGCGCTTGCCGCGATTGAGTTCCGCGAACGCGGGAGCGTCGGGCCTGCGCGCCATCGGATGAGCGTCCGTTTCAACCTTGATGACGTCTGCGCCCAGAAACGCGAGGAATCCTGTGGCAACCGGCCCTGCAACGGCCTGCGTGAAATCAACGACGCGGATGCCGTCGAGTGGCTTTATGCGAGCGGCGCCTTGATGGCCACTCGCCCCGTTCATTGCGGCCCCGGCAGGCACGGGCGGACGAATTTCAGAAAGAACTTCGTCCGTGTGTTGGCCGACGGAGGGGGCGGGAGTTTGGACGCGCCAGGGAGTACGAGACATGCGGAACGGCGCGCCCGCAGTCCGGTAGCTGCCGATGACAGGATGATCTGCGTCCTCGAACCAGTCCCGCGAGTTCGGGTGTGGGTGATTGACGAATTCGGAGACCCTGTGGATCGCCGTCGAGGGGATACCGCGCCGTTGGCCCTCGTCGACAAAGTCTTCACGGTCAATCTGCGCGATGTGATCCACCATGACGGCATCGATAAGGTCGATGTTCTCTCGCCGCCAAACAGGACTGAGCATGTTTTCCGGTGTCACGTCGTCAGAGCCAAGCCAATCCGCGAGCCGCGTGTAATGGCGGTCCATATACGTCGAGGTCTGGACGTAACCGCCGTCCCGCGATTCAAAGATGGAGACGCCGGGATTGCTGGGCGCGGACCCCGCCCGTCGCCTGATGTACTGCGAGAACGAATACTCGCCGAGCACGGTCATCAGCTGCCAGAGGCCGACATCCTGCAGTGAGATGTCCACCTGCTGGCCGCGGCCTGTCAGATGGCGGGCGCGCACGGCGGCCATAACGCCGACAACTGTATGGAATCCGGCCACTCGGTAAAGCTGCTCCACCGGAACGATGCATGGGCGCGCCTCGCTGTCGCCGTGGATATACATCACGCCGGTCATGGCCTGCACGGTTAGCTCCGTGCCCACGTAGTCGCGGCGCGGGCCGGATCGGCCGTAAGGACTGACAGAGGCAAATACGAGTCGAGGGTTGGCCGCTGATAGAGCCTCATACCCAATACCAAGGTCATCAAGGTAAGTGCGATCAAAGCATTCCACGATGACATCTGCTGTGGCGGCAAGACGACGGAGCGAATCACGCCCATCCTCGGTTTCGAGATCAAGGACAACGCTGCGTTTGTTGTGGTTGTCAGAAATGAACGGGATGCTGCGCTCGGAGTCGGCTTGACCGCCCGCAAACGGAGCCTGGTTGCGGAGAGGGTCGCCGCCGGGCGGTTCAATCTTGATGACGTCCGCGCCGAGGTCGCCGAGCAGGCGGGTGGCGAACTGCGGCGTGGGGCCGCCCAGGTCAAGGACGCGTAGATGCCCAAGCGCCGCGGCATCGCTTCCATTTTGGTCAGTCATGACAGCCTCCCCCATCCGGTCCGCTGCCGATTGTGCGCGTATCATCCCGCGATGGGAATAATCTGTCTAGTTTTGTAGCGATACTATCAAGCCCGGCGGATTCCGGCTTCCGCCAGAATAAGGGAAAGGTACGAGGAGGGTGGGTCAGGTGTTATCCGCCCACAAACCTCAGCAGCAGCCCAAGCAGAATCACTATCGGGCCTAGGACAAAGAGGACGTTGGTAGGTGAGGCAAGGCGGGCCAGCGATGAACCGGCATCCGCGACGAGGCGCGTGAGAGGCCCGGGCAATATCTCGCTCCATAACCCCTCAACAGGCGACGAGCGACGCCGTGGCCCTCGCCTGCCAAGCGAGATCGCGATGAGAAACATAGCGGCGGAGAGCGCGAGCTTGACACCCAGGATCACCGCGTAGCCAAAGCCGATTTCGTGCGTGAGACGGTCGTAAATAAGCAGCGCGCCGGTGATAATCAGCACCCACATGGCAAGGTCGACAGTCTGTTTGAATCGCTCGCCGATAAGGCGGGGAAGATCGGGAGAACCCCCCTGGCTTTGGCGCATTGCAGGCCGCAGCGCTGCCAGGTAGAAGATGTTGCCGCCGATCCACGCAACGGTGGCGATGACGTGTGCCCACCGCGTGACGAGGACGGTCACCTCAAGGAAAGTCATGGAAATAGTGTAAGGCGCGGCTTAGACGGACGCGCTCCCTCATTCTTTCCTACAATTGCACCATGCCGAGCGTTGAGATCATCACAGGTGGGGCGGGCAGCGGAAAGACGCGGGAAATAGTCGCGCGCCTTGCAGACCTCTATCGTTCAGACCCTTTTGCCAAAGCGCTCGTCCTCGTGCCGACCATCCGCCACTCTGACCAATTTCGTCGGCGTCTCGTGCAGGAGTGCGGGGTCGCCATGAATCTGCGCGTGGAAACACTCACCATGTTTGCACGCGGCTTAGCGAATGACTCGCCAATCCTGAGCACAGCGAGGGCGACGGACCAGTTGGCCCGTGTGGCGCGGAGAACTGTCGCACGGGGTGGGAACGCCGACTATTTCAGGCCCATCGCTGCTACTGCCGGCTTTGTGCCAATGATTGGGCCAGCCGTCGGGAGCCTCCTCGAAGAGGACATCGACCCGGGCTCATTGGCAACTGCGGCAGCGAAAACTGGCTCCGTACCGGCTCGCGCCTTGGCTGCCATCTATGCTGCCTACAAGACGGAGCTTGCCGAAAAGCGACTGATACACCCCTTACAGGTAAATGAATCGGCTGCGAGGGCCGTACAGAACGGCGTAAGCGTGCCGAACCTCGTGATGGCGGATGGTTTCCAGCGATTCACTGCAGGGGAACTGACACTACTCGCGGCACTTTCTGAGCGCGCACGCATCACAGTCAGCATTGATCCCGACGCCTCTCAACGATCCGAATTCGACTACCAGCGCCTCCAGAATCAGTGGCCCGCCGCACGATACAGCGAACCCTCCACTGATCCTGACGACAACCCCCCCACCGTGACAAAGGCAGAGGCGGCCAATCCTGAACAACACGCACGGGAGATCGTTCGGCAGATCAAGCAAAAGCTGGCAGATGATCCGACGCTGAGGCCGTCGGACTGCGCTGTCACGTTCCGTCAGGTCACACCCTATCTCGCCTTGATGCGCCGCATCTTTGCGGAATATGACATTCCCCTTGACCCGGCGGCAGGCGCGCGACTGCGCGATACGCCGCTTGGCTCTTGGCTGAATCGACTGCTAGGCGTCAAGGACAACGGGTGGCTAGTAAAGGATGTCATCGCCATTCTTCGCAGCGGCGTCGTTAACCTCAATCGCTGGGGCCTAACGGACGGCGACCTGGAATATATCGCCCAAACGGCGCGGGAGAACAAGTATTGGTCAGGCTTGGAATCGCTGGCGGCGTTGGACAACAGTACCACTGGCGGATTTGCCGCCGCGCTGACTGACCTCCGCAACCTGCATGAAAGCCTTGAGGCGGATTCCACCGACCGAGCGGAGTTGCTGGCTAATGCGCTCTATGGAGAGAAAGGCTGGCTGAGAGAACCGCAAGATGTGGACGAAGAGACGGCGCAGAGCATCGAGCAGTTGCGATCCTATCTGACCGAAATGGCAAATACGCAGCAAGAAGTCGATGACGACAGAGATGAAGAGGAACCGTTCGAACGATTTCGTGAACGCCTGGATCGCCGCCTCGCCATGACGGTCCTCATGCGGCGGACCCCCGGCGGTGTTCTCCTCGCCCCCATGCACACCATGCACGGCCTGCGTTTCAAGCATGTCATGGTGGGCGGGCTGTCAGAAGGCGAGTTTCCGGCAGGCCGTCGCTACGGTGACCTCCTTAGCGATGCAATGCGCGAGGAACTGATTGCAGCCGACCTCCCACTCCCACCCGCCCCGCGCTCTACCGAAGAAGAACTCTGGCAATCTGTCACGTCCAGGGCTGATGGTTCAACGGTCCTGTGGCGTTACCGACTCAACGGTGCGGGCAAAGAGGCCACTCCTGCATGGATGTTCCAGGACGTCAAGTCTGATATAGAGACTCGTCCCGACATCCAGGAAATCGGCGAATCGGCGTCGGTTCGAGAGCTTGCAATTGCCAGTTCTATAGGTTGGGTTAATGGGGAGTCGGTCCGCCCGCCTCGCCGGGTGGAGACCGATCCGTGGGACGTCGTTCGGATCGCTGCCCCTGTGGAGCAGAAACGGCGGTCGTTTGAATTCGCGGGCAAATACGAAGGCCAGATTTCGAGCGGTCTAGCGCCGAAGTTCACACGAGAGGGCGGGGCGTGGAGCGCGTCATCGTTGGACTCATATTTGACGTGCTCGTTCCAGTTCTTCGGCAGCCGCGTTCTTGGACTCAACGAACTCGAAGACGAACCGGATGAAGGCGACGGCGCGATGCGCGGCACGGTCATCCACGCAATTCTGGAAGAGGCATTCGAGCCTCTGATAGAACAGCGTCTGCCGTTCTCCGATGAGACCATCAAGACAGTCATCGAGTACATAGACTCCAGGGGCAAGGACAAATGGCTCAGCGCCCCCGAAAACCACAACTTCGGCCAGGCCGCTCTGTGGCGGCTCGAATGGCCCCGCTATCGCGACCGCATCATAAGCATGCTGGAGCAGGGGACGCTGTCCGTGGGCCTTGAAGACGGCTATCGCGTTCTGGATGCGGAATACCAGTTTGACGAGATGGTCGATACGAGCCCTCCGCTCAGGATTCACGGGTTCATCGACCGGGTTGATGAGGCTCCCGATGGCCTCACCATAATCGACTACAAGACAGGATCCATTCCCACCCAGAAGGACGTTCGGGAGGGCAAAAGCACTCAATTGGCCTTGTATGCTCTCGCGCTCCGTAGTCGTGAGGAGACTAAGGATGCGCGACTCCGTCTGGAGTATTGGAAACTGCCAGCTCGCAGTGACGCCAGACGATGGACGCTGGACAGTGCCATAGAAGAGGATGACCGGGTCATCACCGGCGTCAAGAACGTTCTCCAGGAGAAGCGAGATAAGGTAGACGCTGGCGATTTCCGCGTCAATCCCACGCCGGATCGATGTCCTCCATACTGCGCCATGAAATACGTCTGCCGCGTCAACGCGCTAAGTCGTCATAAGCGATGAATCTCACACCCGAGCAGGAACAAGCGGTAACCGAACGTGGCCGAGACGTTATCGTCACGGCGGGCGCGGGCAGCGGAAAGACCCGCGTCCTCGTTGAGCGTTACGTCGGCCTGCTGAAAGACCATCAGATTAATCAGCTTGTCGCCGTCACATTCACGGAAGCAGCAGCAGCGGAGATGCGCGGGCGTGTTCGCGAGGCCGTCATGGCTGATTCGGATATGTTGGCGCACCGCCAAAACCTTGACCGCGCCATCATCGGCACCATCCACTCCCTCTGCCTCCAACTGCTGCGAGAAAACCCGGTGGAGTCAGGCATCGATCCCGGGGCGACGGTGCTGGACGAAAACCTTGCGCAGGCTGAAATCCTAATCGCCTGCCGTGACGCTATAGAGGCTGCGGCGTCCGGGGAAGAGGAAGGGGCAGAGGCCATCCTGCGTCTGGGGCCGTATTCCACTCGGCTAACGCTGGCGCGCATGGTTGAACGGCGGGATGAAATTGAGCGTGCCTTCGAGGCGATGGGAGGCGACTCGCCTCAGGAGTGGGAGATCCACGTCAAGCAGACGCTGGACGAATTCCTCAAACCTCGCGCCGCTGAACTCCGCGGTTCGCTCGCTGAGCACTGTGAATTCCTTGCGAACGCGCAGACCCCCGGGGAAACTGACACCTTGACTCCCACGGTCACGCAGGTTCTTGAGGCACTCAAGGATCCGCTTAGCGGCACGACTGAAGATCTGGTTGAACGGCTGCTCAATGCCTCGCAGATTGACAGCCCGGGCAACAAGGGAACAAAGGGCGCGTGGGCTTATCCTCCCAAGGAAGTCCGGGATTCCGTCAGGGCAATCCGTGAAGCTCACAAGTCCCTTGCGCCGTTCATCTGGAACGAGGCGGATGCGGAGGCCATGGCGGTTCTTGGCGCGCTGCAAGAGCTATTTAGGAACGCTGTCCGACGATACGAGGACAAGAAGAAAGTGCTCTCTGCTCTTGATTTTCTTGACCTCGAATTGAAGGCCATCGAATTGCTGGAAGCGCACTCCGGGGTGGCTGCATCCTACCGCTCCACATTCCGCCATGTACTCGTCGACGAGGCACAGGACCTCAACCCCACACAGGATCTATTTCTGAGACTCCTGGCGGGCGTGGGTGTGGAGGCTGATATCGCCCGCCCGGAGCGCTTTTTCGTGGGCGACGTCAAGCAGTCCATCTTCCGTTTTCGGCGTAGCGATGTCCGCAACCTCAACAGGCTGAAGGACGAGGTTTGGCTTCAGGAGGGCGCCATGGTCGCCCTCAGCACGTCGTACCGTTCCCATCACAGGCTTGTCGAGGCGACTAACGAAGTCATGGAAAGTGTATTCGGCGAGCCGGAAGCGGATTATGAGGCGGGGATGGAGCCGATGGAGGCAGTGCGTCCTTCGGTGGGAACCAATGCGTCTGTGGAGGTGCTGCAAGTTGCGCGGGAATTCAAGGACCCCGATGACGAGAGCAAGCCGACTGGCCCTCAGCGCACGCGCATGGAGGCGCATATCGTCGCAGGCCGGATAAAGCAGCTCATCGACGCGAGACGCGAAATCTGGGATAAGGACGACAAGGAGTACCGTCTTGTTGAACCGGGGGATATCGTGATCCTCCTCCGCCGAATGACCAATGTGAACGAATATGAACGCGCGCTGGAACACCACGGGATTCCCTATCGCACCACATCAGGTGGCAACTTCTACAGGCGCGAGGAGATTGTCGACCTGACAAATATGTTGGAATGGCTGACCGAACCCGCCAACTCTATCGCCCTCATCGGCCTTCTCCGCTCACCCTTCTTCGTCATCGACGATGAGTCCCTGATTGCCCTCACCGAATCCGCGCGGTTCGCTCGCAAGGATTCACGAGCCCCCCTGGAAAGCAGCCACATTTTGGCCTCTCTCCGCAATCCGCCCGCAGGAGTCTGGCAGGAGACGCGTCAGCTGTGCCTCCACGCGGCTCGGGTCCTCGACCAACTACGAGAGGAATCTCGGCTCGCCACGCCGGAACAACTGCTGGAGAGTGCGCTGATCCTCACGAACTATGAGGCGTCGTGGGCGCCGTTGCGAGGAGGAGACCAGGCGCTGGCCAACATCAGGCAATTCGTGGGACTTGCAAGGGGCCTGGGAGAATTGTCCGTGGACGAATTTGTGCAGCACATCCGGCTGCTCCGCGATGATCTGGAGGCACGCGCCTCGCAGGCTGCCCTCGATGCCGTTGATGCAGTCAGGATTTTGACCGTCCACTCTGCCAAGGGCCTGGAGTTTCCGGTTGTGTTTATAGGGGATGCGGGGACGACGAGAGTGGGGCCGCCGCCTCCACCTGTGTTGTGGAATGCCGAGACGGGCATCTCCATGACATTGGAACGTGATGTCTCTGAGATCGACGAACCTCGCAGTAGACCTGCTCTCTACAACTTTCTCAGGGAACGCGACGACCTGGAGGATGCGGCGGAGAGCAAACGACTCCTATACGTCGCGGCCACACGCGCCGCCGACTTGCTGGTCGTCAGTGGCGTCGAGCCTACTGGAGACACACCCACCTGGCTGGGGGCATTCCTCGATAGCAGCGATGGCCTGGATATCCATGTTCACAACCCAACGCCGGTCGACCTGGAAGCCATGAGGCGCAATCCACCGGCGCAACAATTCGTGGTGCCCAAGTCTGAAGATGAGGATGAGGCGCATGCCCCGCTGCTTGGTCGCCACGGCGCGATTCCCATCCGCTCAAGCACACCCGCAACCGCGCTGGAGGATGGCCATTTAGCCGGATTTTCTGGTAGGCGGGACCCCTTGGCGCCCACACGTGGAACTCTGGCCCATGCGGCGATTGAAAAATGGTTCAAGCCTGGGAACCGGCCAGACTTGCGCGACTTGGCGCGGAGTATCGGCGCGCAGCTGCGCGCCGAAGACTTGAACGACGTCATTGCGGACGTGAACAAGATGCTGGGTGACTTCGACACCTCCGACCTTGCCACCACACTCCGTGAACCGGCTACGCGGAAACACTTTGAGTTGCCATTCTCGTGGGCATGGGACGGCGTCGCTGTCCACGGTAGCATCGACCTCGCATATGAGGCGGAAGGTGAGTGGCACGTCGTCGACTTCAAGACGGATCGCGTGGAAAAGGGCAGGGAGGCTGACCGCGCGACCGCGTACCTCACCCAACTTGGCGTCTACGCGGGCGCGCTTGAAGCCGCCACGGGACGACGGCCCAAAGCGGGCCTCATGTTCCTAAGGACGGGAACGCTTCATTGGGTGAGCGAATTAGACATTAGCGCGGCACTCAGCGAGACCCGGAAGAAGATTGACGGGGGTGAAATAGCGCTGGTGGAAACCGACGCGAACGGCGAATTCGCGGACGAGCCGCTAAACGTGTAGAGATCGAAGAAAGGCCCTAGACGCCGATCGGCCGTTGGGCGTGCTCCAGGTGGCCGACGTGGTGGCTTTCCACGTCGCATTGGATGGCGGATCGTTCCAGCTGGATCGTGACATGCTCGATGGTATAGCGCAGCTTGATAATGCCCTGCATCTGATCCAGCAGATTCTGATCAGAGCCGGCAAATGCAGGGTCGACCAGTACGTGGGCGGTCAGTACCTCGTTCCCGGAGGTAATTGTCCAGACGTGCACGTCATGAATGACCGTCACACCCGGTAGCTCTTCGATGTCGCTGCACAACTTGTACACGTCGATGTGCTCCGGAACACCCTCAAGCAGCACTCGGAACACCTGCATCACAAGATTCCACGAGCTGTACAGAATTAGCAGCCCGATGACCACGCTGAGAATCGGATCAATAAGCGTCCAGCGCGTCAGGATGATAACAACGCCGGAGATGACGACACCCACAGAACCCATCAGGTCAGCCAGAACGTGTTGGAAAGCGCCCTCCACGTTGATGCTGTGCCCGGATGAGCGATGCAGAATCCACGCTGCGGCAATGTTTATCAACAAACCGCCGACGCCGACAATCAGGACCGGCCAACCGTCAACGTGGTGCTCGTCAAGCCTGAACCGATGGAAGGCCTCCCAGAGGATCCACCCGACGATTAGCCACAACGCCAGGGCGTTTATGAACGCCGCAAGTATCTCCGTACGGTAATAACCGTAAGTGCGCTCGATGGTTGCGCCCCGCTCGGCGATCCACATCGCGAACAGCGCCATCCCGATTGCCGCGGCATCGGTGAGCATGTGTCCGGCATCCGCAATGAGAGCCAGACTTCCTGATACGACACCGCCAATGACCTCCGCGACCATATAGGTCGAGATGAGGATTAGTGCGAATAGGAGATTGCGGCGACTTGTTCCTCGGAGATCGTGCGCGTGGCCCGCGTGGCCGTGTCCATGGTCGTGGCCGTCGTGATCGTCGTGGGAGTCGTGGTCATGTCCTTCGTGGCCGTGGGCGTCAGGGCTGTGCCCGTCATGGTCATCGTGAGTGCCTTGATAGCCCTCTCCATGGTCATGGCCCTCGTGGGAATCGTGGTCGTGGTCGTCATGGGAATCGTGCCCGTCATGGTCATCGTGAGTGCCTCGATAGCCCTCTCCATGGTCATGTCCCTCGTGCTCATCGTGATCGTGGCCCTCGTGCTCGTCATGGTCATGGCCCTCGTGGGCGTCATGATCATGGCCATCATGGTCGTGGTTCTCGTGTCGATGGTCGTCGTCGCTGCGAGCCATAGCTCTTCCGTCCACTTGAAAGGGAAACTGTGTCCCCCGCTACGCTACTAAGTATAATGTGCCTGAGTTCTTGTGCAGTTAGCTGTCAGGCTCTCCCTTTGGGCAAGGTTGGCCCAAAAAATACGAATAGCCACCTAAACGGTGGCCATTCGCCAATCAACAGATGGAACTAGTTGCCTTCAGCGTGGTGTTCGTGATCGTCGCACTCATGGGAATCATGCACGTGATTCGGCTCGTCCCCGTGATGTTCGTGCTCGTCGCACTCATGCTGGTCGTGGCTATGTGCTGCGCTTGTCATTGCAACCTCCTATATAAGGCTGTTCTTCCGCTTATCTCGTCACTACTCTGCCCACAAAACGAATGTGTGACAAGTCTTTCTTGATACAGCGTATCCGCCGCTTTCATAAGTAATATGAGGTATCGATTGGACACGAATGACCAATGAAGACAAGGTGATTGGAGGCAAGTTGCAATGAGCCCTTCAAAGGGAATCAGCCCGTTTCTCTGGTTTGACGGCAAGGCGAAGGAAGCAGTTGAACACTACGTTTCCGTCTTTCCCAACTCCCGAATAATCAACGTAACCGAGATTTCCGCAGGCCCTGCAAACGGGGCGGCCCAAATCGATTTTGAGCTGGATGGACTTGGGTTTACGGCACTTGACGGTGGGCCGATGTTTGAAATGACGCCGGCAATCTCCTTCGTCGTTCCCTGCGAATCACAGGAAGAGATCGATCACTACTGGGACAAGCTTGCTGAGGGGGGAACGCAGGGCTTCTGCGGTTGGCTTACGGATCCCTTTGGCCTCTCGTGGCAAGTTGTGCCGGCCAACCTGGATGAGTTGATGGCACGCGCCCCCAAGGCCGTCATGGAGAGCCTCTTGACCATGACGAAGATCGATATTGAGCAGTTGATTGAGGCAGGCCGCAACGCGGAGTAACTTTAGCGACGCCGACGAGCCCTTGATCACACTGAGGTAATTGTCACCCCCCGGTCGTGACGGAGACAGGCCTTGGACATCCTCCCGCACGGACGCGGCGCATTCATCCGGCCTCTCAAAGATCATGAAATGAGAGGCTTCCGGCATGAAATCATAGTCGATGCTGAGAATGT
>JAPOOK010000036.1 GCA_026713485.1 Chloroflexota bacterium | reverse complement strand
GGTGAGGGTGTGCCAGTGGCCTGAAGCATCAAGAATGCGGCAATGATAGCTGCGATGCCGAGGATGAGGTATCTGGTGGCCGAGTGTGTCAGATGCGTGCGTGTGGTCAAGCCGAGCCACGAAACTGAGCGATAAAGTTCATTCTTCATGGACGCTGTACTTTCCTTTCCGCAGCCGCGCTCTATGCGGTCCTCTTTGTCAGGCCGTTCCTGACAACTCGCCTCCCCGCGAACCCGCGAATGGGACGCTCAAGCGCCCACGCGCAGCCATGACGGGTTGCATGACCCTTGTCCGTCAGATTGTAGCAAGTGTCAACCCTACTCGCAATACCGTATAGTCATGCGACGTAGACTGTTTCAGTCGATAAACACTAGTCATTAGCCAGGGAGGCGTTCACAATGGCAGGCCTTGACCGCGCAACTCTTGAATCAACCTTTAACAGACTCGTCTTTGAACACAATACAGCATGGGTTAATTCGTTGAACCCGGAGCATGCGGACTACAACCCCGTGCTGCGCCTCTCCGACCAGAATGAGCGGACGAAGCACGGGGACACGCATGCGGACATGGAGGCGCGGATCAAGATCATCTGCTCCGCAATGCTGGACGTGATCGCGGAAAACAACCGCGCGATAGAGGGCGGGGCGGAGTAGGGAGACTGTCACTCCATCTCCGCTGACCCTGGGCCTGTTGGGGGGCTGGGCTCTGTCATTCCGAGCGCAGCCGAGGAATCTAAAGACTCATACTCTCAAGCCAACGGGAGCAGCCCGCCCCCGCTCACCCTGAGCCTGTCGAAGGGCCGGGCTCTGTCATTCCGAGCGCAGCCGAGGAATCTAAAGACTCGTACTCTCAAGCCAACGGGAATATCCCACTCACCCCCACCCTAACCCTCCCTCATCAAAGGGTGAGGGGATTCTTGTGCGAGCGGGAGGGGATTACTCTAAAGCACCTGCCAGGAGCGCTTGCCGTCAAGACGAACGACACGCCCGATGTTTGTTCCCACCGGCATGTGACCGGAAGCAACCGTGAGTCCCTCATCTTCAAGCCGCTGAACCAGCGAGCCCCGCGTCTCTGCGGCAAGCGGCTTATCGACGTCAAACCCAACGTTCCATGAGGTCTCCGTCAGCTGCGCGGCAGTGTGAAGGGCATCGCCGATGATGATGGCCCTATCACCGCCGGAGCTGATCAGGAAACACTGGTGGCCGGGCGTGTGGCCCGGGGTGACGAACGTGGTGATCTCGTCCGTGATGGCCGCGTTGTCGCCGACAAGCTCCATCGCGTTGAGGCCCTGCAGGGGGATGACGCTGTTCTCCATATGCGGCGAGTTGGGCAGAACATCCGCGGTCGTGAAATAGTCCCAGTCGCCCTGCGGGACGGAATACGTTGCGTTGGGGAACGTGGCGCGCGCCGTGTCGCCGTCCCACGTGACGTTCCAGCCAACGTGGTCGCCGTGCAGGTGGGTAATCAGGACGCGGGAGATCTCATCCGGGCTGATGCCGGCGCCGTTGAGTTGGTCCATGAGCTGGCCGCCGATGCCGCCCATCGCCTCGAACGGCCCCTGCCCGAGGCCCGTGTCTACCAGTATGGTCTGCCCGCCGGAGCGGAGGGCAAAGAATCCCATCTGGAACGGAAGCAGGCCGTCCGGCGTCATGGTGTCCTTATAGGCGTCCCATGATGCGGCGGGCACGTCCGGAAAGACCATCGCGGGATCGCGCGGCGCGGGCCCAATATCAACAAACGCCAAAATCTCAACATTCCCAACAGTAATCCGGTCAGTCATAGTCCTTCCCCCCTTGTCAGTCTCACAATACTATTGACGCGCCATGCTCGTCATTCCCGCGCAGTCGGGAACGACGGATGGGGAGCGCCGGTCCGGGAGTAGCGGGTAACAGCACACCCGCCAACGCCGTCCCCGATGCTATACTTCGGCACATGACGCAGGTGTGGACTGGCTGATGCGCCGAATCTATCTGGGCTCTACGGAGCCGCGCGTCGGAAAGACGGTGATCGCCTCGGCGCTTGCGCGTCTCGCAGGCGACGGCGCGGCCTTTCGAGCAACTGCTCCCAAGGGCAACGCCGCTGAACCCGAGGACACCCGCCTCTTCCCCCCTGATCCGGCGAACGACATATCTCAACGATTCCAAGCCAACATCGATGCTGCCCGCGCCACGCTTTCGAACGCTGAATCCGGCGCAGAACTCTCAATCATCGACGGTACCGGCCTTGACGGCGGCCGCGTGGATGCCGCGCTGGCCGAGGCGCTGGATGCCGACCTCTGGCTCGTGCTGTGGTACGACGAACATTCCATGGGCGAGGGAGATGTCTCAAGCACCCGCACGGCGGCAGGTCAATTCGGCGATCGACTCTCCCGCATCATCATCAATGCCGTGCCGGAACTGCGGATGCACTACGTGGAATCCACTCTGTTGACGACCATCGCAGACGCCGGCCTCCCTCCGGCTAGTGCAATCAAGCAAGACGGCACCCTGAGCGCGCCAACGATGCGTGAGATCGTGGAACATCTTGAGGCGGACGTGGTTGCGTATCCGGAAGGTCTGGACGTTCTTGTTCCGCGTGTCATGGTGGGCGCGCTGGCGCTGGACGGCGGCATCTATTACTACGGACAGGCCGACGAGAAGATCGTCCTGACGCGATGGGATCGCCCCGACCTGCAGATGCCCGCAATGGCCACCGGCTGCCAGGGACTCATTCTCACAGGCGGGCAGGGGCCCATCCCATATGTGCAGAATCGCGTCGATGAACTACAGATACCGGTCGCTGTGGTGCCCGGCGGCACGGTAGCAACGGCGACACGCCTGAGCGACGGCGCGCTTGGCGGTCGTGGGCAGATGCACCCGGACAAGATCGCCGTGATGGCGAGCCAACTCCAGGACTCATCCCTTGCACAGGAACTCCTGGCGGTCTCTGCATGACGGAAGCCGACGACGCTCACATCATCGGGCCCGCCAACCAATTCGTAATTGAAGCCGTGGGGCAGCCGGGAGACCGGCGATTCAGAATCCTTGTGCAGGGCCCGGGCGGCGACGCAACGATCTGGCTTGAGAAAGAGGATATGAGCCGCCTCGCACTGTCTGTTGATCGCCTGCTCCAAATGGTGCAACGAAACGTTGAGGAAGCCGCGTCCCGCCGCATGAACGTGGAGGAGCTGCCAACGGAGTCTTTGTCGCAATCTTTCGAGTTTCAGTCCGGTTCGTGGGCCGTCGGGTACCTGGAATCGGCACACGTCATCGAATTCCAGGCGCACGATATTGAGGATGAGGATGATTCGCAGCCTCGTCTGCGCTTCTGGGCGACGGTGGCGCAGAGCAGGGATTGGTCGACCAAGGCCATGGAGGTCTACTCGGCCGGCCGTCCCCGGTGCCCACTGTGTCACGGCCCAATGAATCCCGGAATGAATCACGTGTGCCCGATGACGAATGGGCACCATGGCGCGACGGCGGGCGGCTCGCAGTAGAGCTGCCAAAGAAGAGCGGCCCTCCTCCTTCGGACATGACCGCGCCCGGGAGTTATTCCTACGCGAATCCCGAACCGGATATCGTCACGGCAATTCGCGACGGCGACTTCGTGGATATGCGGCCCCACCCGTATGGCTCAAACGCAGTCTTTACCGGGTTGATTGAAGCCGACGCGGGTCAGGTCAGAGTCATCTACAAGCCTCAACGGGGAGAGGCGCCGCTGTGGGACTTTCCAATGGGAACGTTGTATCTGAGGGAATGCGCGGCGTTCGAGCTGAGCCGTGCGCTTGGTTGGGACATGGTCCCGTTCACCATCGCGCGGGATGGACCGTACGGCATCGGCGCGGTGCAGTTCTACGTGGAGCACAACCCGGCGGAGACGTATTTCACGCTGCGAAATGAGCACCGGGTCGATCTGCAGCGGATGGCCCTGTTTGACGCGCTCGCCAACAACGCCGACCGCAAGGGAAGCCATTGCCTGCGGGATGAATCAGGTCGACTATGGGGAATCGACCACGGCCTGATGTTCAACGAGGACTACAAGCTGCGCACGGTGATCTGGGATTTTGAGGGAGAACCGATACCCGACGATCTGCTCAGCGACCTGCAGGACCTGAGTCCGCGCCTTGAGGACGGTTCAGACTGCGCCGTCCTGCTATCCGAATTCCTCTTCAATCAAGAAGTGGATGCGCTGCGGGACCGGCTGGAAGTACTGCTAGAGGAGAAGATCTTCCCGGTGGCAGGCCTGGGCCGCAACGTCCCCTGGCCGCCGCTCTAACCCACCCCGTCATTCCCGCGAAGGCGGGAATCTGAATCTCGGAGTGCAACCAAACGTTGTCTGTCCGCCTACTGACTTCTTCTGCTCCGTCTCTCAGCCCACCAACGGCGGAGACGGAAGATGAATCGGGAGCGAAGGTGGATGCGGTCTCCGGCGTGCTCTGCCACATCTTCGCTGCCTGCAAGAATGGCGGATCGCCAGTCGTGCAGCTCGTCCAGTGTCACCGATTCATTCCCGAACACACTGAAAGGTGACCACCGGGCGCGTCGAGCGCGTTTCTCAAGCACTCGTCCGCCCGCCTCCTGGATGAGGAGTATTCCGGCGGCCACGTCCCAGATCTTCGGCTGGGCAAAGAGGCATAACTGCATCGATCCCCGCGCAACCAGCGCCATCTCATAGGCGATTGAGCCGAGGGACCGAATCTCCCCCAACCGCATCCGCAGGCCGTCCTTGAATCCCCACATCCGCCAGTAATAGGAGGGCATTCCGGTGAGCCGCCCCCGTTCAGGCTCGGCGTTGGGAGTAACGGCGATGGGACGTCCGTCCTGGAACGCCCCGCCTCCCCGTCGCGCGTGAATGACGGAGCCGGCGTCAGGGCCGGGGACGAAGATCGCCGCGACAACGGGACGTCCCTTGTGCAGCACGCCGATGGACGTCGCAAAGACGGGCAGGCCGTTCAGGAAATTCGTCGTGCCGTCCAGCGGATCAAGTACCCACACGAATTCGGCGGAGCCGTGCTCCGAGTTCGGATTCTCCTCGCCAACGATTCCGTGATCGGGAAATGCCTCGGCAATCGCCGAACGCAGCCAGTCCTCTGATTCGCGGTCGGCCTGTGTAACGGGATCCCGGCGCCCGTCGGACTTGTATTCGATCTCCAACGGCTTGCGGAAGTGGCTGAGGAGGATCTCGCCGGCCTTGCGGGCAAAATCGACGGCGCGGCGCTCAATTTCCTCGAGTTGAGCCGCTTCACGAGGCTCGGCAGTCTGCTGCATCATGCGGCGTTCAAGCGAGGGCAGGGACGTTGCGCGTGTGATCTAACATCTTTGATATCTGTCACGCGCACACCATAGCCACGCGGTCAATGCTGCGTCAAACACCGCCGCCCTCAATGTCGCTAATGTCATTCTGAACCGAGACACGTCCTGAACCGAGAATGTCATTCTGAGCGCAGCGAAGAATCTAGATGGCGCGGCGTTTGTACGCCGCAGCGAGGGCGAAGACGCCGGTGGCGATGAGCGCCATCGCCGGGCCGGACGGGATGTTCATGTAGTAGGACAGATACAACCCTGCAATGGCGGAGATAGAGCCGATGACCGCGCCGACAATCATGCCGCTGACAAACCGACGCGCCAGCAAGTGACCCGCCGCCGCAGGCGTGATGAGCATGGCCATCACCAGCACGATTCCGGCCGCTTGGATCCCTATCACGATAACCAGCGCGAGCAGCGTCAGCAGGGCATAGTCGACCATGTTGACCGGGATGCCGACCACCTCCGCGCTGACCGGATCGAACGTGGCATAGACGGCGATGCGGTGGATGGCATAGAGGGCGGCGATGACCATGGCGGCAAGCCCAAGAGAAACATAGACGTCCATCGTCGTCACCCCAAGCACCTGGCCCAGCAAAAGGTCTTCCACGTTAACGGTGAGGCCCTCCGCAGTCGCCAGCATCGTCAGGCCGAGCGCGAACATGCCTGCGAAGACGATGCCAACGGACGTGTCCTCACTGACGCCCGTCTTGCGGCTGATGAATCCCATGAGCGCGGCGATGCCGACACCCGCCGGCACCGCTGCGGCCAGCGGGCTGAATCCCAACATGAACGCTACGACCATGCCCGGCAGCACGGAGTGGGCAAGGGCGTCTCCCATGAATGAGCGCCCGCGCGCGATGACATATGCGCCGATGATGGGGCACATCGCGCCCACCAGGACGGACACGACGAGCGCGCGAATCATGAAGTTGTATTGGAATGGGTCGAAGATGTACTCAATCATGGACAGGGTGGGTATCTTCGTGCTGTTCCTGCACGGGCGTCCGGCCGGGCTCCTCATGTGAATGGGAACTGCCGCCGGTGGCAAAGACAACACCGTGAGAGCCGTACAGCTCTTCCAACACCTGTGGTGTAAACGCCTCCTCGGGCGGTCCGCAGGCGCAGACGTGTTTGTTGATGCAGAGGCAGATATCGAATCGTTCGGCCAGGTTAGTCAGATCATGCGTGGCGAGGAGGATGATCTTGCCCTCGTCACGAAGGCCCCGCAGCACCTGCACAATGTCTTCTTGAGCGCCGACGTCCACACCGCTAAACGACTCATCAAGCAGCAGAACGGACGCCTCTTGGCACAAGGCCCGGGCGATGAACGCGCGTTGCCGTTGGCCGCCGGATAGCTCAGTCATGAGCGCGGAGCGTCGATCCCAAAGGTTGACTCGATCAAGGCTCTGCCGGCACAACTCCCTGTCCTCTCGACCGTAACGCCGCAGCCACCCCTTTGAGTTGGTGCGGCCCATCATGACCACATCCTCGACGGTGACGGGGATTCTCCAATTGATGCTGTCCCGCTGGGGAACATATGCCACGCTGCCCTGGTTGAGCGGGCGGTCTGCGTAAATAGCCGCGGAGCCGTGGTGGATGGGAATGCGGCCGGAGATGGCCTCAAACAACGTGCTCTTGCCCGCGCCATTCGGTCCAACCACGCCAACCAGCGTGCCTGGTCCGAATTCAAATGAGACATCGGTAAGAATCCGCGTCCCGGACCGCTCTATGGTCAGGTCATTGACGACGATGCTGGGCGGGCCGACCCCGGAACCGTTCTGCGTGGCCATAGTGATATTCCTTATGGAATATACAATAAAGGATGTCGCTGCGGTTAGGAGACGTGCGTGTGTCCGGCGGTCGGAACAGGTATGTTCTGGCGCGCGCAGTCCGCGCAGCTGATATAAAGTTCGATCCGGTGTCCGATGATGCTGCCGCCAACCTCATTGCCTATAAGGCGGAGAACGCGCTCAACCGTGCCGGCGTGAAACTCGCCGATGGTTCCGCACGTCACGCACACGGTGTGATGGTGATGCTCCGCATGCGCAAGTGAATAGCGTGGCTCCCCATTGATGAGGCTCAACTTGCAGATGATGCCCGCTTCCAGCAGAAGCTTGATGGTGCGGAAGACGGTGGCGCGGCCGATATGCGGCAAATCACGCACCAGGTCCTCAGCGGTGAAACCATCACTCCTTTTATCCAGGTTCTCGATGATTTCCCTGCGGGGCAGGGTGGATCGATAGCCCTGGTTTTCCAGAGCCGCGAGAATGTCGGAACCACGTATCTCGATAGTCATGATACTCAGTCTCACTTCCCCCTAATATTCTTACGTCTTTCAATAGGGTTATACTAAAGATACCTTGTCTCAATAACCCTGTCAACCCTCATCATCCACCCCTCATTCGCGCCCCCCGTCATTCCCGCGAAGGCGGGAATCTGAATCTCACTGAGCCTCCCGAAAGTCGTTCCGTCAACGAGAAACCCCTCTCCCTTTAAGAAGAGGGCCGGCCTAGTTCCTGATCAGCAGCCCCGGCTGGCAGGTCATGCAGTAATCCGTGATGCGGCGGTTGGCACTGAGGCGGCTGATGCGACCACCACAACGCGGGCATTCCTTGTTCGCCTTGCCATGAACGGACAGCCATTCGCGCCGCTCAAGGTGAATATCCTCGCCTATTAGCTCACGTAACGCGACAACCGCGTGGCGCGGAACAGCGTAGACTGCGGCGTGCAACCGGGCGATTTCGTCCGCCGATAAATCCGCTCGGCGGCGGAACGGCGAGATGCCGGCCTCCCACACAATCTCGTCCGAGTATGCGTTGCCGATGCCTGCGACAAGCGCGCCCCGTGTCAGGATTCCCTTGATCTCGCCGCTGAATCGGCGTAGCCGCGACGCGAATTCGTCAAGGCTCAGCGGCTCATCCAAAACGTCCGGCCCGGTTTCCTCCAGACGAGGAATCTCGGTGAGACGATCCGTCGGCGCGTAGTACAACATTCCCATCTGCCGATCATCCAGGTAGCGCAGATCGATGCCGTTGGAGAGACCGAGGCTGAGACTAACCGTCTTGGTGATCCTGTCTTTGGGCGCTGACAGCCGCAGCCTACCGGTGAGCATCGGGAAGATTACAAGCGCCATACCGTCGGAGACGGTCAGGGTAACGCTCTTGCCGTAGCGCGACACGCCCTCAAACAAGCGCCCCTCAATGTCCGAGGCAACGTCAATCTCCGAAAGCGTACGAAGCACGGTAGGCCGAACAATGCGAGCCGACTCCACCACCGCGCCCACGACGCGGCGCTCCAGCACCTCCCGCACAACGGCCAACTCCGGCGCCTCCGGCATCGTGTCTCCCTGTGCCCCTCTGTCATTCCGAGCGCAGCCGAGGAATCTTAAGCCCCTGTAACGCCAACCATACCTGAAAGCCACCCCCACCTCTCTCCATCACCCCCACCTCTCTCCATCACCCCCGTCCCCACTTCGTCATTCCCGCGTAGGCGGGAATCTGAATCCTGGAGCGCAACCACTTCCCGTAACGCCCATCAAGTGAATACGACCCCCAATTCCTTTGACACGTCCGCCCCGCCAAATTAAGCTGTATTGCACGTTTCGCACCAAGCCGAGGTAGCTCAGGTGGTAGAGCACGCGACTGAAAATCGCGGTGTCGGCAGTTCAACTCTGCCCCTCGGCACATGCGAGAGCGATTTAAGTCGGACAGGCGGAAGTGGCGCAGTGGTAGCGCGTCTCCTTGCCAAGGAGAAGGTCGCGGGTTCAAATCCCGTCTTCCGCTCCATCTCTTTCTGCCTTGAGGAAGGTCACCCTCATGTATTTCCGGACCTCCGATGAGGATACGACTTGCTCCCAATGCGACCATTTGATTGCGGCGAGTAGTCTTTGTATCTCCGTTGTGGCCACGTCACAAAATGGAGATAACAGCCACGAGCCCCTTGAGTTCGCCGTTCTCCACTTGAGATGCGAGGAGTGTGGTGATGTCCCGTCTTGCCTGGTAGCGTACTCATTCCATAGAGAGCCAATTGCAGCATTGGATGACGGCACTTGCGGGTACTGCGACCACCCCTTTCTCGCGGGGCAGCCCATCTTGACGGAGACCTTCCTTGTCGTTGGCGAAGACGAGCAATCTCTGGCTGCTTCCCCTGACCATGACTTTAACGATTCAACGGAGCAAAGGCCACGGCGCCTAAAGACCGTTCGTCAGACAACGGAAATGATTGCCACGGTCGCGGCAAGAGGCGGCAATATTATCGGCGCAGCGGGCCGAGCCATCCCGAAGGGCGTCTCCGGCAAATTCACTGGCCTTCCCACAAATCTCCAGCGAAGAATGATGAGGGCGGGCCTTGGAAAGACTCGTGGCATTCGCAACGCTGCGGAGGCCGCTGAGTTCTACACTCAGTCTGTCCCGCGCTCTGTACGCAACCTCGGCGAAGTGTCCGCTTTCTTGAAAGGCAAAACTGCCAGCCATATTGAGTCCGTCGCCAATGCCCCGTCCAAAGCAGGGTTGTCGTCGAACATCATATGGGAACGGGCTGCCAGTAACATCAAAAGGGGTTCAGACAATATCCGCCGCTTGGAACTTCGGTGGATTAAGACCAGGAACCTCGTAGATGCGTCAGGTATCGTCGCCAAGAGAATGGCGGGCGGCGCGGCGAAAGGAGCCATCTGGTCAGCTGTGCTTGAGGCCCCCGTCAGCGTTGCTGAGAACCTTGTTCACGTAAAGAAAGGCCGAGAATCTGGCACCGAAGCGACCAGGCAGGTCGTAGCGGACACTACTAAAGCTGGTGCGGCCGGAGCGGCGGTTGGTGGTGCAATGGTATTGGTTGTTGCCATGGGCGGCGGCACAATACTTGCTCCCATAGCCTTGCCGTTGACTGCCGCAGGATTGGGAGTCTATGCGATCTCTTCCACTCTCCGTATTCGGCGCGCTATGAGTGATGAACATGAGGATGTTGCCGAAACTGACGCAGCATGGGTTGATCTCGCGTTCCACGTCGAGTGCCCGGAGTGCGATTCAGGTGAACTCTGTCACGATGCGTTTTTGAACAGCGTCGTGGCGTCTGCCGTTTAGCTGTATCCTTTCTCTCCACCTGCCACTCCACCTTGACCAACGCAAAACACTTGTCCTATTCTCACCCCCGTCAAGCCATACAACCGGCAGCCCGGAACGTCGACACCCGCGCCGCCGCCAATCCCAGGGCGAGCAATGGAGGGCACGCCCCACGGGGGAACGCATCGCTACCTTGATCCCGGACATACCGGCCGGATAACCACAGCTATGCGGTCGCATAAGGCCGTAAGCTGAATTGGCCCGCCCGTTGCCCTGAGCGACTCACTGAACCCGACCCGTTCGAGCCTCTCAGGATGCGTCCGGTTTCCCCACGCAGCCGATGTCGCCGGGGATTCCGTGATATGACGAGCCGAGCCCACGGGTCAGCGCCGGAAACGGCGCGGCCTCGGCCACCGCAGCTGACGGCGGCGTACGTCGTTTGATCAGAAGAGCGGGAGTCACCTTGGCGCGCTGATCCCGCGTCACTAATGGCGACCGCACGGCGCGTCCACGGCGGACGGCCCGTGCGCGGAAGGGCGGCGGCCCAACGCGCGGCACGCAAATGCCACCGAGCAGTAACAGACACCGCGCAAAAACTCGACTGACGCGCAGCCAGGGACCAAGAAGCGATGCGTTCCCCCAGGGTCACAACAATCCGCAACAGGAAAAGCCCTTCCCCCAACAAAAGGGGAAGGTTGGGGTTGAATCCAGAACTCCCCGTTGATGGGGGAGGGTTAGGGTGGGGGTGAGTATGCCTTCTCGAACCTAATTCGGCCTAAACACCGGCAGGCTGATAGTCTCGCTGGCGTCGTCGAACTCAATCTGGCCAGCCATGCCGATGCTGACCGCGTCCGGCACCGGCTCCACCCCGACAATGCGTGTCGGCAGAATAGGCCCTTCCTCAAGCTTGATGAGCGCCGTGACGAATGGCACTTCCCCCGCAAAGGCCGGCGTCGGCGGCCGCTCAACAACGGCATACGCGTGGACCTCGCCGCGTCCGCTCGCCTGCACCCACGTCGTATCGCGTGAGTGGCACTCCGGGCACATATCGCGAGGGTAGAAGTACGGCTCGTTACAGGCGTTGCAGCTTCGCAGCCACAGCTCGTGCTCCTTGCATTTCTCCCAATAGAAGTCGTTTTCCTGCGTCGGTGTCGGCAGGGGCAATGGCATACGGGCCGGTGGTTGGTTTGTCATTGTCGTTCTCCCTATGAATTGCTCAGGACGAGCGTGGCAGTGGATGACAGTTCGCCGCCCGTTCCATGCACCAGCGACAGGTTGCAGTCCTCGACCTGCCGGTCGCCGCTCTCGCCGCGCAACTGGCGTGTCGCCTCAATCAGCAGGAACATGCCGTACATGCCCGTGTGGGCGTAGGACAGGCCGCCGCCGCTCGTGTTCATTGGAAAATCGCCGCCCGGCCCGGTTCTCAGGTTCGCCACAAAGTCCGGCGCCTCGCCCGGCCCGCAATAACCGAGACTCTCCAGCGTTGTCAGCACCGTGTAGGTGAATGAGTCGTAGATCATCGTCAGGTCGATGTCATCGTGCGTGACCCCTGCCATCTGCATCGACCGCGGCCCCGTCTCATGCGCGATGGTGCGCGTAAGGTCCGGCATCTGGCTGATGATCTGGTGGTCGTGGCCCTCCGCGGATCCGAGGATCCACGCCGGCTTCTTCTTCGCGTTGCGTGCAACGTCCGCCGAAACGACCACGCATGCGCCGCCGCCGTCAGTCACCAGGCAGCAGTCCATGATGTGGAACGGCCACGCGATCCACCGAGAGTCATGGTAATCCTCATAGCCGACATCGGCGGGGCCGATCCAGCTGGGGTGATTCACAAACGACTTCGGATTCTGGAGCGCCCACTTGCGCGTAGCAATGGACACGTCCGCCATGCCTTGGCGCACGCGCTCAGGCCCGTACATGTGCATATAGCGGCTGCATGCCATCGCGTACGCGACCGGCGCGCCGATCATGCCGTAAGGCGCTTCATACTGTGAGCCTGCTGCCGTCGGATCTCGTCCAACGCGACCCCGTGTGGAACGCCCCGCCTCGCCGTGTGTAATCAGGGCGACGTCGATTAGGCCCGCGTTGATGGCGGCCATGGCGTGCTCGACGTGCGCAAGGAACGATGAGCCGCCGATGGACGTCGTGTCTGTGTACTTCGGCACGATGCCGAGATACTCGGCGACCGAAACCGTTCCGACGCCCGCGCAGAACAGGGCATCGACGTCATCCAGCGTGAGACCTGCGTCGCGGAGCGCGTTATCCGCCGCCTCCGCATGGTGCTGCATCGATGACTTGTGTGGCACATGGCCCATCTCATCGGACTCATCCACGCCGATAATCGCCGCCACGCGCGAAAGATCACTCCCGGTTGTCATAGACTCTTCCTCCCCCATTGCAGGCGTTATTCGCCCGACTGCCGACACAGTGACATAAGCAGGGCAGGATTGTCACGCTCGCCCTATGGATGAGCAGCGAAAGCTACAGTTGGGTTGGCGAACGGACTATACTCGTCGTTGGAGTTGCACCGAGATGGACTGGCGCAAATACATTACTGTCGATCCGGCGATCATGCACGGCAAGGCCTGCATAACAGGGACCCGTGTGCAAGTGACTACTATTCTCGACAACCTGGCGGCGGGTCTAACCGCCGAGGAGATTATCGCAAGTTATCCGACGGTGCCCCTCGAGTCGATCCAGGCAACGCTCCTGTATGCGGCTGAATTAGCCAGGGAAAGTGTTGCTCCTCTCGCCAGGTGACCTCTGAAGTGAGGTTCAAGCTGGACGAGAACCTGCCCGCAGAGATGACGGCACAATTTGAGCAGGAAGGCCACGACACCGCCACGATAGTTGGGCAAGGTATGGCCGGCGCCAGAGATTATGAAGTCGCAAACGCCTGTGTTGAAGAGGAACGTGTACTCGTAACTCTGGACACCGACTTCGCAAACATCACGTCATACCCGCCGGCAAATTACTTTGGAATCGTTGTGTTCCGGCTAAATGATCAATCTCGAGATCGCATCGCTGCGACAGGTGACAGATTTCTACGCAGCCTGACGACAGATTCTTTGGCTGGCCAACTCTGGATAGTCGAAGAAGCGCGGATACGAATACGAGACTAGCCCCTGCTCGGCAGCGCCACCGTCGCGTTGCCGGGGGTGACGGCCTCTCCGCGCTGATTCGTGATCGCGAGGTCCACGTCCACCAAGTGACGTCCGTTCTCCTCACGCTTGCCGGTCACGCGGCCTGAGACGGTAAGGATATCTCCCTTGTAGTTGATTCCGCGGTACTGCGCGTTAACGAATACGATGTCGCCGTCGTCGCCGATCCACTCTCGCAGCGCGCTGTGAAGGTACGAATAGCGCAGCGGACCTTCGCCGAAAGCGGCCTGCTGTCCGTTCGCGCGTGCATCGTCATCGTCCATGTGCATCGGCACGAACTCATCGTTCACGGATGCCCACCGGTTCCAGTTCATCAGCGTCGTCGTGCGGGCGAACTCCGGAATCTCCGAGCCATCTTCCACGTCTTGCCAATAGAGTGTCATTGTCTTGCCTCCCACCCGTCATTCCCGTGAAAGTGGGAATCCATCGGGACTGTCATTCTGAGCGCAGCGAAGAATCTAACCGCCCACCCTAGTACAAAATGTTGTTCGTCCTGAACACGCGGACCAACTCGCCATTCTGGTTCGTCATCCGCTCTTCAACGACGTAGAACAGCATCAGGCCCAGCCCGCCCTGTCGCTCATAGACCTCAGAGAACTTCAGGATGGACGTGATGACATCGCCGGGCCTAATGGGTGCGTGATACTCCGACGATGAACCCGCATAGAGATACCGTTCCGGCGCGCCGGGCGGACGCAGGTTGCGCGCCTCTTCAAGTTCTCCTTGAGCCTCGTCGATGTGTGTCGGCTGCGGCCCGATGTGCGCCCGACCCACCATCCAGCCAAACGGATTAAACTCATCCGGCGCGACAATCCCGCCAAACCGTGTCGACTTCGCATACTCCGCGTCCCAGAAGCGACGGGGCGGCACCTCCGGCCAATAAGCCGCCATGGCAAACCGCCGAATCTCGCTCTCCGAAACCGGTGGAGAAACCAGCGGCGGACTCTCCGTCCCGATATACGCCTCCACCTCCGCCGTGATATACGTCCCACCCTCAGATGTCATGGCGATGCCCCCTCTCCTCAGTAGGCGACTCTATTTGCGGCATCAGTTTACGTCGATTGAGCAGGTCGTGCATCAACAGAAGTTCTGTGTAACGTAGACTTGCTGATCGTCATTAACGGCCACTCCGATACCTTGCACGTCATAAGTAGTATTCAAGATGTTCTCGCGGTGTCCTGGACTATCCATCCAGCCATCCACGACGAGATTGGCCAACTTCTCTAACGAATGGTAGTCCTTGCTGACAACTATCCCGTTAACGGTTCGGTACGAACCGTAGAGCCAAGCTTGATAGATATTCTCGGCCAGACCGTAGGTGTAATAAGAGCCGTAATCCTTTCGGCAGTTGTATCCTACTTGCGCTCCACGATCCGTAGGAGACTGTCCCCGAGGGTTTGTGTGTGAAAAGAATCTGGCAGTTGCCATGTCTGCGCTATGTGACCTGGCGATGGACGCTAGCTCTACGTCGTACCCTAACCCGGTTGTCCTCTGACGGTTAACCAATTCATGGACTCGTTGTTCCAGTGCAGCGATCCATCCGGCACTCCCCCGGGTTAGGTCCGGTGTCGCCGTTGGCCTTGGCGTCGGCGTTACCGTCGGGCGGGGTGTTGGAGTAACAGTCGGCCTGGCCGTAGCGGTTGGGCGTGGCGTTGGCGTGACGGTCGGCGCAGGCGTAGGTGAGGGCGGCGCCAGACTCGGATCGTGGAATATTGCAATGGCTTGATTGAGATGTGCCGTGCTGTCCTCTGACAGGCAGGCTGCCAGTTCTGGCATGTCGGCGGTGTCACGAACGGGCGGGTTCATGGCGATCCTCACCCCAATAGGCCGGGAGGGAAAGCTTTCGTAGAAGGCATCTGAATTGGCCGAACGCACACAGGCTCTCTCTTCATCCGAAAGTCTGTCCAGTATGTCCTTGCCTTGAGTCTCTCGTGTAATGGCGAATCCTGCCCATGGGGATACTGGAACAGGTGTCGGCGTTGGAGCAGCAGTGGACAAGGGCGTCGGTGTAGCGGTTGCCGTTGCTGTGGGTGAGGGAGCTATCGGAGGTGCAATAGAATCTGAGCCGCGATTGTCTGATTCCTCGGACTCGCCGCCAGGAATCTCAATGCCTGGGTCGTTCCAGAAGTCTCTTACCGAATCGACTACGTTCTGCAGAGGGGTTTGAGTAAGGAATAAAGCGGCAATGGCGCCAAGAGAGATCAGGCCTCCGGCGAGTATGACTCGGCGAAAAAGACGCCCGACTCGTCCTCTGCGTTCGGCTCGCTTGCCCACGTCATCCCATAAGCGCTCCTGGTTCCCTATGTGATGTAGCGCTGTACCTTCCTGCGCTGCGTACTCCTCAGTTGTTGGACGCGCTTCCCCATCTTGACGTTCCCGGTCTCTGGCCTTGAGCCGCTCGGCCGCAAGTCGACGCTCTTGTTCTTCTTTTTGCTCCCGCTGGCGCGTTGCGCGTTCCTGCTCTTCCTCTTGCTTTCGTTCGCGTGCTACTCGTCTTTCTTCCGCTTGACGCTCTTGCTCTTCCCTTTGCTCCCGCTGGCGTGCTTTCCGTTCTTCTTCCGCCTCTGTTTCAGCGTCGGTTACGACCTGCTCTACAGTCTCCATCAGCCGTTCACGTTCGGACGGCGTTAGGCCCACAGGGTTTGCCTGAGGCTTGAGAATCGACACGCCACCTCGCGGGGAAGGGCGCGAGGTGGACGTTGCGCGCACCAATCCATGGCCGCCGCAGCGTGTACACCGTAGGACTCGACCACCCAGAAAGTGGGCTTGACCGCCCTGTATCAGACCAGTACCACGGCAGGCATTACAGCTGACACTGTCCTGCGGGATTGGCTCACGCTGAGGGTTGTGCTCATGATATTCATACGCGTAGTTGTGCATGCTTACCTTGCATGAACGACACGTGATGTAGGGGGTGCGGGCCATTCGATTGTTTATGCAGGAGTGGTGAGGGAGTCGGGTACGGGAGTTTTGTCGAGACGGACTTCCTACCTCGGCAACCCCAAGCCCCGCTGCGCAATAATGTTCAGCTCAATCTCCCGGCCGCCGCCGGCGAAGCGGTTCATCCAGCTTAGGTAGGAGTTCACCTGCGGGTAGCCGTTCATCGGCGCGCGCGGGTCGCCGACGTTGAAGATACCTGCCTCGCGTAGCAGGCGGTTCAGCGCGCCAAAAACGTCCGGCGTCATCTCGTCGTGGAAGAGCTTGGAGAACGCCGACTCCATCGCCGGGACCTCGCCCTTGCTCTGGATCCACGCCACCTGGTACGAGATCATCCTCCCGAGCTCAATCAACACCCGCGCGTCCGCCAGAACGTGCCGTGCGATGGGATCATCTGTGATGCGAGAGCCATCCGCGAGCGGCGTCTCGTGGGCGTAGTCCAAGAAATTCTCAAGGTCGCGGAGCCGGTAAGAGGGAGCCTCAACGTTGGAACGCTCGAATGACATATTGGTCATGGCGGCATACCAGCCGCGATTGAGTTCACCCACCAGGTTGCGCGACGGCACCCGCGCGCCGTCCAGAAACACCTCAACCCACCGCTGCCGGCCAAGCGCGTCAAACAGCGGCCTGAGCGTGATTCCGGGGTCGTGCATATCGACGACGAAATAGGAGATGCCGCGGTGCTTTGGGGCGGCGGGGTCGGTGCGGACAAGGTAGTGGCCGATGTCGGCCATGTGACCGCCGGTGTTCCAGATCTTCTGGCCCGTGATGACCCAATCGTCGCCATCCTGAACGGCGCGCGTCTGCAGACTGCCGAGGTCCGCCCCGGCATTCGGCTCGCTGAATCCCTGCGAGAAGTTGATCAGCTCGCCGCTGGCAATCTTGCCGAGAATCTCTTCCTTCTGCCAGTCTTGCCCATAATACATAAGGGTATGCGCGAAGAACGTGGGCGAGGTGACGGGCGAGCCACGGTACGCCGCCTCCTCCCGGTAGGCCAACACCCGACTCAGGGGCGCGTTCTGCCCGCCGTACTCCTCGGGCCAGTGCATGGTGTACCAGCCGCGTTGGGCCAGCTTCTTTGTGTACTCGTGGATGCGCTGATCATCCTCGACGTGATGAACGTCATAGGAATAGACAGAGTTGCTGAACGAGTCGATGCCCTGCGCGTCCCACTCGCTCTCGACGAAGTTCTTTACCTCATCACGCAGCTTCTGATCTTCTGCCGTAAACCGGAAGTCCATCGCTCCCCCAATCTCCCCTAGACCAGCACGCCGGCCTTTGTCAGTTCCTCCGCCTCATCGCTCTTGATGCCGAGCACGCGCTCCACGATTTCCGCCGTGTGTTGGCCGGTGAGCGGCGCGGGCATCCGAACCTGCCCCGGCGTCTCTGTCAGTCGCACTGTCATGCCTGGATGTTGAAGCTTGCCCGGCCAGGGATGATCGATCTCCACAACGTAGCCACGCGACCGCAGATGCGGATCGTGGTACAAATCCTCGCCGGATGCGACGATTGCCGCCTTGACGCCCACCTTCTGGCACGCTTGCATTATCTGCCCCGGAGTACGAACTGCAGTCCATTCGCCGATGGCAGCATCGAGATTGTCATGCAGCGCGTGGCGTGATTCCAGGGTGGTGCATTTTTCACGGAGTTCGGCGGGCAGCACGCCGCCCATGAGAGTGGCCAGCGTCTGCCATTCCTCGTCCGTCTCGCAGGATATAGCCACCCACTTGTCCACGCCGATGCACGCGTACACTCCTTGCGGCGCGGCGTGCGGGCTGCGATTGCCGATGGGCTGCGGCGTCTCTCCATTAATGGTGTGCTCAAGGATGGCTGTGCCAACCATCGCCACAGCGGAGTCGATCTGTGTGAGTTCGATGTGCTGCCCCTCACCGGATCGCTCGCGCTCGTGCAGCGCTGCCATGACGGACAGCGCGAGATGTCCCGCCGTCACGAAGTCCGTGTACGCCTGCTTTGGTCGTTCGTTCACCTCGGAGTCAGCGTGCCCCCACAGCGTTGAGATGCCCGCATAAGCGCCGATGCAGCCGCCATAGGCAAAGTAATCGCGGATCGGCCCCTCATATCCGTATCCCGGCGCGCTCAACACAATGATGCGAGAGTTGACCTTCTTGAGATCCTCGTATGCCATGCCCCAGCGGGGCAGGGTGGCGTAATGGAAGTTCTCGAGCACGATGTCGCTCTCCGCGACCAGCCTCCTGAAGATGTCCTTGCCTTCCTCCGAGTGGAGGTCGAGCGCGACCGAATATTTGTTGCGGTTGATCTCCCCGTACATCGTGTTGGATCGAAGCCACGCGTCATGATTGTCCGGATCCATCACGCGCCCCTCAGGGAACTTGGTGGACTCGATTCGAATGACCTCTGCGCCGAAATCCGCCAGGTACCGCGCGCCGTACGGCCCGGCCCACGACTTGGTCAGATCGACTATACGGATGCCCTCAAGAGGCAGTGTGCGTTCATGGGCGGAGGTTGCGGCGGGCGCTAGGTGCCCATTCTCATGTGGGTGCGCTGTGATTGCCGCCAAATCGTCATTGTGCTGACCGATGGTTGGGGCAGGGCCCTTGATCTCCCATGGCGTCCGGCTGAACCGGAACGGCGCTCCCTGTGTCGCATACGTGCCGATGACCGGATCATCGACCTCTGTCATCACGTTGCGCGCGATGGTGTGCGGGTGGTTGATTAGTCCGACGATGTCGTTGACCGGCCCGGCCGGAATCCTGCGAGGGATAGAGCCTTCCAGGAATTCCTGCACAGTCATCGACCGTGTGAATTCGGATATCCGCTCATCAAGGAACTCGACAGCGTCCGCGCGCACTGCGGAGTCGTCAAACATTGGATCCATAATCAGTGGGTCCTGCGTCCATTCCGCAAATGCCTCCCACTGGTGCGCCTGGATTAGGGACATTAGTATCCAGCCGTCAGAGCAGGGGAAGTAGTTTGTGGGACGTCCCCCGCTCAGTCCCCCGACCCGCTGCACAATCTCGCCGTAGGAGGCGTAGTAAACAAGGTTGAAATACTCGTGCGCCACGACGTCCTGTAGGGAGACATCCACCTCCTGTCCGCCGCCGCCGTTCCGCGCGTGCCACCACGCCAGAAGCGTTCCGTACGCCGCGTGCAGCGCCGTCATCTGCACTCCCTGGTAGTGGGGCTGCGCGGCAGGGAGGCCGTCGCGCCGTCCCTCCATGAATGTCATGCCGCCCGCGGCGCCGGCGGTAAAATCATTGCCCGCGAATCCGGCGTGGATGCCCTTGCGGCCATACGGCGTGACGGTGGTCAGGATGATATTAGGATTGATCGCCGTGAGGGAGGCGTAGTCGAGTCCGTGCGACTCCAGTTCCTGTTGGTTGAACGACGTCATTAGGACATCCGCGTTCGGCAACAAGGAATCCCGCAGGACGCTTAAGCCTTCTTCAGTGTCGAGGTCGAGAACGATGCTCCGTTTGCCGAGGTTGAACCGCAGGAAATAGAGGCTGCGGGGCTCGGTCGTCGGACGAGCCGGTTGGGGCGCGATGTGGCGTGAGGGGCTGCCGCCCGGCGGCTCGATGAGAGTTACGTCGGCGCCAAGATCAACGAGATGCCGTCCGACAGGCTCAATGAATTCGCCCGCGATCTCCAGGACGCGGAGTCCGCTCAACGGCGCAGTATCTGTTGCCATAACTCGCCCCCCAATCGCCGCTACTATGCGCCCCTTATTGTCCTCCAAGCAAGACGGTTCTTACCGCGGCAGCCCAAGACCCCGCTGGGCGATGATGTTCAGCTGAATCTCCCGCCCGCCGCCGGCGAATCGGTTCATCCAGCTGAGGTAGGAGTTCACTGCCGGGTATCCGGCCAACGGCGCGCGCGGCTCGCCGACCGTCATGGCCGCGTCCTGTCCCAGTATTCGTGCCAGCAGCTCATATACGCGCGCCGTCATCTCATCGTGGAACAACTTGGAGAAGGCCGCTTCCATCTGCGGCACCTCACCCTTGCTCTGGATGGACGCCACCTGCAGTGCGAGCATCCGGCCCGTCTCAATGAGGATGCGGGCATCCGCCAGTATGTGCCGCGTTTGCTTGGCGTCGATGAGCCTCCCGCCGTTGATGTGAGCCTCACGGGCGAAGTCGATGAATCGCTCAAGATCGCGCAGGCGGCGCGCGGGCGCTTCGATCTGCGATCGTTCAAAGGAGAGTGTTGTCATGGCGGCGTACCAACCGCGGTTTTCCTCACCGATGACGTTGCGGGAGGGAACGCGGACGTTGTCCAAAAAGATTTCGCTCCAGCGGCGGCGTCCCAGGGCGTCGACCAGCGGCCGCTTGACCACTCCGGGCGTGTTCATGTCGATGATGAGATAGGAAATGCCGCGGTGTTTAGGCGCGTCCGGGTCCGTCCGCACGAGGTAGTGACCCCAGTCGACCCACGGATGATGTCCCTGGCTATTCCAGATTTTCTGCCCCGTGACGACCCAATCATCACCGTCTCTGACAGCCCGGGTCTGGAGATTGGCAAGGTCTGCGCCAGCGTTCGGCTCGCTGAAACCCTGTGACCACGAGATGAGTTCGCCGCTCGCGATCTTTGGCAGGAAGAAATCCCTCTGCCAGGGCTGGCCGTGGAACATAAGCATTGGCGCTTCAAAGCCGGGTTGGGCAATGGGCGCTCCACGGTAGGCCATCTCCTCGCGATAGGCGATCTGCGTGGTGAAGGGAACGGCCTGTCCGCCGTACTCCGTGGGCCAGTGCATGGTGTACCAACCCTTGTCCGCCAGTTTTCGCGTGAATTCCTGGAACAGGACCTCATCCTCCGGCGTGTCGACATCGTAGGAATAAACGGAATTGATGTGGGATTCGTACGGGGAATGCCAATTGGCCTCCACAAAGTCCCGCACCTCTCGCTTCAGTGCTTCGTCCTGCTCCGAGTAACTGAAATCCATGGCGTCCGTTCCCTTCTCCCCGCTTGTCCGCAAAGCGGCAAAAGCTATCCGCGCCGCCACTATGCGCCCGTTTCCGTCTGCCAATCAAGGCCATGCCTTGAGAGATTTCGAACAAATCATCCAAAAGGGGTTGACAAGCGAACGCACGTTCGGTAAAGTGGCTTTACTCCTCCTTCTCCCAACACCATCTCCCCGCGCAAAAAGGATGGATGGGAGAACGGCGCTTCCCGAGGGTAGGGGCAAGTGCCAAAGATATGCGGCGAGGCGGACAACCGCCTCGCCGCAGTCTTATTGGAGAGGTACTTGGCTCAGGATGCGCCCATCTTGTCCTATTGCTTAGCGTCAAACGCCGCCCGTATAATGGCGCTTGCGCCAAAAATCTTGATGTGGGGGAAGGTGAGATTGAATGCTCTAGGGACACATGTGCTGGTGGAACTCCGCGATTGTGATGCCAATGCGCTTGATGATCTGCGAAACGTAGAATCCACGCTCATAGACGCGGCGAGACGTATTGGCGCAACGATTATCGGACATGCATTTCACCAGTTCAGCCCCCAGGGTGTTACTGGCGTCGTTATCATTGCCGAATCTCACATCTGTATCCATACGTGGCCGGAGCACGGCTACGCTGCTGTCGACATCTTTACCTGCGGCGATACGTCGCGCCTCGAAGAAGCTACCAGCCACATAGCCGACGCTTTCCGCTCGCAGGATCGGTCGGTTGTCACGCTCCAGCGCGGACAGATTGATTCATCCACGAGTGCCGTGACGCGCTCGGAGTTTGATTTCGCCGGTGTCCCGGGCGCCTAATCAGCCGGCCGGCGGTGACGCCGCCGAATACCCGTATTCCACATCCGAGTGGGCGACAGAAGCCGTCACTCCTGACCTCCATCAGTTGACGCGCATTCGCCGCGTTGTCTACGAAGGCCGCACCAGATTCCAACAGGTCGAGATTCTTGATACTGAGATCTTTGGCCGCGTCCTGCGCCTCGATGGCAAGACGCAGTCCAGCCAGTCGGATGAGTACGTCTACCACGAGGCCCTTGTTCATCCCGTGATGCTCCATCATCCCGCGCCTCGCCGTGTGTTTATTGGCGGCGGCGGCGAGGGGGCGACGTTAAGGGAAGTGCTGCGGCACCGCTCGGTTGAAAACGTCGTGATGGTCGACCTCGATGAAGAGGTTGTGAACCTCTGCAAGGAGCATCTGCCCACGTGGCACCAGGGCGCGTTTGACGATCCACGAGTCGAGCTCCGACATGAAGACGCGCTTGCCTACCTAGAAGGTGCCGACGAGCCGTTCGACGTGATGATTCTCGACCTCGTGGACCCGATGGAGGCAGGACCGGCCTATCGCCTCTATACGCAGGAGTTCTATCGCATGGCGAGTGATCGACTAACCGACAACGGGGCGCTCGTTGTGCAGTCCGGCCCGGCCATCGCAGGCATGACGGTAGGCCCGGCCACGGACGCCAACAGCCATGAGCCGGAAGCCCTCACCGACCTTGTTCGCGGATTCACGGCCCTCTATCACACGTTGGGCTCCGTCTTCACGGTTGTCACGGGGTACAGCCCGGTAATCATGGACTTTGGCGGCGCGTGGAGCTTTGTCCTGGCGTCAAAGAGTGACGAGGACCCTGCTGTGCTGGCACCCGAGCGGATAGACACGCTCATCTCAGATCGCATCACTGTGAGCCTCGGCTACTATGACGGAATCACGCATCGCCACATCT
The DNA here is from genome assembly GCA_026713485.1 of Chloroflexota bacterium. Classification (GTDB taxonomy): domain Bacteria; phylum Chloroflexota; class Dehalococcoidia; order UBA6926; family UBA6926; genus VXMO01. Next base: position 49,159 of record JAPOOK010000036.1, on the reverse strand, counting down.
TCTCGCTGCCAAAGCCGCTGCGAGATGCACTGGCGGCGGAGACGTGGATCGTCACTGAGGAACACCCGCTCCTCGTTCCCTAAATGGATGCACGGCATCACACCAAGTGCGTCATAATGCACTCACGATTACGTCATGCCCTGGCAGGGCGCGTATTCCTTCATTAAGGGAAGAAAGCCGCCGACAGGCGCACGGGAGGTAGGTGGATCATGCCGACTCTAACCGGAGGACAGGCACTTGTGCAGGCGCTTAAGCGCGAGGGTGTGGAGGTGGTCTTCGGACTGCCCGGCGTGCAGCTTGACTGGGCTTTTGACGCTCTCTATGAGGAACAGGACTCGATACGCGTGGTCCACACGCGCCATGAGCAAGGCACGTCTTATATGGCGGACGGCTATGCCCGCTCCACCGGCAAGGTTGGAGTATGCCTGGTGGTGCCCGGCCCCGGACTGCTAAATGCGGGCGCCGGCCTCTCAACAGCGTATGCCACCAATTCCCGTGTCCTCTGCATCTCCGGGCAGGTTCCCACACACCACATTGGCAAGGAACGCGGCGCGTTGCATGAGATCAAGAACCAACTGGAGGCAATCGGCGCCGTCACCAAGTGGGCGGGCCGCGCGATGAATACCTCCGACGTGCCCGGGCTCGTCAGGGAAGCCTTCTACCAGTTGAATTCCGGCCGCCCTCGCCCGGTCGAAATCGAGGTGCCGATGGATGTCCTCATGACACCTGCGGACGTTGAGTTCTATGAGCCCGGGATGCCGAAAACCATACAGGGTGATCCGGACCAGCTTGAGAAAGCGGCCCACGCGCTGGGCAATTCTGAACGCCCCCTCATCTTCGTCGGTGGCGGCATCATCATCAGCGAGGCGACGGCGGAATTGCAGGAACTGGCGGAGATGCTGGGTGCGCCTGTGATCGTTTCACAGAATGGACGCGGTGCACTGTCGGACCGGCACCCGCTCGCCCTGCCGTCCATCGCTGCCTATGACCTCCTGCCCAATGCTGATGTCGTGCTGGCCGTCGGGACGCGTTTCGTCATGCCCGGCCCCAACCCGTATCCAACGGATGAAGATCAGACGGTTATACATATTGATATCGACGACACGGAGCTAAACCGAAACTCCAAACCTGACATCGGCATCGTCGCAGACGCCAGGGGTTCGCTCGCCGACCTTGTTCGCCGGGTGCCCCGACACAACAAGACGCGTGAATCCCGCGACGACGAGATGGCTGCCGCGCGCGCCACGGTGCAGGAAAAGCTGGCCGCGATGTCGCCGGTCTCCGAGTATGCCGGCGCGATTCGCAAGGCGCTGCCGGAGGATGGAATCTTCGTCACGGAAGTCACGCAGGTCGGTTACTTCTCCAACCAGGGCTTCCCGGTGTATTCCCCGCGAAGCTACATCGGCGCAGGCTACCAGGGGACGCTCGGGTACGGCTTCAACACTGCCCTCGGCGTGAAGGTTGGGAATCCTGACAGGCCGGTTGTGGCAATCTCCGGCGACGGCGGCTTCATGTACGGCGCGCAGGAACTGTCCACTGCCGTCCGTTACGGCATCAACCTGGTCACGGTTGTGTTCAACGACGGCGCTTTTGGCAACGTGCGGCGCATCCAGGATACGCAGTTCAATCATCGACTCATCGCGTCCGATCTGCATAATCCGGACTTTGTGAAGTACGCCGAGGCCTTTGGCGCGCAAGGCAGACGTGCAGAGACACCGGAGCAGTTGACGACGCAGGTGGAGGAGGCCCTCAAGGCCGAGGCCCCGGCACTGATTGAAGTGCCGTTGGGAGTCATGCCAAACCCGTTCGCGATGTTCGCTCCGCCGCCGGAAATGATGGAACGCGCTCTGGAGTTGGCCAAGCAGTCGTAGTCCAACCTGCGGCAATTGAGAAGAAACCGGGGGCGGCTCTTGAGCCGCCCTCGGGTCGTTTTGAACCCGCCTATAGGCGCGCGCCGCTGGTATGCTTAGTGGAGATTGGTTTCTTCTATGACTACCGCAGCAGCGCGCGATATTCTCGAAAACCTAAACAAAGAACAACGTGAGGCCGTTGAGGCTGTCGACGGCCCCGTTCTGATTATCGCCGGGCCCGGCTCAGGCAAAACCCGGGTTATCACCCATCGCATCGCCTACCTTGTTCGTACTCTCGGTGTGAATCCGCGGCGCATCCTTGCAGTCACGTTCACAAACAGGGCGGCGCGTGAGATGCGCTCCCGCGTTGAGTCGCTCATTGGAGACCGCGCTAATCGGTTGACGATGGGCACATTTCACGCGTTCGGCGCGCGCATACTGCGCGAATTCGGCGAGGATATTCACGTCCCGTCGGACTTTGTCATTTACGACCAGGATGACCAGACCAGCGTTATGAAGCGCGCCATTGAAGCCGAGGGTCTCGACCCGCATACGTACCGAGCCCCGGCCGTTCTCAATGCCGTAAGCGGCGCGAAGAACATGATGCTTACCGTCAGCGACTACCAGTCACAGGCTGGAAACCGATACGAGAGGATCGTCGCCTCCTGCTATGACCGCTATGAGCAGCTGTTGAAAGCCGCGCATGCGGTTGACTTCGACGATCTGCTTATGAAGCCGGTCCTTCTGCTGCGCTCGAATCCCGAAGTACGGGATAAACTCCAGAATCGTTATGACCATGTGATGGTTGACGAATGGCAGGACACGAATCGCGCGCAGTATGAACTGACGAGTCTGGTTGCCGGCAAGCATCACAGTCTGTGTGTGGTCGGTGATCCGGATCAGTCCATCTATGCGTGGAGGCATGCGGACATCGAGAACATCCTGCGTTTCGAACGCGATTTCCCGGAAACACAAACAATTCCGCTCGGCCGGAATTACCGCTCAACTTCCACGATCGTCGATGCCGCTCACGCGCTTGTGAAGGCAAACAAGGATCGCAAAGAGATCGAGTTGACGGCGGAGAAAGGGAGCGGCAGGCCGGTCACGATTGAGTCGGCTGACGACGAGGAATACGAGGCACTGTACGTCGCAGAGGAGATCGAACGACTCGTTGCGGAGGAGAAAACACGATACGGCGATTGCGCGATCATGTATCGCACAAACGCTCAATCTCGCGCATTTGAGGATGCGTTCAACCGAACGGGAATCCGTTACCGCATCGTTGGTGGCCTGCGCTTCTGGGAACGGCGTGAGATCAGGGACGTTGTCGCCTACCTACGGGTTCTGCGGAATCCTTTTGACGACATCAGCTTGCTGCGCATCGTGAATGTGCCCACTCGCGGGATCGGCCGGCGGTCGCTGGACCTGCTGCAGCAGTGGGCGGAAGCCAACAATGTGCCGCTTTACGCGGCCATGCAGGTCGCGGCGGAGGGGGAAGGTCCAAATGTGCCGCTACTTCCGGCGCAATCGCAGCACCCCGTCCGTGCCTTCGTCCAGATGATGACGGAACTTCTTGAGGCGTTGCGGGGTGAGGATGTTCTCGAGTTCTTCGACCAGGTTCTGAGCAAGACCGGCTACAGAGAGTTCCTTGAGGCGGACGAGAATGCAGAGGACCGGCTCGACAACGTTGAAGAGTTGCGGAACGTTGCAGCCCAGTACCAGGCTCTAGAGTCCGGAGAGGCTTTCGCAGCTTTTCTGGACCAGGTGGCGCTGTCCACAGACCTTGATGCCGCCCTCCGCGAGGAGGGTTCGGAACGGCTTGACGCCGTTACACTCATCACTCTCCACCAGGCCAAGGGATTGGAGTTCCCGATCGCATTCATCGTCGGCGTGGAGGAGGAACTGCTCCCGCATTTCCGCTCACTGGAATCCGGGGATCCTGCGGAGTTAGAGGAGGAGCGGCGTCTCTGCTATGTGGGCATGACGCGGGCGATGGATCGCCTATATATGACACATGCGATGCGGCGCAACACACGAGGCGTCTATAGCCAGCGCAAACCGTCGCAATTCTTGAGAGATCTGCCACAAGAATTGATTAAGCGGCGAGTGCCGTCCCTTTCCGGGTTCTCTGGTCCACGGGAGCCGATGCCGGAGCCGCAGTTGGATGTACCCAAGGCCCCCGCGCCGTTCAGGCCGGGCGACCATGTGGGTCATGCGCGGTTTGGACAGGGTGTTGTGGTGGCGTGCCTTGAGACGCCGACGCGAGACGATTTTGAGGTAACGGTTGCGTTCAAGGGGCAGGGCGTCAAGCGACTGCTGGCCGGACTTGCCGGATTGGAGAAACTGAACTGACCTGGAGCAACCGACCCGCGCGAGTCGAGATGATCACGGACGCCGACGCTCTTGCCGGGCTCGTCGAGCGTCTGTCCCTCGAACATTGCGTCGTTATTGATACCGAATCAAACAGCTTCCATCGCTTTCCTGACCGGGTTTGCCTGGTGCAGATAGCTGCGGGAAAGAGGGCATGGGTCGTTGATCCGCTGGAAATGACGGAAGATGATGTTGCGCCGCTGGGCGAATTGATGGCCAATCCCAACGTCGAGAAGGTCATCCACGCCGCCTCGAATGACATCCGCGTTCTGGACAAGGAGTGGTCGTTCCGGGTTGCCAACATCTTTGATACAAGCATCGCGGCGCAGTTCTGCGGCATGCGGCGTGTGGGGCTGGACTCTGTCCTGCTGGACGCACTCGGTGTCTCAATCGTGAAGTCCAAGAGTCTCCAGCGTGCGGACTGGACCGTACGGCCACTGCCCGATGAGGCGCTTCAGTATGCCGTTGATGATGTGCTACACCTTCAGGATCTGCGTGATGAACTGGTGCGGCGGCTTGAAGAATTGGGACGCATGGAATGGGTTGAGGAGGAGTTTCAACGGCTGGAAAACATTCGGTATCGCGCCCCTGACCCGCCTGAAATAGCTTTCCTGAATGCCAAAGGAAGCCGGGCATTGGGGCCGCAGGAATTGGCTGTGCTCCGCGAGCTGTACGTCTTTCGTTACAACGAGGGCATGCGGCGCGATGTGCCGCCGTTCAAGATCATGAGCGACGCGGTCCTGACTACAATTGCAGCCGCGGGACGTGATGATCTGGACGAGATTGAGGGTATCCCGGTGAGCTCACTGCGACGGTATGGAAGGCGGCTGCAACGAGCACGGGAACGCGGGCTTGCTGCCGAACCGGTCACCCGACCACGAAACGGCAACTCAAATTCCAACGGTCTGGAAGGCAGACCGACCCGTGAGCAGATCGACCAACTGCGTGACCTCAAGGCATGGCGGAATGAACAAGGCGAGGAATTGGATCTGGACCCGGCCCTGATCTGGCCGATGCAGAGCCTGGAACGGCTGGCGCGCGATGCGTCGCTTCTGAATGATGAGACGAGGGAAGGGGCATCCGTTGTGCGGGAATGGCAAGCACGTGAGTTTGGGGAATCACTCGCCGCTGCCTTAGGATGACGCAGGATTAAACGAGGGAGAGGGGCAACATCATGGCGATCGAACGAATACAACCGGACGGGCTGAGCAAGCCGGCGGCCTATACGCAGGTAGTGAAGGTTGGAAATTTCATCCACATTGCCGGCCAGACATCTCAGAATGCCGCCGGTGAGATTGTCGGTGTCGGCAGCATTGAAGAGCAGGCGGAACAGGTCTTCAGCAACCTGGAGGTGGCTCTCGCATCCGTCGGCGCGACGTGGACGAATGTGGTCAAGGTCACCACGTTTCTAACGCGGAGAGAGGACATTGAAGGCTATCGGGCAGCGCGCCAGCGCCACATTCCTAATGATCCTCCCGCGAGCACGCTGCTGTTCATCAGCGGCCTCGCGCACCCGGACTACCTGATAGAAGTGGAAGCGACGGCAGTCCTGGATTAGGCCGTTTCGGCTGAGTCCGGTTGCGCCTGTTCCCAGGTGTTTCGCTTGATGTCCATGAGCATGAAGCGATAGCGGCCCTGTTCACGAAAGCCGGTCTGCGTGAAACCGGCCTTCCCGAATGCTCGCTGGGCGCGGACGTTCCAGTCCAGCGTTTTTAGGTAGACGCGGTTTAGCTCCAACTGGCTGAACATCCAGCCTGTCAGGAGCCTGACGGCATCCGTACCGTACCCACCGTTCCAGAAGGCGCGGTCGCCGATCATGATGCCGAGTTCAGCTTCCTTGGCGCGCCGGTCAAGGTCGTAGTACATGCAGTTGCCGATATGCCTGCCCTCAGACAATTCGACTATGGCAAAGCGGTGACTGCGCTTGGATATGTAGTTGAGGTCGTCCTTGTGAATGGGAGCGTATTGCTCATAGGTCATCTTGAGTGGGTAGGTGGCGTCCAGCTCAGCCAACTCATCGTCTGAGCGCCACAGGTAATCGTTCCACGCGTCCATCTCGGCCTTGTCTCTGAGGCCGACTCGCTCTCCGGTGACGATGAGCGGCTTAGTTCTTGGGGCCATCGATTCCGTCCGGGCTCGTGGCCATCGCGCGAATGGCCCTGTTAAGAGTTTCCACATCCGTATCGTACGTCATCCTGCCCAGAGTGGCGGGTTCAAGCGGCAGCCATTCAACGCTGTCAAACTCGCCGTCGTGGTCGTCAAGACTGCCGCCGACTGGCTCCATTAGGTAATGGTAGACCTGTTTGTCATGGAGCACCCCGTCCACCGTGAAGGTGTATCGGACGCTGCCAAGTTCTGTGATGATGGCGACGCTCAACCCGGTCTCCTCACAAACCTCTCGCAGCGCAGTCTGCTCCCGTGTCTCGCCGGGCTCCGGCGTGCCCTTTGGCAGCGCCCAAAGGCCGGTGGAAACGCGGCGACAAATGACGACCTCAAGCTGTGCGTCTGGTGTGCATCGGACGACCACGCCCCCTGCTGAGACATCGTATTGCACTCGGTCATGGCCAACCGGAGTCTCACCAGGCATTGGGTCTACCAGTCCTCATCGAATTCGTCATCGTCAAGTTCCTCATTGATGCCAAGATCATCATCAAAGTTCTCGAAGACGTCATCTTCTGAGTCGTCGCTGAGCGGGGATACGGCGTCCGCCGCGCTGCCGGCGGATTTTCTCAGGATCTCTGCATTGGTGTCGAAGCTCTGCATATTCTCCAATGCGTCAAGTGCCAGTTCTCGAAAATTCTCATCCGAATGTTGGAGGAAGCGGCGTAGCACGCGCTGCGCTGCAGGGCCGCCGATGGCGCTCAAGGCCGTGACGACGGCACCCTGGATCTCCGTGTTATCATCCATGCCCATGCGGGCGAGGGCCGGAATCAGGCGCTCATCACCGATGCGACCGGCTGCGCCTGCGGCCTCAAACCGCACCTCCTCGGAGTCGCTCTCCATTTCCTCGCGAACGTACGTCAGCCAGGACGTGTCCGCGTTCTGTCCCATGGCATAGAGGGCGGAGGCGCGGAGGGTTTCACTGGCGCTGTCATAGGTCTCAAGAATGAGTTCCCGGACCTCCTCGGTTGTGAAGGCGGAGACTGCCTCAATGACGCGGCGGCGTACCTCAAATGACGGTTCCTGCTCGTTGCGAATCACGTCAAGCAGGCCCTCACGGACACGACTGGCATCGCGCTCCAAAAGGTCGCCAAGTTCTGCCAGGACGGCGAATCGGCCAAGCGATTGAGCGGCAACGGCCCGCACGCGCTCTTCGCCGTCAATCAAGAGTCGCTCAAAAAGCGGCTCAATCAGGGCACGATTCTCACTTTCCCAAAGCCCCAGGATTGCTGCTTCCCGGACCTCTTCATCCTCGTCGTCCATCAGGGTCATGAATATGCGGTCAAATGTGTAGTCGACGTTTTCTTCCCCGAGTTCCACTAGCTGACTAACGATGGAACGCCGGTATTCAAAATCGATGTCACGCAGGGTGTCGATCACCCGGCCCAATTCGTCGCGGTCGGGGTCGGAGAGCTCGGCGAGGGCGGCGGCGGTTACGCCAGCGGGATCCTGTCGTATAGCGTTGATAACGCTCTCGACACCATCCGACTGCATCGTATCGGCTCCGCTGTGTTACTCGGAGTCTGACTTGGGGGCGATAGAAACGCCGTCGCAGAGAATTGCGGGGGTGGCAAGCGACCCACCCAACTCCGTCGATTCAGCCCCAATGGCCATGATGTCCTTGAGGATGTCGTAGATGTTGCAGTGGAGCATGGTGTCTTTGACGCGGCCAATGACTTCGCCGCCCTGCACACGGTAGCCGAGTAGGATGTTGCCGCCGGCGTCGCCACCCAGGACGTTGCCCTGTCCCATTCCGATGAGCCGTTCGACGATGACGCCGTCACCCATCGTGTGGAGCATGTCATCGAACGAGGCATCGCTGGGTTCGATTGTGAGATAGGTTGTGCCCGCGCCGGGCATCGCGCCAAGTCCCCGCGAGGCACTGCCCGTCGGCTCTACGCCTGCCTTGGATGCGGACTGCAGCTCGTACAGGATGGTGCGGAGCACGCCGTCCTGAACAAGGAACTGTTCGCGGCTTGGCACGCCTTCATCGTCGTACGAGCGTGACGGTGGTTTGAGCGGGAGAGTGGGGTCATCGACGATGGACAGCCGCTTGTCAAAGACCTGCTCGCCGATCCGGCCCTCAAGTGGTGACGATCCCTGGAGTACAGTCTTGCCGTTGATGCCGGATAGGAACGGGCCGAGAAGGACGGATGAGACTGCCCGCGGCATGAAGAGAACGGGCATATGTCCGGCTGGGGTGGGCGCAATTTCTTTGCCCCACTCGATCTGCTGCCTCATGCCGTCAATGTGCCGCTGCATGTCCCAATCCGGGCTGCATCCGCGGTCGCCCTCGCCGATGAAGAACATGTCTGTGCCGCGAATCAACGTGCCGGAGACGAACAGTCCGAATCCGCTCTTGCGGTGGCCGAAGTTGACGCCGTTGGAATTGAGGAATGCGAAACTGCTTGTGCTGTAGGTAAGATTTGCCCCATACAACGCCTCCGGCTCCAGCGGCTTGGCCTCATCAAGCAGCCGCCGCCCCGCTTCCACCATGGCCTCGGTTGTGACCTCCTCAATGGCGGGGTCGTACGTCTCGATGGAGGGAGTGCCCGGGGACGGGTCGGGCAGGGTCAATTCCGATTCAGGGCCATAGCGAGCGAGTTCAATGGCACGGTCGACTAGCTCTTCCACCTTGTCCGGGTGGTTTGTGGATGAAACGCCCATCCGCCCATTGGCGAAAACGCGGATGCCGAGCCCCCACGTCTGGCGCGTGGAGATTTCCTTGAGCTTTTCTGCCTCGAAACTAACGGGTGTGGATTCGGCCTCGCTAACGAATACCTCAGCAGCGGTTGTTTTGCTGCGGGCGTAGGCGAGCGTCCGCTCCAGCATCGCGAGATCTGCGTCGGTCGGCCTCTGCGTCATGGCCTAAGCGCCTCCGACGAGGCAGTTCTGTATTCGGATGTGCGGGCTGCCGTTGGAGACGGGCAGGGGGGATTGACCGCCCTTGCCGCAACCTCCGCCCTGGTTCATATCGAGATCATTCGCGACCGCATCAAGGTTCTCAAGCGTGGTGAAGACGTTGCCGGACAACACGACAGGCCGCAGCAGTTCTTCAATGCGCCCGTTGCGGATGCGGTACGCCTCGCCGGCGGAGAAGGTGAACATCTCCATGGAGGTCATGCCGCCGTACCAGTTCTTGCAGTAGACGCCGTCCTTGACCTCAGAGATCAGTTCCTCCGCCGTGGCCGTGCCCGGCTCGATGAACGTGTTGGTCATGCGGACGATGGGAGGAAACCGATAGTCCATGGCGCGGGCATTGCCCGTCACCCCCTCGCCCATCTTGCCTGCCGTCTCCCGTGAGTGCAGCCGCCCAACCAGCACACCCTCGCGGATAAGATCTGACTTTCGGGCCGCGATGCCCTCGTCGTCGTAGTCATAGGAGCCGCGTAGGCCGGGCACAGACGCGCCGTCAACGATGTTCAGGTGTTGGCCGCCGAATCGCCGCCCCAACACCATGATCTCCTTCATCTGATCGTTCTCATAGACGAAATCCGACTCTGACAGGTGCCCGAACGCCTCATGGGCGAATACGCCGCCGAGAATCGGGTCGCAGATGACCGTGTACTCGCGCCCCTCAACTTGAGGCGCGTCCAGCAGCGCGACGGCCTTGTCGGCTATCTCGCGCATCTCGTCGTGGCGACCCTCAAGGATGTTGTAGTCGCCGAGGCTGCCGACGCTGACTCCGTATTGCTGCACGTCGCCATCACGGCGGGCCATAGCGCGGGCACGGAATGTCACGTCCACGCGCTCCTGGCGGATGTAGGAGCCTTCCGAGTTAGCGAAGTGTGTGACCCGACGGCGGTCGCCGGAGCCGATGGACGTGCTCTGGATATTCGGCACGGCCCACATCGCCTCAACGTATTCCTGCAAGAGGTTGACCTTGCGGTCGAGCGGTATAAGGAACGGATCGTTGTCAAGGACAGGAGCAGGTTCAGCAATGACCGGCTCGCCGCGCACAAGTTCTCCGCCCTCGCCGGAGGCAAGGTGCGCTTGCCGAACCGCCGTTGCAACCCGCTCACGGAGGTTATCTGCCTGCGTGAACGTGACGAAACCCCATGCGCCGTTCACATATGCCCGCGCCGCGCCGCCCCTGCTTGTTGAGCCTCCGATGTCGTCAATTTCATGGCCGCGCATGGAGATATGGTTGGTGTCCAACTCCTCCAGTCGCAACTCGATGTAGTCGGCGTTGTGGCCACTGAGGGCCTGCGTCATTTCGTCACGCATGGATAGTGACCATCACGCGTGACTGCTGGAGGTGGGTTGCCGGTGAACTAATCGCTCTTATGCCTAGAATTGATGGGGAATCCATAGGGAGAGTCTAGCACGCGATGACCACGAAACGCCGCCGCCCGACAGTCCGCGCCCAACGCGCTCAGGACGTATCTCGGCTGCTTTTAGAGCAAAACGGCGAGCGTCCCTGGTTCAAGCGGGCCGAGCCGATGGACGAGTTGATTTATACCGTTCTCTCCCAGCACACGTCCGACCTAAACACCGACCGCACATTCGCGGACTTGCGAGCTGCCTTTCCCACGTGGCAGGACGTCGTCGATGCGCCTACGGAGGTTGTGCAAGAGGTTATCAAGGGGGGTGGGCTGTCGAAGATTAAAGCGCCGCGCATCCAGGCCATCCTGAACGAGATCCATCGCCAGCGTGGTGAGTTCAGTATCGATTTCCTGGCCGAGATGCCGTTCGATGAGGCCCGAAAATGGCTGCTGAGCCTGCCCGGGGTTGGAGAAAAGACGGCAGCGTGTGTGCTTCTGTTCAGCCTCGGCCGCCCCGCGCTGCCCGTCGATACCCACGTCCACCGCGTCTCGGGCCGACTCAGTCTCATTCCAAAGAAGATGAACGCGGACAAAGCGCACTATCAGCTGGAGTCTTATCTTGATGAGTCACAGGTATACCAGTTCCACGTCGACCTGATAGAGCACGGTCGTCGCGTCTGCCACGCCCGCCGCCCCAACTGCGCGGGGTGCGTGCTGTCGGAACTGTGCCCAAGCAGCACAGAGAAGGGGTAAGGCGGGCTCCGATGTCGAATACTCATATACGGGATGGCTTTTCTGCTCAATGTGATTCTTTTCCATCCTGCTAAAATGGGTGTTCATCTATAACGCCAGATAGCAATGCAATTGGAGTCAGAGGAACACGTACCATGACCATCAAGGCGGGGATTATCAATGTGACGGGGTATGCCGGGATGGAGCTTGTGCGGATTCTTCGCAGCCATTCCGAGGTTGAACTCGCCGCCGTCACGGGCCGCTCCGCCGCCGGTGAGCAACTGGACGAGTATCTGCCGCACCTGGACAGGATGGGCTTGCCCATTGTTGAGCAGGATGAGCTCGATGGCGTTGATGTCGCGTTCTCCGCGTTGCCGCACAAGGCGTCGGCGGAGGCGTGTGTTGCCATGCTCGGCAAGAACGCCCGCGTGGTGGACATCGCTGCTGATTTTCGCCTGCACAACGTAGAGGAGTACGAGGCGTGGTATCAGCCGCACCCCGCGCCGTCCTTCCTTGAAGAGGCGGTCTACGGCCTGCCGGAGCTGCACCGAGATGCAATCAAGGAGGCGCGGCTCATCGCAAACCCTGGATGCTATCCGACTGGCGCGCTGTTGGGACTCGCCCCCCTTGTTAAGGAAAAGCTCATCGAGCCGAACGTGATTGTGGATTCAAAGTCGGGCGTGTCTGGCGCGGGTCGCTCGCTCAGCCAGACTGTTCATTTCTCTGAGGCGAATGAGAACGTATCCGCCTATGGGCTGTCCGGCCATCGGCATCTGCCGGAGATCACACAGGAATTGCATGACATGGATTCGTCGCAGAAGTGGGCCGTGACGTTCACGCCACACCTGATTCCGATGACCCGCGGCATCCTGAGCACGATTTACTTGACCCCGTCGGACAACCGGCTCCCAGCGTCGCCGGATGGCGCAAAGCGCCTGCGCGACCTGTATGAGGACTACTACGCCAACGAGCCATTCGTGCGCGTGACAAAGACGCCGCCGCAAACCAAACAGACGGCAGGCAGTAACTTCACGCAGGTGTACCCCGTGATTGATCAACGGACAGGTCGCATCATCGTCGTGACGGCGCTGGACAACCTTGTTAAGGGAGCGGCGGGGCAGGCGATCCAGAACATGAACCTCATGTTTGGCGCGCCGGAAACTGAGGGCCTGGAGGAATTCGCCCTCTTCCCCTAGACCGCCGTTGCTACCCAGAGGTATTGGCTGATAGGCCCGTCCGCGACCGGATAGTTCAGGCGCTCAACGCTGAAACCGGCCTCCTCGATCAGCCGCCGCCAAGTATCGACCGGAAATAGGCCAGTCGTGTGGTGGTCGAGTTCCATGCGTCGCTCGCCGTTCTCCGTGATGACGAACAGGAACGATGACTGCAGCAGGGAAGGGTTCTCGATGTCCGGCGATGAGTATTCGATATAGGTGAGCTCGCGGTCGCCGCGCGTGTGAGTACGATGGTTGACGTACGGCCAGACGGGGCGGTCGATGTAGTGGTCCGGCATCGTGATGAATACACCGCCCGCTACAAGGTGGGCCCGCGCTGTCGCAAACGTTGCCGTCAAATCAGCTTCTGATGTCATATAGGCGATGGCGTCGTGGATGAGGACGACATCAAAGGTTCGTTCAAGCCGAAGATCTCGCATGTCGCCGACGACATGCTCCACACCGGGGTTGAGTCGCCGCGCGTTATCCAGCATCGACTCCGAGAGATCGACGGCCGTTGCATCCACGATGTCCGTAAGGTGCGATAGAAAATGTCCGCCGCCGGTGCCGAGTTCCAGAGCGCGTATGGGGTGCTTGTGGAGGCGTGTCAGAATCTGGTTGCGCCAGTGTGGTGATTCGTCCGCGTACTCTTCCGGCGGGCTCATCAGCGGCCAGAGATAAGCAAGATCCCCGTAGAGGCGGTTACGCCCACTTGTGTTGAAGAACGTCATTCGTTGGACTGAGCAGCCAAGTGGCTGGCGAGGGCATGGTAGTCCTTACGGATGGCGCGCACCATGAATCGCAAGCCTAGCCGCCCCATGAACTCCATGACCTTGTTGAGCCCTGTGATTTCGCCCCGCATGGACATGCTGGTACCGCCGTTATCTGCGTCTTCCCCTAGGCGGTAGAAGAACGTGTATTGGCCGCTGCCACTGCTGCCCTCCGATCCATCGACGGTCAATTCAAGCGTGTCGGGCGGCTCATATTTGCTAATCCGAAAACGTTCCGTGGCGTCGCGGAAGAACATGCGGCGAGTTTCCTCATAGACCGTGCCTTCCCCAATGTCACCCTCGGACAGGACTTTGACTTCCTTGAGGTTAGGCATCCAATCGACGAATGTATCGACACTGGTGAGGGCGTGAAACACCTTTTCCGGGGACGCATTGAATTGGACTTCCACGTTGAATTCAATTGCCATCACGTCACTCCCAACTTGCTTGCGCCCACCAACGTTCCGGGCTCAATTGTTATTGTAGTGCGGCGTGTCACGGGTCGCCCGCGCTACAATCCGAGCGTGGCCGAATAAGAACGCAAGACGCATGACAGGGGACGGGGGAGAGTATGACGGCAAAGATGATCACGGCAAACGGAATTGAACAGTGTTATGAGACGACCGGGCCTGAAGGCGCGCCGTGGGTGACGCTTGTCCACGGCTCCGGAGACAACCGCAACGGTTGGTGGCTGCAGGTTCCAGCGCTGGCGGAGTCGTTCCGCGTCCTGACCTACGATGTGCGCGGACACGGGGACACTGAGACCCCGGAGGACGATTCCCTGAGCCAGAAGACGTTCGTCGATGATCTTGCGGCCTTGCTGGACGGTTTGGGCATCGAGCGCACAGCGCTTATCGGCTATTCGATGGGCGGCGGAATTGTGCGCAACTTTGCCGCGACGCACCCGAATCGGGTGTGGGGCGCCGTGATATCCAACGGCGGGAGGCTCGATCCGCCTCCACCCGCGAATGAGGAGGAAGCTCGCGCTGCGCAGGCAATGCGAGAGGAGCGAATGGCCGGCATTCGCGCCGGTGGGATGGACTTTGTGTTTGAAGGCTGGCGCGAGCAGGTATATACGCCCGAGTTTCTGGTCGCGCGGCCTGAGACTGTTGAGGCACATTACGCGGTGACAACCGCAAACGACCCGGAGAAATATGTCCGTGTCATGGCCGGTATGGGCGGTCAGTCCGGCGTGGACGTGGCTAATATCACGTCCCCCACATTGATCATCGTTGGGGCAGGAGATCAGTACACCGGGCCGGAGGCTGCGCAGGCGTTGGCGGAGGCCATGACGGGGACGCAGGCCGGTGTCGAAGTGTTTCCCACGCGGCACGGCACGCCGTTCGAACGCCATGAAGAATATAATCGGACACTTCTCGATTTTCTAAACCAGAACAAGCCGACGAATTAGGGACGAACAACCTGAAGACTAGCGGGCGGCCCAACGGCCGCCCGCTTTTTCGTCTGAGAGAAAAACTGCGGGAAGAGTCGTCAATGTCCGTCGCATACGGCCCTGGCTCTTGACAGCCCCTGTTGCTATTTTACCGCGTCGATTCGTACAAAACCGCACATTCGACGGCGTGATCCTTGACCCTTGTAATCCGATGGTTAGACTGGCCTGAATATCCGGCGCGGTGAAGGACGACACCGCACCGCGACAGGCATGGGATATAGGTGAATCGCACGGGGAGGGCGAAACCGATGTGGGCATACATAGTGCGCCGGCTGTTGCTGGCATTACCGACACTCTTGGGAGTAACTGTCGTTGTCTTTCTCATCATGCGGGTTGCGCCGGGCGATTTGGCGTTAATGATAATTTGTGGAACGGGCAATGACTGCTCTTTAGACCCGGCTGCCCTTGACCGTGTCCGAGAGGAGCTTGGGCTGAACAGGCCACTCTATGTCCAGTACTTTGAATGGCTGTTTGGCATCCTGACGCTGGACTTTGGCCGGTCGTTCTTCTACAACGCGGAGATGTCCACACTGCTTGCGCGCAAGGCCCCGCTGAGCCTCCAAGTTGGGCTGATGGGTCTGGTGTTCGGCAGCATCTTGGGCATCGCAGGCGGAGTCATCGCGGCTCTTAAGCAGGACACTTTTACCGACTACTTCATTCGCGGCACCGCAATCCTTGGCATCTCCGTTCCGACTTTCTGGAGCGGTATGATGCTCATCCTGATCTTTGTGCGGACATTCGACTGGATTCCGCGGCAAGGCTACATCCCCATCTGGGAAGATCCGATCGCCAACCTGGCGCAACTGATGTGGCCTGCGCTGATAATCGGCCTTGGTTTCCTCATGGGAGTGCCGCTCCGCATGATGCGGGCAACCATGCTTGAGGTTATGCGTGAGGACTATGTGCGGACGGCAAGGTCCAAGGGTCTCAAGGAACGCGTCATCATCGTCCGTCATGCAATGCGCAATGCTCTGATTCCCGTGCTGACGCTGATCGGGATATTCTTGCCGATCACAGTGACAGGACTCGTAGTGACGGAGCAGGTCTTCGGCCTACCCGGGATAGGCCGAATGATGGTGGACGCAATCAATCAGAGAGACTATCCGGTTGTTCAACTCGTTGTGACGCTAACCGGCTTTGCCGTCGTTATGGCCAACCTTGGTGTGGACATGTTGTACGGATGGCTAGACCCGCGCATTCGCTACTAGAGCATGAGGATGTTGCGGACGAAAGA
Organism: Chloroflexota bacterium; assembly: GCA_026713485.1. Lineage (GTDB taxonomy): Bacteria > Chloroflexota > Dehalococcoidia > UBA6926 > UBA6926 > VXMO01. The sequence goes on along the minus strand of JAPOOK010000036.1, from coordinate 33,111 downwards.
AGGCAGTCCCGGAGGCGATTACCTCCGGGACTGCCTCCTTAAATCCCGTGCGGCGGGCAATCAAATGCTTGACACGAGTAGGGGGCGTCCGTAGCAAGGTGCGAAACACGGGGAACGGGTTGTGGCGCGGGCGGCCCCCCGCGCGGCATTGAAAGAGGCCGGCTTGTAGCCTACGGGGAGGGCGAAAACCGATGTGGGCATACGTTGTGCGCCGGCTGTTGTTGGCGATACCGACGCTCCTGGGCGTCACGGTTGTTGTCTTTCTGATCATGCGGGTCATAGGAGATGAGTCTCTTAGATTCAATACCGGCATGACGATGTCCTTTGAAACCTATCAGATGATTCGCGAGGAACTCGGGCTGAACAAGCCGCTCTATGAGCAGTACTTTCACTGGCTCTTTGACATAGTGACACTGGACTTCGGGCGGTCAATCCTCTACAACAACGCAGAGATGTCCGCTCTGCTTGCGCGCAAGGTGCCGTTGAGTCTGCAGGTCGGGCTGATGGGCCTGCTGATCGGCAGCGGGCTGGGAATCATCGGCGGTGTCATTGCGGCCCTCAAGCAGGACACGTTTACCGACTATCTCATTCGCGGCATCGCGATTCTCGGTATCTCGGTTCCGACATTCTGGAGCGGGATGATGCTGATTCTAATCTTCGTGCGGATGTTTGACTGGATTCCACGGCAAGGCTACGTCCCCATCTGGGAAGACCCGGCCGGTAACCTGGCTCAACTGATTTGGCCTGCGCTGATCATTGGGCTGGGCTTTTTCATGGGGACGACCCTCCGCATGATGCGGGGAGCCATGCTGGAGGTTATGAGCGAGGATTACATTCGCACTGCGCGCGCCAAAGGCCTTGGGGAACGTGTGATCATTACACGCCACGCCATGCGTAACGCCCTCATACCTGTCTTGACTCTTGTTGGGATGTTCCTTCCGATCACGGTGACAGGACTTGTGGTGACGGAGCAGGTCTTCGGCATTCCGGGTGTAGGCCACTTGATGATAGATGCCATCAATTTCAGAGACTTCCCTGTAGTTCAACTCTTGGTGACACTGTCAGGCATTGCTGTCGTTATGGCCAACCTTGGTGTGGACATGCTCTACTTGTGGCTTTATCCCCGCATACGTTACTAACGGGATCACCATGTTGGGGAGAATGACGGCCATTAGCACCCAAATGCTTGACACGGGTAGGGGGCATCCATAGCATGGTGCGAAACACGGGCACCAGGTCGCGGCGCTAGCGGCGGACTGAGTGTCGATGACGCAGGCTGGCTTGTAGCCTACGGGGAGGGGCGAAAGCAGATGTGGGCATATGTAGTACGCCGTATATTGTTGGCTGTGCCAACGATTCTTGGCGTGACAATCGTGGTCTTTCTGATCATGCGCATCGCGCCGGGCGACGTTGCCATCATGATGCTTGGCGGCGGCGAGGGCGGCGGCGGCATCGATCCCGAAGCGCTTGAGCGAATTCGCACTGAATTAGGCCTGAACAAACCGCTCTATGAGCAGTATTTGGGCTGGATTTATGGACTGTTCACTCTCGATTTCGGCAAGTCCTTCTTCTACAACGCCGATATGGATCGGCTGATTGCACGGAAGGCTCCCCTTAGCCTGCAGGTAGGTCTGATGGGCCTCATCATTGGCAGCATCCTGGGGATCGCCGGCGGTGTCATCGCTGCACTCAAGCAGGACACATTCTTCGACTACCTCATTCGCGGCATCGCGATTCTCGGCATCTCCGTCCCGACGTTCTGGAGCGGCATGATGCTGATTCTCATCTTTGTCCGAATGTTTGACTGGATTCCCAGGCAGGGATACATCCCGATCTGGGAGGACCCGATTGCTAATCTGGCGCAATTGATCTGGCCCGCGCTGATTATTGGCCTCGGGTTCCTGATGGGTGTTCCACTGCGCATGATGCGAGCAACGATGCTTGAGGTTATGCGTGAGGACTACATTCGCACGGCACGTGCCAAAGGACTGAAGGAGCGCGTGATTATCGTGCGCCACGCCATGCGGAATGCCCTGATCCCTGTACTTACCCTGATTGGCATCTTCCTGCCGATTACCGTGACCGGCTTGGTTGTCACGGAGCAGGTCTTCGGCCTGCCGGGCATCGGGCGGATGATGGTGGACTCTATCAACCAGAGAGATTTCCCGGTCGTTCAGCTCGTCGTGACGCTCACCGGCTTTGCCGTCGTCGCTGCGAATCTGGGCGTGGATCTGCTGTACGGTTGGCTGGATCCAAGGATCCGGTACTAGGCCGACCGGGCAGGTTTGTGAGAAAAACAGCAGCCGCGTTCAGGCTGAAAAACGAGTAGACGGCATCAAGGGGAGCAAGAAAGATGGCGGCACAGACTGAAGCGGTTGCAGAAATTATCGGGCAACGGCGACGGCGAAACGTCCTGCAGCGGAACTGGCTGTTGTGGAGAAAGCGACCACTCGGGTTAGTCGGACTGGGATTAGTCGTCACACTAATCCTTATGGCGGCAACTGCTCCGCTGTGGCAGATTGCGACAGCTGCCGCTTCCGGCTATGACGGTTTTATCGACTACAAATACGCCTCGCAGATTTCGGCACAGCTGGTTCCGCCGAACGCCGAACACTGGCTGGGCGGCGATCGATACGGACGCGATCTGTTTACCCGGATTATTTACGGGGCCCAGATTTCCCTGTATGTCGGCTTCGCAGTTGCGATGGGAGCCGGAACCATTGCCGGCATCCTTGGAATCACAAGCGCGTACTTCGGCGGCTGGGTTGACCTGCTGGGGCAGCGCCTCGTTGACGTCCTCCAGGCATTCCCGGGCCTGATTCTTGCGATGGCCATTGTCGCCATCCTTCAGACCTTCAGCATTGAGGTCACGATCATCGCAATCTCAATTCCGGCACTTCCCGCCATGATTCGCGTTGTACGCGGGCAGGCATTGTCCGTTACGAAGACGGACTATGTGCTGGCCGGCCGAACCATCGGAGCCAGCCATCTGCGGCTCATCTTCCGGTATGTTATGCCGAACTCGATGGCTCCGTGGATCATCGTAGTGACGGGCCGGTTGGGCTCTGCAATCACGACTGAGGCATCTCTGAGCTTCCTCGGTCTGGGGGTTCCGGAACCACATCCGTCCTGGGGTGGCATGCTCAACGCCAGCGCGCTGGACTTTGCTGAGCTTGCTCCACACATCATTGTTTTCCCCGGCCTTGCTCTCAGCATGGCGGTGTTCGGATTCAATGTGTTTGGAGACGCGCTCCGAGACGTGTTGGATCCACGACTGCGGGGACGCTGATTCCCCTGAGGACGCATCGATACGCAATCGAGCGTCCGCAACGTCGACTGTGAGAATGACCCCGGCGCTTTAGCCGGGGTCATTTCCTGCTAAGGTGGAATACAGGGAGAGTGCCTGTCTTTGACGGCCAATGCAGTGAGGCGCTTTAACCTATGAGACGGTTAGTGGTTTTGGTAGCGGCGTTCATTCTGGGAACACTTATCGTGTCCGGTTGCGACGGGGACGATACCTACACGATTTACTTCCAGTCCGATCGCGGCGGAAACTGGGACATCTATTCCATACAGCATGACGGCACGATGGAAACACAAGTCACTGATCACATCCTTGATGACATTTATCCCGCCGTTAGCCCTGATGGAAGCAAGATGGTGTTTATCCGGCGTTCCGGCAATGCGACTGACGTCATCCTCGTGGACACTGAAGGAGGGGAAGAAATCAACCTCACCAATGGCCGGGCAGGCGGAACTGTCGAGTCAATAACCTGGTATCCGGACGGGGAGCGGCTGCTCGTCGCTATTTCTAATCCAACTGTCGCATCCGGTCGTTCTCAGTTGTATTGGATGGGACAAGAAGGAATGGCAGACGACGATACGGGCATGAACCTGCTCGGTCAGGATACGGCCTATTCCTACCGGAATCCACGCCTGAATGGCGATGGCCAGGAGATTGCAGTTTCGGCAGCCCTCTCACCGGAGGTTGTTGATGTTCACATACTCGATAGTGCAGGAACGTTCATTCGCGTTATCCCGCAGGAAACCTTCCTGAGGCCAACGGGGGAATTCAGGGCGCCGAACTCCACCGAGGACTTCCCGGAATATGCTCCAAATGGCCGGGACGTCATTATGCAATCAAATGCATCTGCCATCACGAATCCCAGTAATGCCATTCACCTCTGGTATGTTTCGTCCCAGGGGCGGCGGAGCGCCGATCGCACGCCGGATGCGGCCTACAACAGCAAGCACCCGTCATGGTCCACTGTATTGGACGGCCAGACGATCGTCTTTGTGAGCGATCGCGAGGGTAACGATGAGCTCTACCTTTGGAGCCTGCTCGACGAGGCTGTGCCGGTTCGCCTCACCAACAATTCTGCCAATGACTCAAACCCCAGCTGGCTCAAGAAGGATCCGGAAGCCGACTAGCCAGCCACCGATGTAGGCTACCGGTCATCCCGATTCCAGCGAGTCAGACGGCGTTCTATGCCGTCAACCGCATAGTAGACACCGAGCCCAAGCAGTGCCATGGCTATGACGCCTGCGTACATTTCCTCATAGGCCAGGCGTCCCCACGATTCAACGAGGATGTAGTAGCCAAGCCCCTGCCGCGTGCCGAAACTCTCCACGAAGAACAGAACGGCAATAGAGACGCCAGTGCTGACACGAAGGGCGGTGAAGAGCCCGGGTAACGAGGCAGGCATGAAGACGAATCGTAGGAGCTGGAGACGGTTCGCACCGAGTGAACGCACCGAGAGGACCAGTTCCGGCCGCACAGTGCGTACTTCGTCACGAACGAGGATCAGTATCTGGAAGAACAGGATGAGGGCAATCATCGTTACCTTGCTCACGTCACCGAGTCCGAGCAAGAGCAGAATCACGGGAAGCGCGACGATTTTAGGAATCGGGTAACTGAGGTAGATGATGGGCGCAGACAGGGTGTAGAGCCTGGCGTTTGTGCCAAGAATGAGGCCAAGGGGCGCCGCGATCGCGATCGATATTGCGATCGCAAGCACGACACGATACGCGCTGACGGCCGCGTGTCCCAGCAGGCCTTCATCCAGCTGTTCGATAAACGTCAGGCTGACGGGCAGGGGGCCAGGCAGAATATTCGAGTTCACAAGCCACGACACCACCTGCCATACGAGCAGTGCAGCCAGTACCGCGATAATACCGCCACCGAGCGTTGCTGCACGACTCCGCAACCGGCCAAGCGCCGATTCATTCATCTTGCGGCCAATGCTTCCGGGTTAGCGTTAAGGCCGGCTTTGACTTCGACAGCACGCCTGATGAAATCATCCGAGCCAATAAATCCGTCTTGTCCTGCGCCGGGGTTTTCGATAATCGTCGTCGCGTCGTCCGGCCCGGCACCCATAATCAAAATCTTGTTGCCCAGCATGACGGCCTCATTGATGTCGTGAGTGATGAGCACGGCGCTGCGGCCGCGCGCAATGCCAAGTTCCAGGGCCAGCAATTGCAGGGTTTCTCGAGTAAGGGCGTCAAGCGCGCTGAACGGCTCGTCCATGAGTAAGAGGGTTGGCGACACGGCAAGTGTCCGTGCAATTGCAACGCGTTGCTTCTGGCCGCCGGAGAGCTGACCGGGAAAGCGATTTGAGAACTCACCCAATCCGAGACGGTCAAGCCAGGACTGGGCTTCTGAACGCCACTCGCGCCCGGGGGCGCCTCTCAGCCGCAAGCCCATGCCGACATTGCTGAGGGCAGTCTCCCACGGCAAGAGTCCATTGTCCTGGAGTATGAGACCGATGTCTCGGCGAGGGCCGCCGATGGGCTCTCCGGCGATTGCTACATCGCCGCTATCGGGGAGGCGCAGGCCGGCGAGTATGTAGAGCAGGGTTGTTTTACCGCAACCGGATGGGCCGATAATTGCCCAGGATTCGCCGGCAGGCATCTTCCAGGTGAAATCCCGAAGAACCGCAGCGCCCCCGGGGTACGCGAACGTCACGTCCCCGAGGGCTGCGATAGGCTTCTGATCAGACATGTCAGGCCGTCGGCCATCCAGACCGTGTCATCCCTACGGAATGAATCGTGGATGCACCCAGTGACCGTACTCCTTTGCCTCGTCAATCAGACCCTTTTCAAGGAGCCACTCTGAGGCCTGCTGTGTCTCAGCAGCAGTCGGAACATCGTTGCTGGGGAATGGCGGAACGTTGAAGATTCCGACAAGGAATTCCGGCAGGCGGGCCTTCTCAGGGAGGAGGTACGCGTACTGATCCGGATTCGCGTTGATTAGCTGCACAGCCTCCTCATGAACTGCGAGGAACTTCTTCACGTTTTCCTCGTGGTCCGTCAGGTAATCGACGTTGAACTCCAGAACGCTCATGCCAAGGCGGCTCTGGCGGTCGTCAAGGATGACTGTCCCGCCCGCGTTGACTGCAAGTGTGATGAGCGGCTCAGGCAGTACGGCCGCGTCCAACTGTCCTTGCGAAAGCAACTCCATCCGGACCGGAATCGAAGCGACCTCTGTCTTTTCAACGGAATCTCGGGCGAGTCCTGCCTCGTCTAGGTACAGGTCAAGGTGGTATTCGATAAGGGAGTTGGTGGAGATGCCAATGCTCTTGCCCTCCAGGTCCGCGGGCGCATCGATACCGCTGTCCGCTCCGGCAACCAGGGCGATCATTGCTACATCGCTTGTGGCGCGGTAGGTCGTCTTAACAATCGAAACGTTGTGTTGCTCGCCATTGATTAACCCTGTGGCAATCAGGTCTGCGAGTTGGCCATCGATTGCGCCAGATTCCAGCGCCACGTTGCGTTCCAGGGCGCTGCTGAACGTCTCAAACGTGACGTTGAGCCCAGCGGCCTCGAACAGGCCCTCTTCCTCTGCAAGGTAAAAGGGCACGCTGTCGATGATTGGCAGCAGCCCCACCCAGATCGGGGTGTCGTCAACTTCCGGTGTTGGCGTAGGGGTGGGCGCGGGTGTGGCAGTTGGTTCCTCTGCTTCACACGCGGCCATGGCAAGTAGCGCTACAACAGCGACCAGTGCCAGGATCAGGCGAATTCCAACAAATCTCACGATTCTTCCTCCTCACTTACTGTGTCTACGTTTCTACGTCTTCAGGTCCGGTAGTCATCGCATCTCTGGAAATACCCTCGTATTGGAGGGACGCCGACAGGGGAAACCCTTCGGAGTCAACTGCATTGAGCGCTCGGGCCGCGAAATAATCGACGATCTCATCGACTGTTCGTGGCCGCAGATAGAAGGCAGGGGCGGGCATCAGTATTGTTGCGCCCAGTTCCGCCAGTCGCTTCATGTTGTCCAGGTGGATGGCGGAAAGGGGTGATTCACGAGGGATGAGCACCAGTGGACGACGCTCCTTGATGGTCACGTCTGCCGCGCGGCGCAGAAGATTGTCGCCGAGTCCATGTGAAATGGCCGCCACCGTCGCCATGCTGCACGCGGCGACAATCATGCCGCGCGTGAGGATTCCGCCGCTCGCTATCGGCGCGCCAAGTTGATTGGACGTGTAGTAAGAAAAACACTCATTGGCTGACCAGGCATCGAGCGCCCGTGAGAATGGTTCGTCCATCTCCTGTGCCCATACCTGACGCCCGCCGGAGGTGATGGTGCAGACCACAGAGATCTGGGCCTCCAGCAACGTGTCGATAATTCGCTTGGCAATGGCCGAACCGCTGCCGCCGGAAATTCCGACGATAACCGGGGTTTGGGCAGTCTGCGGATTATGCTGCATATCCACTGCCCGATTCCATCAGGACGGCGACCGCCGTGAAGACAAAGACGATGATTGCGATGACGCCGTTGATGTTGAAGAAGGCGATGGTGACACGGGAGAAATCGTTCGCCTTGACGAGTGAATGCTCCCATGCGAGCAAAGCGGCGGCGATGGCTACGCCGATGTAGAACGGCCACGCAAGGCTCATCATCACTCCCAACGCCACGAGGAACACGATCGTCGAGAGATGGGTCACGCGTGCCCACCACAGCGCCGCAGGAATTCCCCACTTGACTGGAATGGTGTGCAGCTTGCGCGGGATGTCGAAGTCGTAATCCATGCATTGGTAGATGAGATCGAATCCGGCCACCCACGTTGTGACGGCCATCGCGAGAATGACAGCCTCGAGGGGAAGTTCTCCCGCTACTCCGATCCAGCCGCCCGCCGGCGCGATGCCGTCTGCGAACCCTAGCCAATAGTGGCCAGTCCATGTGAATCGCTTGGCATAGGAATATGTGATGACAATGATAGCCGCGACTGGTGCGAGTATGAGCGCAAGAGTGTTCAGCATGTATGCGGCAAGGAAGAAGATCACGAGACTGACAAGCAGCATGCCGAGCATGTCGGACGGGCGGAGAAGCCTTTGAGGCAGCGCGCGCATGGCCGTGCGAGGGTTCTCCCCGTCCATCTCTCGGTCGATTAGCCGGTTTGCGCTCATGGCGACAGTGCGGGCCGCAACCATCGCCAAAGTGATCCAGATAAATTGTGAGAGCGTTGGCCAACCGCCCGCCGCAAGAATCATGCCAAGGTAGGCGAAGGGCAGGGCGAAGATCGAATGCTCGAACCGGATGGAATCGAGCATGATGCCAAGGCGACCCATATAGGACCACGGCCGGGCAAGGGGAGGGCGACCGATGGAATCCATCAGATGCCGTATTCCTTCCAGCGCCGTGTCACCTGCTCAATCACGGCCGGGTCCATGGTGATGTCGGGCATCCATTGCCGCTCACCCATCTCGCCATCGCCGGACTTGCGCGTGGCGTCGATGCCGATCTTGCTGCCGACGCGCGCCGTGGGTGAGGCGACGTCGAGATCATCAATCGGCCCGTCTGCAAAGAAGATGTCCCGTCGTGGATCGATGTTGTTCGACAGCCGCCACACAACCTCTGAGGGGTCGTGAATATTCACGTCATCATCAAATACCGCGATAGCTCGTGCCAGAGACATGAGGCCGAGGCCCCACATGCCGCTCACCGTCTTCTGCACGTGGCCGGGATACTCTTTCTTGATGGAGACGAGTACAAGATTGTGGAAGACACCCTCTGCGGGCATGTGAACATCAACAATCTCCGGCAGCATCAACCGCATCAGTGGCAGGAAGAGTCGCTCCGTAGCGACGCCCATCCAATAGTCCTCCTGCGGGGGCCGACCGACGACGATGGTGGGGTAGATCGGGTTCCGGCGGTGGGTGATGGCCGTGACGTGAAAGACAGGGTACGAATCCTGAATGGAGTAGTAGCCGGTGTGGTCGCCGAACGGACCCTCGGGGCGCCGCTCAGACGGATCTACGTAGCCCTCAATGATGTACTCGGCCTGGGCAGGCACATCCAGGTCGACGGTTACGCCTTTGGTGACGGGCACCGGTTGACCGCGTAGGAATCCCGCCAGGACGTATTCGCTGACGTCCGCGGGAAGCGGGGCGGACCCGGCCCATATGAGAGCCGGATCACCGCCCAGCGCCACCGCGACCTCCATGCGTCCCGCGCCGCGCTCTGCCGACGCTCGCTCATGCTGCGTGCCGACTTTGTGCGTTTGCCAGTGCATTCCGGTGGTGTTCTTGTCATAGACCTGCAACCGATACATGCCGAGGTTGTGGGTTCCGGTGTCTGGGTCTTTCGTGATGACGAGTGGAAGCGTGATATAGCGTCCGGCGTCCTGAGGCCACGTCTTGAGAATTGGCAAGGAGAGGAGATCAACGTCGTCGCCCTGAACGATTACTTCCTGCACCGGGGCGTCCTCACGCTCGACACTCCGTGGCCCGATTCGTCCAAGCTTGACCAGGTCGCCGAGCATTCTCAGCTTTCCCATTAAGCCTTCGGGCGGGCCGCCCTGTGCCATCGCCATCATCTTTTCGATCTGCGCGGGCAACTCCTCAAGCTTCTCCACGCCAAGCGCCCACGCTGCCCGCTGTTCCGTGCCGTACATATTGATGAGCACCGGCGTGCCCTCGTAACCCTCGACGTTTTCGAAGAGGAGGGCAGGGCCGCCCTCACGTAAGACTCGCTGCGTAATCTCCGTAATCTCAAGGTCCCACGTGACGGGCGCGGTGACACGCTTGAGTTCGCCGCGCCCCTCCAGGAACTTGATGAATTCGCCGAGGTCTCGATACGCCTGCGCCATGTTCAGTCAGCCCCCGCGCTAGTGGATGCCATGCTCGCCTTGTTCGCGCCCACGCTTGAAAGCAGGATTGACTTCAGCTGTGGCGCGGCTGATGTAAGTGGGGAAGGCTCTCCTGTATATAGCCACCGGAGGATGATCTCATTGAGGGCTCCCATCCACGCGTAGGAAGCGAGGGTGGTATCAAGCGGGGGGATTGAGCCGTCGTCCACGGCGGCATCCAGCCGCTCACGGATCAGGCCTGCAAACCGGTCGTGGAGCCGCAGAAGTGATTCATCGAACGCCGGCCCGAGTCCGACACCACTGGCAAGCAGCACCTTGGCGAGCTTCGCGTGGCCGGCGAAGGTCTCCAGTGTCGATTCAATAACCGCGCCTGCCTTCTCCGCGCCACTGCGCTGACTTCCAATTGAATCATGAGCATCGGATAGCAGCCTGTCTGCAAACCGATTGACGAGGGCGAAGAAGATCTCCCGCTTGCCGGGGAAATGAAAGTAGATACCGCCTTTTGAGCCGCCGGACGCGGTGGCGATGTCATCGACGCTTGCGCCATGATAGCCGGAGTCCGCAAACACCTGCGCCGCCGCCTCAAGAATGCGCTCCCGCGTGGACGCTTTGCCTGCGTCCACGTGGCCGTCAGACGCGCCATCAGTGCGCCCTCTTCCGTTCGTTGAGTTCTTGGATAAGATTTTCGTCCTCCGACCGTAACCGACTGACCAGTCGGTCGGTAGCTAATTCCACTTTATGGGAGGGTGGGGAGGGGGTCAATGGGGGAAGGGATCGCGCTGCGCTAAACTGAACCCATGGCTACTCGGAAGAATCGTTCAGAAGCCTCTCCGGAGGCTGTTGTTAGGGCCACGGGCAAGGCCCCGGAGGAGTGGAATTCCATCCTGGATGCCGCGGGGGCGCAGGACCTGACGCACAAGGAGATCGCCACGATGCTCCGGGAGGAGCACGGCGTGTCTCCGTGGTGGAGCCAGCACGTAACCGTTGACTATGAGCGGGCGCGTGGGATGCGAGAGCGGCATCAGACCACGCGCGGTTACCAGGTCAGCGTGAGCAAGACACTCCCGGTGCCACTCTCGGTACTCTATAGCGCGTTCGCAGATACTCAGAACAGGGGCCAATGGCTGCCGGAAGCGCCGATCACCATTCGCAAAGACACGCCAGAGAAAACGACTCGCACGACGTGGACGGACGGCGACGGCACTGAAACGAGCGTCGATATCAGTTACTACGCGAGCGGGGACACCAAGAGCCGTATCACAGTGATGCAGTCAAAGCTCGCGGATTCCGAAGATGTGGAGGAGCGGCGGGCGTACTGGAAAGCAGCGTTGGAGAGGCTGGCGGAATACCTAAAGGCGTAGCCTGAGCCCCGTCATTTATCTTCTGCAGAGTCCTCTGCGCCGCCTGCGGGGGCGGGGAGGGCAGCGGATGGGGCGGTGATGTGGCCGTTTGTCGCTTCCGCGCCGTAGGAGATGGCGTTGAGGCGGGCGTAGATGCCATCGTTGGCCAGCAGTTGATTGTGCGTGCCGATTTCCACGATTGAGCCATTGTCCATCACAACGATGCGCGATGCCTCACGAATGGTGGAGAGGCGGTGGGCGATGACGAACGACGTGCGGCCCGGCAAGAGCCGTCGCAGCGCGTCCTGGATGCGGGCCTCTGTACGTGTATCGATGTTGGCCGTCGCCTCATCGAGAATCAGGATGCGAGGGTCTGCAAGGATGGCGCGGGCGAAGCTGACGAGCTGTCGGTGGCCCACGCTGAGGTTCGCCCCACGCTCCTGCAACTCCGTGTCGTAGCCGTTATCCATGTGCATGATGATTTCGTGCAATCCGGCCCCGCGCGCCGCCGCCTCCACCTCCGCGCGTGTCGCGTCAGGCTTTCCGAAGCGTATATTCGCCTCGATAGTATCGGAGAACAGGAACGGCTCCTGCGGCACGATTCCCATCTGATGCGCGAGGCTCTCGTGTTGCACGTCTCGCACGTCAAGGCCATCGATGGTCAGGCGGCCGCGTGTCACGTCGTAGAAGCGCGCGATGAGGCTGACAAACGTGGTTTTGCCTGCGCCTGTCTCGCCGACGAGGGCAATAGTTTCACCGGGCTCCGCATCAAGCGAGACATTTCGCAGTACGGGAATGTCATCCGCGTATGAGAACGAAACGTTCTCGAATGTGACCCGCCCGGTGATAGGCGGTATCGGTTGCGCGTCGTCTTTATCTGCTACCTGGGGCTGGGTGTCCAGCAACTCAAAGATGCGCTGGCCGGACGCCATGGCGCGCTGGAGCTCTGTGTATTGCATAGTGATGTTCCGGATGGGATCAAAGAACCGCTGTACCCACAACGTGAACGCTACCAGGAAACCAACTGTCAGAGCGCCCTGCAGCACCTGCCATCCTCCATAGATGATTACGATGGCCATGGAGATGCCCACCATGATCTCCACCGCAGGGAACATGCCGGCGGTCAAGCGAGAAGCGCGAAGGTTAGCGTCAAGGTGATCGTGGTTGATATTGTCAAATCGACGCATGTTTTCGTCTTCACGGTTCATGCTTTGAACGACGCGTACCCCGGAAACGTTCTCCTGCAAACTGCCGTTCACCACGGAGATTGCGCGCCGCACACGCAGGAACGCTACACGGGCACGCCTTTGCCAGAAGATTGAAATGACGATTAGTGCGGGAACAACACTCAGAGTGACGACGGCAAGCGACCAATCCATGACGAGCATGATGACGACGATGCCGACCAGCGTTAGAACGTCGCTGATTGTCCCGATGACTCCGCCGGTCATGACCTGCTGAATCTGCTCGACGTCGCTAACGACTCGGGACATTAGCCGTCCCACCTGCTGTTTGTCGTAGAAGCCCAAGGATTGCTTCTGAAGGTGCCCAAATAGCTGAGTACGGATATTGACCAGCATCGCATGAGCCACCTTGGCCATGTAGCGTGACTGGAGCCAGAGACCGATGGCATTAATCACGACAAGCCCGAAGAAGAGGCCGGCCATCCACACAAGGCGCGTAGTGTTGCCTGTTGCAATGGCTGTGTCGACGGTGAGGCCGATGAATAGCGGCATGGCGACGCTGCTGAACGTGGCTGCCAACATCCCGATGACGGCAATCGTCGCCCACAGCTTGAATTGGCCAATGTACGGTATCAGCCTGACAAGGATGCTCCGGTCATAGACAGCGCCGAGATTCTCATCGTCCCAGCCGTCGTACTGGCCGTATCCTCCTCCGCCTCCGCCACCCATCATGGCCGTGAACCTCCGCCGGCTGTAATCCCTTCAGGAGCGGCTTCAAACGCTTCTTCTTGGTGGCGCAGCTGCAGTTCGTAAATCTGCCGATAATGACCTGGGTAGGCGATGAGCTCTGCGTGCGTGCCGCGCTGGACAATGCGTCCCTCATCCAACACGAGAATCTGGTCGGCTCGTAGAACGCTGGCCAACCGCTGGGCGACGACGATTGTGGTCCGCCCTTCCATCACGCGGTCGAGCGCCTGTTGGATTGATCTCTCCGTTTCCGCGTCCACGCTGGAGAGGGAATCATCCAGGATCAGGATGCGCGGGTCGAGCAAGAGCGGGCGGGCGATAGCGAGCCGCTGCCGCTGCCCGCCGGAAAGGTTGATGCCACGCTCGCCCACCCACGTGTCATATTGGTCGGGCAGGCTGCGGATGAAGCTGTCCAGTCGTGCCGCGCTGGCCGCGGCGATGATTTCCTCTTCCGGAGCTTCCGGCACTCCGTAGGCAATGTTGTCGCGTATCGTTGCCGAGAAGAGAAAGACATCCTGCTGTACGAGACCGATTGAGCTTCGCAGGTGGTCGAGCGTCATGTTCCGCACGTCCACTCTGTCGATGACAACTGCGCCACGTGTCGGGTCATAGAACCTTGGAATCAAGCTGACCAGGGTTGTTTTGCCGCTGCCCGTCGCCCCGACCACTGCAATGACCTGTCCCGGCTCGGCCACAAAAGTTACGTCCTGCAGCACATCATCCCGCCCGCCGTAACCGAACGATACGTTGTTGAAGGCGATCTGGCCGGCGACAACGGCGTTATCAGTGGCATCCTGCTTCTCGCGCACCTCCGGACGGGCGTCCAGAATTTCGAAAATGCGCTCGCCGGACGCGACGGCGGGGGAGAGCGGGTTTCCAAGCCAGCCGATCATGCGGATGTAGACCGTAATCGTTAGCAGGTAGAACAGGAAGGCAGTGAGGTCGCCGGGCGTAAGTTCACCCTGCATGACCATGTAACCGCCGTACAGTAGTTGGATTCCCGCGGCAAAGTAGACGGAGAACGTCATCAATGCCGTGTTGAGTGCCTGCTCGTCGTTGGCCGTGACATTGCGCTCGTAGAGTGTATATGCCTGCTTGTTGAAACGCTCCGTCTCCTCTTTCTCGCGTCCGAATGCCTTGACGACGCGCATCCCGGACAGGCTCTCCTGGAGGACGGTGCTTAGGGCCGCCATCTCCTGCTGTACGGCGAGCCAGACTGGGCGCAGGCGGCGGCTTGTGCGTGTTGTGCGATAGGCGATGAATGGCAAGACGGCCAAGGTTACCAATGCCAGCTGCCAGTTGGACTGGAGCAGCACGACGGTCACCATCAAGAGCATCACGGCGACCTGCACGATGCGGACCAACGCGAAACTGATCAGCATCCGTACGGACTCCACGTCTGCCGTCGCCCGTGACATCAGTTCAGCCGTCCTTGACGTATCGAAGAACGAGAAACTCTGTCTTTGGAATCGGTCGTACATAGTGTTGCGCAAGTCGTACGCGACGAGTTGGGAGACGGCTTGGCTGAAATAGCTCTGACCGTATGAGGTAGCGCCGCGAATGATGGCCGCAACGAGAATCCAACCGGCGACGGTGAGAATTATGCCTAAAGATGCCTGCTCAACGAGTCGATCGACTGCCCGTCCGAAGAGCCACGGAATGACCAGGGCACTGGCGCTGGAGATGAACAGCAGGACGTACGTGAGTGTTGCCCGACGCCAATACGGCAGGAGAAAGGTCTGCAGTCGCAGAAATATCCGAACGTTATACCAAACGCCCGACTTTTGGGCGGGACGGTTCATAACATCCAAGTATAGCGCGAGTTACGTCACCTTTGCCCGCCTTCGCTGTAAACGAAGGCGTTACGGACGTGGGAAGAGAATGGGGCCGTTCCCAAGCAGATGGATGTCTTCCCCATCGACTACACCGTAGTTGCTCACCGTTCCTTGTACGTATACCCAGCCGCCCGGTTTATTCACCAAACTCCCCACCTGCGACCAATCGTCCACCAAGATATTGAATCCGGGGATAAAGAGGTTTTCTTCGTTGGCGCCAAACATCTCTGCTTGCAGCCAGATCTGATTCTCCGCAATCCCCTCCGCCTCGAACGCATAGAGGCGCAGCACAAGAAGCACGCCATCATCGCGAACGTATCCTCCGACGGTTACGGCATCACCATCCTCTGGCGGGCGATTACCAAGGGCATTGTGAGAGATTTCAAACGGGAGCCTGCCGCTGATTGTCATGCCTTGATCGGTGATTCGGGCGATCCCTTGCACGAAGAGAGTGCGGGAGATCGGCGCGGGTTCGTCCGGGAACCGTGTTGTTCGATAGCGTTGCTCTGCTAGGGTCAACGCATTGGCAACATGCTCCTGAACGTGGGGCGGAGCGATCTGGTGGGCGATCTGGAGCATTGCGTACGCTCGGGCGGCAGTCTGTCGTTCGGCTTCGATGTATGCGCGACGACGAGGATCGACACGGATCTGCACGATGTTGTTGACTCCGGCGGAAACCCTCTCAATATCGTCAGCAGCAAGCGTGATCGATGACTCAGCCGTCTCGTAACTCAGCTGACTAATCGCATCAGACTGTTGTTCGGCCTCCTGTTGCTGTTCAACATCAGCCTCTGTGTACCCGGCCTCCACACGAGCGAATTCGATGTTCTTGAGCACGTCACGGCTGAGCTCTTCTGCTTGTCGCTGGTCGCCGTTCTCTACGACGGCTGCGAGCTCCAGAGTGCGTCGTTCAATGAGTTCCAGGTAATAGATGGCCCTGCTTTCATCCGAGAAAGTGATTGCGAGCCGTGCGTGCTCCGTGGCGCGCTTTACAGGATAGAGTGGGCTATCGGGCAGCGCGTCCGTAGAGGCATATGCAGCGCCCGTACTAAGGATGACGAAAAGCGCCATAGAGGCGAATCCTACTGCCCAGATGCGCGTCCACCCGGAGGCGCGATTGCTCCACCACTCACGGATTGAGAGTCGCCCAGATGTCATGCGCCGGTTCGTGGCGAGATGATGGCGCACAGCGCCCTCAAAGCGCGTGTGTGCCAAGCGCCGCGCTGATTCGTCACGGGTTGGAGCAACGTCAGTCATGGCCATAGCTGCTGCCAGCAGAGGGCGCAGCTCGTCCGCGATGTCCGGATGGCGGCTCAGGCAGTCATCAATGGAATTACCGTGGCGGAGCGCCTCAAGGCACTCATTCACAATTTCCGAAAGGGCAGGGTCGTCAGGCGGCAGCGAGGTCATGGTGTTGCACCGCCTTGCGTATTCCTTGGCAACATGAGCCGACGCAATGCTCGAATCGCGCTGTGCTGCAGCGCCTTCACCGCGCCTTCGTTGCGATTCATCACGTGAGCGGTCTCAGAAATTGACAGGTCCGAGCCGAATCTCAGGGATATCACCTGCCGCTGCAGATCCGTAAGGCCGGCCATCGCCACGCGCAGTTCCTGGAGGTCTGAAAATGTGTCCACCCTTTCTTGCGGGTCTCGATCACGAGAGGGAAGGGGGGGCGCATCATCAAGCGGCGTTGCAGTCCGAAGTCGACTGCGACGGTAGTAGTCAATAACGCGGTTGTGCGCGATGCGCATGAGCCACGCTGAGAACGGCACTTGCCTCCATTTGAATGTTCCGATTGCCTCTAACATGCGAATGAATACATCCTCTGTGATGTCCTCCGCGTCCGCGTCACTATCTACGCGATAGGCGATGTAACGAAAGACCCTGTCGGAATAGATTTCATAGAGTTGACCAAACGCCGCTGCCTCCCCCTTTTGGGCCTGCTGAACAATGGCTGCGATGTCATCATCAGTCAGTGGTGTTTCAGCCCCCGAGTGAATGCGTGCTGTCTCCTGGTTCATTCACTACATCCAGATAACGTTTAGGTTCCTCTCAGGGTTAGCTGCCCGTTGGCGTCGATTTCACTTTATCCTTTTTGCAGACGGCGAGAAATCAATGATAGACAACGACGCGTTTGACGCTATGCCTTGGCTCCTTCGTCCCATGCATGAGGGCGATATCACTCAGGCCGTCCAGATAGACCGCGACGCGTTTCCCGAGAACAGGTACGCGCCTCCGTTCCGACGCGATCTGCGTGAACGAAAATATGCACATTATCTGGTTGCGGTTGCCCATGATGCGCCCTATGACGATTATGCCCGCAAGAACGATCTTCCACCTACTGATAGACCGGGAGGCAGCGGGCGGAGACGTGGCGGAGGCATTACGAACGTTGTCAAGCGGCTCCTCGGGGCAGGCACAGACGCGCCACCCCCGACTGAAGAGTTGATTGCCGGTTATCTCGGCCTGTGGGCAGTCATTGATGAGGGCCACGTGACGAGCGTAGGCGTGCGCAAGTCGCATCGAGGACAGG
Organism: Chloroflexota bacterium; assembly: GCA_026713485.1. GTDB lineage: Bacteria > Chloroflexota > Dehalococcoidia > UBA6926 > UBA6926 > VXMO01. Next base: position 15,381 of record JAPOOK010000036.1, on the reverse strand, counting down.
GGATCGGCGAACTGCTCATCATTGGCGCGGTGGAGGCGAGCAAGCTGCTCAATTGCCACGCCGTGACCCTGGAGGTTCGGGTATCCAATGAAGTCGCCCAGAACCTCTATAAGAAATACGGCTTCAAGATTGTTGGACGCCGCAAGCGCTATTACTCAAACAACGACGAGGACGCCTACATCATGACGACTGATCCTATCGACACGCCACAATTCTCCGGCCAATTTGAGGATCTTACGTACAAACATTCAGACCGTTGGGGCGCAACCTTCCGCACGTACGGGATGGAAGACGAAGACGACGATGAATAGCGTCGATTCACGGAATGCGCTTAAAGCGATTCAGGGGGTCGGCGTCGGGGGCGGCGCGTACCCCACAAGTTCTACGTAAGCAGAACCACCGACGGGCTCGCCACGGAAAGTAATGTCGGTTTCCGTCAGTCCTTCCCAGTAAATGGTGTTCGGCGGAAAGGCGAGCGTGAATTCCTGATCGTCCAGCAGAGGTGTGAGCGTCATAGAGATGTCATGCGGAGGGATAGTGATACGCCATCCCGCAGGGTATTCCCCGCCCGTGTGAGGACTTGTCCATACGCTTAGAACTTCGATTGTGATGTCTTCGCCGTCAATGTGTGTTGCCACGCCGGACGGGTCGACCAACGTGCTGTACGTTATGACTTGCCCGTCAGACTCGCGGGCAGCCGCCACCATCAACTCATAGTTGTTGTCTGTAGAGACGGCAAACCACTGCCAGCCGCTTGGATATCCACTGACGACAAAGTCGCCCCATTGGTGATCCATCCAGGCTTCGCCGGTAACGTGCAGATCCTGCCCATTGACGGTGAGCGTTCCGCGCAGGTCCATGTCTGTCCAACTGTAGTAATAGGTCCAACCATTCAGCGCCTCCAGGTAGCCGGTCCTGTTATGGAGGACCGCAGGCTTGGTTGTCTGCACGGTGAGATCGAACGCGAAATTGTCCGTCGTTGCGACGAACGAGTGTGTTCCCGCGTCGCCACTTAGCGTCCAATCGGAGATCGCGAAATCAAATCCGGAGGCCGGCTGCTCTTGCGATTCAAACCCGAAACGCACGGCTTGCTCCCTATGGTCGGCATCGATATCAAACACCGACGCATGAGACATGTAACCGGTGTCCCCGTTCTCTGGATTCGTCACCTGGAATATCACGAAATGGAATCCATAGTCGCTTCCATCCTTATCCTCCATGACGCCGCTGTAGTACCACCACTCCAACGGGTCAGCGTGGGGCGCTTCATCGGCGGGCAGGCTGATAGGGCGGGGCGTGTGGGCGGACGTTGGGCCTGGGATTGCGGTTGGCGAGGGTGTCGCCGTGGGCGTGCTTGTGGGGGTGGGTTCAGGCGTGGGAGTCGGAGTTGGCTCGCCGGCGCAGGCTGCCGCCAGCACGGCAACGATGACCATGGCGAGAATGGCCGCCTGTCGCAACGGGGCCAGCAGGTGTCGACTGAGAGTCTGAGAGAAATACGGCGCGTGCATCTGCTTTCAATTGTACGGGCACGCTCCTGCTGCGACATACGATATAGTTAGAGGTGTCCATTCCGTGTGGGGTCGCTCTATGTGTGCCCCCTGGAACGGATTGGGTAGGAAGATCGGAAGAAATGGGATTGGACGGACTCTCAGAATGAGCGCAATGCACGTACTAACACTCACGCCAGCGGGCCCTATGATTGCTGCGCCTTCCGGCGCTGAGGCGGCGGCTCGATTCTTCCGCGGACTTGGAGATCCAACGAGGCTCCGAATCCTCCACATTCTTCTGGACTCAGAGCGCAGCGTCTCTGAACTCGTAGAGATGCTGGGGGCACCACAGGGCCGTGTTTCGAGCCACCTTTCCTGCCTGCGCTGGTGTGGTTTCGTTGACGCGGATCGGCGTGGCCGCAACGTCTTTTACTCGGTAACGGATCAGCGTGTAAGGGACATCCTGGCTCTCGGTGACGCCATGCTTACGGAGACCGCAGAGCGCCTGATGTCCTGCACCGTTATTGACCAAGAGACCGTAAACGCCTAGGCAAGCGGCCTCGACCTCAAACGCACACCCGTCGGCACAAGCCGACAGGGATAATGCCGCCCTCGTATACTTTCTGTATATGAGGGCCTGTCGCTAATGTTCAACCTACCTTTTGCCTTTGCATTCAGCGCCGGATTTGTCGCGCTGGCCAGCCCGTGCGGCGTGGCAATGCTGCCTGCATACATCGGCTATTACATCGGTTCACGCGAAGAAGGTTACGAGGAACGTCCCATTGCGCTTCGACTTGGGCAGGCAATGCTTGTCGGAGGCACGGCAGCGCTTGCGTTCCTGCTCCTGTTTGGGACATTCGGCGTTGTGTGGGGCATACTTGGCACTTTCCTGCGTGATGCCATGCCCTACATCGCCATAGTCGTCGGCATTGCGCTCGTGCTGTTAGGCGTATACATGGTCGTATTCATGCTGGTAAACAAGCGCTCCATCTCACTTATTCCGACCATTGGAGTGAACTGGGGAACGGGAAGTAAGGGGCTGGTGTCCATATTCCTGTTTGGACTGGCCTATGCGTTGGCCACGCTAAGCTGCACGTTCCCAATTTTCCTTGCGATTCTCGCACAGGGGCAGGTCATCGGCGGCTATGCAGCCTTCATCATGTTCCTGATCTATGGCGCGGGAATGGGCGTGGGCCTGATTGGCTTGACGCTAGGGGCGGCGGTCTTCAAGGACCTAATCCGTGTGGTGATTCGCCAGGCGATGCCGATTGTGGAGTGGGCGAGTCCGGTCATGCTCATCGGCGCGGGTGCCTACATCACCTACTATTGGTGGGTCAACTGGTTCGCGTTCAACGCGGATCTTTAGCGCTGCTTGCCCGTGGTAGTGAGAGTCTCGATTGGCAGTTTGCGCGGCATCTCTGGAAGCAGGTGGCGGCGGACATACGCCCGGGCAGGTTGTGAAAGCAGATACGTATCTCTTATTTGCCCGATGCCCCGTGAAATCAGGAGGAATTGACGTCGATAAAGCGAACGCATCGCCTCGCGTAGATCCTCCGCAGAGGTCTCAAGGCTGGCCGACAACTCTGATAAAGTCATGGACCGCTCCGCCCATGCCAGAACGAGCATCACGCGTTCCTCATCAGCGTTAAATGAGTTGACGGTGTTCTTCTCCGGTCGCGTTTTTCTTGCCTGCGTCATGTCTTTTCGTCCGTCTAGACTAGATCAGAGATGTTGACGTTGCCCAACCTCTCCAGCGCGCGGTCAAGGGCGTCGTCTCCGACGGTCAGCGAGCAGCGGATGAACCCTTCGCCCCACTCGCCGTAGCCGCGGCCGGGTGTAACAACCACGTTCGCCTCTTCTATGAGACGGGACGCGAATTCACCGGACAATACCCCGTCCGGTAGCTTGGCCCAGACGTACAGACTTGCCTTGGGCGGATCTACCTCAAGCCCCATCTTCCGCAGGGCAGGGATGAGTCGATCGCGCCTCGCCTGGTAGACGGCGTTGTGGTGGTCGATGATGTCCTGCGGCCCCTCGAGGGCGGCGATGCCGGCCAACTGCACGGCCTGAAAGACGCCTGAGTCCACATTTGATTTGATGCGCATCAGCGCGTTGGTGACTTCCGCGTTTCCGACGGTCATGCCGATGCGCCAGCCGGTCATGTTGTAGGACTTAGACAGCGAGTGAAACTCAATGCCCACGTCCTTTGCCCCGTCCACCTGCATGAAGCTCACCGGCTTGTAGCCGTCAAATGCGACCTCCGTATAAGGGCCGTCGTGGCAAACGACGATGTCGTACTTCTTTGCAAACTCCACGACGCGCTCATAGAAGTCGAGTTCTGCAACAGCGGCCGTAGGGTTGTTCGGATAATTGATCCATAGGAGTTTGGCCTTTCGGGCCACGTCCTCCGGGATAGCGTCCAAATCAGGAAGAAAGCCGGTCTCCCGTTGCAGCGGCATGTAATAGGATTCTCCGCCGGCCAGCATCGTCCCGACGCTGTAGACGGGGTAGCCGGGATCAGGCACCAGCGCAATGTCGCCTTGATCCAGGTAACACCACGCGATGTGAGCAATTCCCTCCTTTGAGCCGATCGTCGGGAGGACTTCGGTATCCGGGTCGAATTCCACACCAAACCGCTTCTTGTACCAGTCGGCGACCGAGCGCCTGAATGCAGGCAGACCGTCCGACTCCGGGTAGCGGTGATTCGCCACGTCCTCCAAAGATGTGACGAGCGAGCTGATGATATGGGGAGGAGTGGGCAGGTCAGGGTCGCCGATGGCGAGGGATATCACGTCCTCGCCACGGGCGCGCTTCTCATTGATCTTGCGCGTGACCTCCACAAAGAGATACGGGGGCAACTGCGCGACGCGGCGCGCCTGCTCTGGTAGTGGCATTCGGCTGGGTCTCCTCTGTTACCTGAACTGCGAGTGACTGCGCACTGAAACCTATTGTAGCAATCAAGCCGACTGCCAACTTATGTTTGTGTTTGGCGAGCGCCCGCGCCTAGCATGGGGCATGAACGAACAGGACGAGGATTATGGCACGGAACCTCTGCTCCCTGAATGGCTCACTCGCCACATCCACCGTGGCTGGTTGGTTGTGATACTGGGGTTCTTCCTGCTGGCCGTCGTGACTCGCCTGCAGGATGGCTTCTACGACGGCTGGCAGTGGGGACTTAGGAGAGATTCCGATTGGTTTCCCAGGGAACTCGAATTCTATGTTCTGGCGGGCGTCACTCTCGCCTTGGCACCGCTGATCGGCTATGCAGTTGACCGACGGGGTTCTCTAGTCATTGTCATGCCGATGCTGATCGGGTCTGCAATTGTATTCGCGGCCTCCGAATTCCTGGAAGAGACATGGCTCCTTTTTCTCTCGTGGCTCTTGACCATGGGAGTCATCGGCGGGGTTCTACTAATTGCCTTCGCAAAGTCCGTAACGGCAAGGTTCAAGCAACATCGCGCCAAGGCACTTGCCGTGTTGTTGGCCGGTGTCATGCTTGCGCCGTTAGTGCCGATGTTCCGTTTCCAGATCCACCGCGTATTCTACTGGCTCCTCCCGTTCGACTTTACTCGGGGTGTCTGGCCCGACGTTAGGGAGCCCCACGCTCTTGTACTCATCGACGTAAGTGTAATGTTGGCTTTGGGCATCATTCCTGCATATCTCTTTCTGAAGCATCACCCTTCCGATGATTCATCTGGCCGTAGAGAAGGACTTCTTGATACGGAGGATGTGGCGGAGGTCGATGAGCAGAGCTCTAATGCAGGATCTATCCCCGAGCCAGCAGCGCCGCTGCGCTCTATTCTGCTTAGCCGTTCATACTTACTGGTGCTTGCTGCATGCGCACTTCAGGCAAGTACGCTATTCGTTCTACCATCTGCAATTGGCATAGGCTTTACGATGGCCCATTTGGCATATGCCCCTGTACATAATTCCCTTTCGATGTGGCCCATGGACTTTCCTCGGATGGGAATTATGTTACCCGGCGCGGCAGCGCTCTTCCTCACCGGCGTTCTCGCAGACAGACTTGGTAGCCGCAAGGCAATATTGGTTGGTATTAGCCTGCAACTAGTCTTCTTCTTGGCCGCGGCTATTCCGATTGACGGCTGGTCTGAAGTCTGTTTTGGCATTGTTGCTGGTACTGGCGTCGGGGCGCTTAGCGCCGCGACCCTGTCGCTGCTGTCCGAGTACTGGGGATTGAAGTACTTTGGCCTGAGTCTTGGACTCCTCGCTAGTGCAACTCTGATAGGGGCACTCATAGGAGCGCAACTCTTGCCCCCCTCAATGTACGAGAGAGATCCCCTTATTCCGTTTATTGTGTTGCCTCTGGTGATTCTCTTGCTTCTCGCAATTGCCCTTGTCCTGATCCTGCTCATAAAGCGGCCGCAGTACGGAAACGCAACGGCTGGGAGTGAACCGCAGGTGGCGGTATGACGGCCGACGTCTCAGCCCCACGCCGGCGTCGTCCGCGCCTGTTCTATGGGTGGTGGATGGCCCTCTCCGGCCTGTACCTGATGTTCTGGACGACGGGCGTCAGTTTCTTTGGGTTCAGCGCGTTCTTTGACAGCATCCGACTCGATCTGAACTGGTCGCGCGCGCAGGTTTCGCTCGGCCCCGCGATACTCGCTCTGCAGACCGCCGTGTTCAGCCCAACGATCGGTTTCCTGACCGACCGCCTTGGCCCACGTTTTGTCACTGCGATTGGCATGTTCCTTGGCGGGGCGGGTTTCATCGTTCTGAGTCGCGTGGATCATGCATGGCAGTACTATGTCGCGTTTATCCTCATCGGCAGCGGCATGGGGGCGACATCCTACGTCATGGTCGCGACGGCCGTCAGCAACTGGTTCCTGCGCAATCGCGGTAAAGCCCTCGGCCTGACCTTCATGGGGCCGGGCTTTGCAGGCATCATCACGGCCTTGCTCGTGGTGCTGATCCGCGAATACGGATGGCGGGATGCCGCTCTCTTCACCGGAATCGGCACGTGGATTACATGCGTCCCGCTCGCCCTGGTCCTGCGTCGACGTCCCGAGCACTACGGCCTCCGCATGGACGGCGACCCGCCCGAGGGGGATGTCTCCGAAAGCGGGGAATCCTCCACGGTGGCTGAGCCGGAGCCGATGCCAGGGGGAGTGCGTTCAATCCTGCTCAGTCGGTCTTACCTGCTTTATGTAGGCGCGCTTTCTATGCAACAAATAGCTATCACCGCGATGGTTGTCCACCACATCCCCGCACTCGTAAGCTACGGCTTCTCTGTCGAAACGGCGGGCGCGATGGTTGTCGTCTTTACCATCGCCAGCATCCCAATGCGATTCTTCTCCGGAGCGCTCGCGGACAGATTCAACAAGAAACTTGTCGTGGCGACAATGTTGAGCTTCCAGCTCGCCGGGGGCATCCTGTTTATCTTCGTCGCCAACATCTGGGTGGCCATCCTCTTTGAGGTTATCTACGGCACGGGATGGGGAGGCAGCAATGCCGCGCGATTATCTTTACAGGGCGAGTACTGGGGGCGCGGCATCTTTGGTTCTCTGATGGGCTTGCAGGTTGGGGCAGGGGCCGTTGGCGGACTGATTTCACCGGTGCTGGTCGGCTGGCTAGCAGACGCTTACGATTACCGCATAGCGTTTATGACTGTTGTGCTTCCTCTTGCCCTTGCGGTGGTGATGGTCCTCCTTATGAACCGCCCACATAGTGGAACTGCCGACTCCGTGAGACTCGCTACGTGAGAACCGAGAAGGTCGTCATGACCGCGTGGATGTTTGCGCGGCATCCCAGGCAGGTCTTCTACGGTTGGTGGGTGACGTTGGCAGGTACGGGCCTCGCGGCTTACACGGACGGCATCGGCTTCTGGGGTTTCTCCAACTTTTTCGCTGCGATGGTCAGACACTTTGGATGGTCGCAGGCGCTGGCCGGCATTGGGCCGTCACTTCAGCGGCTGGAATCGGGAATCAGCGCACCGCTAACGGGCTATCTCGTAGACAGGTTCGGCCCACGCAAGGTTCTGGTCGTTGGTTATTTTGTCGCGGGTGGCGGCTGCATGTTGATGAGCCAGGTCGAGAACATCTGGCAGTACTACGGAGTCTTCATCATCCTGGCTTTTGGTCTCAGCGCGGGCTCATTCACGGTGACGGCGGCGGCCATCAACGCGTGGTTCAGGCGATACCGCGGCCGGGCCAACGGCATCATGTTGGTTGGACCCGGTATGTCGGGCCTGCTCGCCGGCGCGTGGGCGTGGATTATCCCGGAATTCGGATGGCGATCTGTCCTGTTTGGCGCGGGAGTGGGTTTCTGGGTAGTGGGCGCGCTTCTAATCCCGCTCATCCGCAACAGGCCGCAGGACTACGGCATGGAGCCGGACGGCGGCGAAGCACCCGTGGACCCAACTGCGCCGTCATCCCGTGCGACTATCTTGCCGGAGGCCAACTTCACGCTTCGGGATGTCCTGAGGAGCAGGGGTTACTGGCAGTATGTGACGGCCAGCGCGTTGCTGGGTGCATCTTGGTCAATCATCACGTTTGAAGCCCTCATCCTACAGGAGAACGGATTCTCCAAGGGGTTCATCGCCTTCATGTTTGCCTGGCAGACATCGTCAAGCATTCCCATTCGTGTCATCGCCGGAACGGTGGCCGACTACATTGATAAGCGACTAGTGCTTGCAGCGGGGATCACCGTGCAGGCAATCGCAATCGTGCTGATACCCATGTCAACAGTGCCGTGGTTGACGATACTCGCCGGATTCCTCCTGGGAAGCGCGATCGGTTCGCAATCGTCGGTGCGGCTGGCTCTTCAGGCGGAGTATTGGGGACTGTCCATATTTGGCCGCGTTTCCGGTATTCAACAGGGGCTGGCGTCACTGCCGGCCATCGCGTCACCAATTGCCATCGGCTGGCTTTACGACCAGACGGAAAGCTATGTAATTGGGTTTATAGTTGTCGCCGTAATCCTGAGTATGTCCATACCACTGACGCTGACTGTGTCACGGCCACGCCCGCAAGCATCCGCCGCACCCTGAACCACATGCTACAGGTTGCGGGTCTATACTGAAATTCAATCCGCCCGTTCGCGGGCTTTGGTTTTTGTTGGGAGGTCGCCGTTAACGCAGCAGTATCGGTTCTGATGCACCCCAACCGCGTCTTCTACGGCTGGTGGTTGGCGATTGCCAGCTTCGGCGTCCTCTTCTACACGGCCGGCGTTTTCTTCTACGGCTTTGCGCCGTTCTTTGCAGAGATTATTGATGAGTTTGGATGGCCGACTGCTGTGGCTTCCATTGCCTTCGCATTTCAGCGGACGGAACAGGGTATTTTCGGTCCATTCGTTGGCTATGTTGTGGACCGTTTCGGGCCGCGCAAATCAGTTATGAGCGGCATGTTTATTCTCGGGTGTGGATTCATCGGACTGAGTTACATCCAGGAGTTGTGGCAATTCTTCGCCGCCTTCGCAGTGATGGCCCTTGGCCTCGCGTTCGGCTCCTTCCTCACGGTTAACACCGCCGTCAATTCCTGGTTCATCCGTCGGCGTGGCACCGCCATGGCCATCGTGTCCTACGGAGCGGGTGCGAGTGCCCTGCTGGTGCCGGTTGTCGTTGCTCTAATCGCAGTGTTCACCTGGCGGGAAGCGCTGCTGTATCTCGGGTTCACAACGTTTATTGTCGGGTTGCCACTTGGATTCTTGATGCGCGATGCGCCGGAGAAATATGGACTCAGGCCGGACGGAGTCAGCGAAGAGCAGGCGGCCCGAAGTGCCGAAATGGATACGGACGACCGCTATGCGGATACGACGTTCACAGTAAAAGAGGCGATCAAGACAACGACGTACTGGAAATACGTGGTTGCGAACGTTTTTGGCTTCATATTCTTCGGTTCATTCATCATTCACCAAATTATCGTGTGGAAATCTTTCGGTTTAAGCCCATGGTGGGCGGCGGCGCTGGCGACACTCCTTCCGCTCTCCAGTTTTCCTGCCCGTATCCTCGGTGGAGTGCTTGCAGACATCTATGACAAGCGCAAGATCGTCGCGGTCTCCTTTGCCCTGCAGATTATAGGAGCAGTACTCTTCTTTATCGCCCGTGACCCGATAACGGGTGTTCTCTTCGCTGTGTTCTTCGGATTCGGGTTTGGCCTCGGAAACCCACCACGATCTGCCTTGCTCGGTGAACTCTTTGGGCGGCAGGTCTATGGTCGGTTGCTCGGACTGCAGTTTACATTTACGTCAATTGGGGGGGTTTTTGCCCCAATCCTCGCCGGATACATGTATGACACTTACGGGGCGGACGGCTACCGATGGGCGTTCTTCGGGCTGGGCCTCATGGCCATCATTTCGCTGTATATGTATCTGACGATGAAGCGACCACAACTGCCCGCTCGGCTCGCGGGGACCTACGTTGAGTCGGGAACTGCGGGGCGGTCTAGCTCGTGAGCAATTGGCCAGCGTAGACGGTTGTAGCAGGGCCGGTCATGTAGACCTGGCTGTCCTGGTTGCCGTCCCACTCTATGGTGAGCGCCCCACCCGGCAACTCCACTGACACACAGTCGTCTACAAAGCCGGCGATCCGTGCCGCGACTACCGCGGCGCAAGCTCCGGTACCGCACGCCATGGTGAGACCCGCGCCGCGTTCCCATACGCGCATGGTAATAGTTTCGCGGGATTGCACGTTGACGATCTCAAAGTTGACGCGCTCCGGGAAGAGTGGATGGTTCTCCACCATCGGCCCGATGGTCTCCAGTGGAAAATCAGCCACCGGCGTATCGATGAACGCAACGGCGTGTGGGTTGCCCATGGAAACAAAGGAAAGGCTAAGGGCGTAGCCGCCTACCTCTAGCCCGTGACCCTGAACAGGTCCCGGGCCATTCACGGCGACAGGGATTTCCCGAGGTTCCAGTATTGGCGCGCCCATGCCGACACGCACCGCCTCGATGGCTCCGCCCACGCTGCCGTTTTGCGGCCAGACGGTCATTAGCCCGCCGAGGGTCTCGATTGGCAAACCGGCCTCGTTTCGGATCGCAGAGCCATCGACGATGCCGCGCTCTAAGGCGTATTTGGTGACGCAGCGGATTCCATTGCCACACATCTCCGCCTCGGAGCCGTCCGGGTTGAAGATCTGCATGCGTAAGGCCGCGTCATCTGAAGGGCGAATCACGAGGATGCCATCTGCGCCGACTCCGAAATGCCTGTCACATGCAGCGCGTGCGACATCAGGCCAATTCGTGGAATCGGCCCCGGCGGGACCGCCTTCAACAACGATGAAGTCGTTGCCTGTACCGTGCATCTTCGTGAAGTTCATGCGCCAAGTATACCGTCGTCTGCAGATCAGAGTCCCAACGTAGCTTGTATCTGTTCTGACGGCCGCTCAGAGACCTCGTCTGCCTCCACCCACGTGATGCGCTCGTCATCCGCGCGGAACCACGCAAATTGTGTTCGGGCAAAGCGGCGTGTTTTGCTGATGATGGTCTGCCGAATCTCATCAACCGGCATGTGGCCTTCAATATGCGTGGCTATTTCCCGGTAGCCAATGCTGCGGAATGACGAAAGCGATGGTGAGTAACCAGCTGCTAACAGAGCTCGAACTTCGTCAACCCAACCGGCCTCCAACTGATGGTCAACGCGCTGTTCAATACGCACATCCAGCGCCTCTCGCTCCATGCTGACTCCTGCGATGTGTGTGTCCCAGGGTGGAGGGGTTTGTGTGCGCTGCTCGGAGAATGGGCGGCCTGTCGTCCTGACAACTTCAAGGGCACGCATGGCGCGGATCAGGTTGTTGGGGTGGATGAGTTCCGCAGCGGTGGGGTCCAGACGACGGAGTTCTTCATGCAGAGTGTCACGCCCTTCGGCCTCGGCACGCTCCATCAGTTGCTGCCTCAATTCGGGGTCCGGCGCCACCTCTGGAACATTCCATCCTTCAAGCAACGCCCATACGTATTGACCGGTGCCTCCTACAACGATTGGCGTCCTTGCCCTCTCATGGATGTCTTGTATGGCGCACTTGGCGGCAGTGAGAAACCGACCCAGGGAAAAGTCATCATCCGGCTCAGATATGCCATAGAGATGATGCGGAACGCCGCTGCGTTCATCCTCGGAAGGTATGCCTGTGCCGATCGCCATGCCGCGGTAGACCTGCCTGCTGTCCGCATTGATAATCTCTCCGCCAATGCGTCGAGCGAGTGCTACGGCTACAGCTGACTTTCCAACCGCCGTTGCCCCAACAAGCGCAATGACCGGTGTGCCCATGGGTGAATTTCGCCCTATTCAATGTGGCGCGCCTAAGCGCGGAAACCTGGCTCTATGGCAACTCTACCCACGCGCCGCCCTGTCGCATTGAGGCGACGAACGCCTCCGCGGCGTCAATGGATTGCAGGCCCTGCTGCAAGGTCAGGAGGAGTGGAGTCGGTTCCGCGCCGCCCATCACCCATCCGAGAAACTGCTCCTCGATATTGACCCGCCTCTCGTCCTCATACGCCTGTCTCAGATCGTCCGGCACCGGCACGACCTCAGCATCACCGTCGCCTGAAGCGATGCGCACGGACGAAAACGGATCGGCAGGATAAGCCTCAATGGTGATGGTGCCTTCCTCGCCGTGCAGCGCAATGTGCGCGTTCTGAGTGGCTTGTGGCGCGAGATTGTCATGCGTGTAGCGCACGGCCACGTCGTCGCCAAGGTCCGCCAGGATGGCAGAGAAGCCAACGCGTCGATTGCCGACCTCGTGCTGCTTTCGAACGACCAACAGACGCTGGTGTTGTCCCAGCCATCGATTCAGGATGTCAAAGTAGCTGCCAAAGGCGAGGTAGGGCGTGTGCCACTGCATCTCCGCACTCAGAACGCGGCCAATGCGACCCGAGGAAAGCAGCCGCAGAACGAGCGCGTCCTCACGATCGTACGGACCGCCGGGAAACGCCGGATACTGTCGCGCTTTGAGTTCCGGTCGGGCTTCCAGCGCGGCAACGATCTCACGCCCCTCGGCACCGGTCATGGCCAGCGGATTCATGGTAAGAAGATGCTTACCGTTTTCGAGCGCGCCAAGCAGGATATCGCGATGTTGCGGCGCTTGCGTGCCATTGAAGATGAGATCAACATCCGGGGAAGAAACGACATCCTGCCATGAGGAGGCCTGAGTTGCGACGCTGAATTGCTCGGCTACTCGAGCGGTCGATTCTGCGCTGTTGTTTGCTACTGCGACGAATTCGACACCCGGGACTCTTGCGAGCTCAGGCACAACGCGCCGTTGCGAAAATCGGCCCGCGCCGACAAGACCTATGCGAATGGTGGAACCGTTGGACATGCTAGTGCTTTCCTCCTGTGATTGAACACGGCCGATTAATGCTGATCTCGCTGTGAGTTGGCTTTACTAGACGGAGAGACTCCTGCTCGCCGACTCCACGTGTTCAGTATAGACAAGAAGGCGGGATGGCCGGCGTACGACGCGGGGCAACCGGCGTTATTCGCGCTCGCGTTCTTCCGCCGCCCGAACCAGGGCAATGAACTGCTCGACGTTGAGTGACGCGCCGCCGATCAGGCCACCATCAATGCCCGGCTGTTCAAGTAGTGACGCGACGTTCTGCGGGTTCATGGAGCCGCCGTACAGAATACGGACTGAATCAGCGACGTCTTGCCCGCGCGCATCTGCAATTGTGCTGCGGATAACTGCGATGCCTTCACGCGCGTCGTCCGGCGTGGCGGCGACCCCGGTGCCGATGGCCCAGACGGGTTCGTAGGCAATGACGACCATTGACACGTCTTCTACGTCAACCAAGCCGCCCATAGTCTGTGTTTGCAGTACCTTTGTCGTCTCACCGGCTTCATGCTGCAGGAGGGTTTCGCCGACGCACATTATTGGTGTGAGGTCGTATTCGAGGGCGGTGCGGACTTTTGCGTTGACGAATTCGTCGGTCTCTGCGAAATAGGCGCGGCGTTCGGAGTGGCCGACAATTGCGTAGCTGCACAGGCCTTGTAGCATATTCGGCGCGACCTCCCCCGTATATGCGCCGGATTCTGCCGGATACAGGTTCTGCGCTCCAAGGGCAACGGGGGATCCTCGTAGTGCTTCAGCTACGATTGGGAGCGAAACGAAGGGCGGGCAGACGGCCACATCGACGTCTTTTGGGACGCCAACCAGATGGACGATGTTGTAGGCCAAAATTCGCGCTTCCGCGAGCGTGGTGTTCATTTTCCAATTGCCGACGATGAGCGGCCTGCGTTCAGATGTCATGTGCTCTCTTTCACAATGTAGGGCTTTTAAGCGGGGTTTAAGCGCCGAATTTGTCCAGTTTACCGGCGTTAGCGAGCGCCAACGGCATGATGTCCGTCGCCGCCATGGTTCCGAGCATACCCTTCGCGCATTCCCGCTCCGTGAACGCCTCGGCGAAACCGGCAGTGACATGTCGTGAGCGAATCATCACGGGGACCGGGTGCCAGCTGTGAGCGGCCATGGCTGATGGGGTTGAGTGGTCGCCTGCCACAACCAGAACATCGGGGTCCAGGTCCAACAGGGCGGGCAGGGCATTGTCGAGCCGTTCAATGGCGGCCACCTTGGCATCGTAATCGCCGTCCTCGCCTGCGCTGTCCGTGTACTTGTAGTGAACGAAGAAGAAGTCGTGGTTGTTCCAGATGTCTCTGGTGGTCCGGATCTGGTCTTCGATGGTATCGCCCGTCTCGACGACGTTCATGCCCACGAGCTCGGCGAGGCCTCTGTACATGGGATAGGCGGCGATCGCGGCGGGATTCAGGCCGTAAACGTCGGACATCTGCGGCAAATCCGGAGTCGTTGAGAACCCTCTGAGAACCAGGCCATTAGCGGGATGGCGGTCGGCGACAGCAGAGGCGGCTTTTTCAAGGAATGTATTGATGATGCCTGCGGTACTATCGGCCCACGGCTCAGTGGCTGTGACCGTCAGGGGGGCCAATCCCTCTCGTTGAGGGTCGCTGTCTGTCAGGGCGTCGCTGAGCTGCGGTCCGCCGTCCTCGGGACGGAAGAGCATGGCAAAGCGGTGCTCGCGACCGGAGGCCACGATGGGCGTGGCGTTGTCAACGGAGATGCCGTTCAGCAGGGTAGTGAGTTCCGTGTTGGTCTCGGTGGGGATGCGGCCTGCGCGGCGGTCAATGATGAGGCCGTCATCATCGAGGGTGCAGAAGTTACCTCTGGCGGCAACGTCGCCGTCACGGACGTCCATGTCGAGGCCGAGGGCTTCAAGGATGCCGCGGCCGATGAGGTACTTGATCGGGTCGTAGCCGAACAGAGCAAGGTGGCCGGGTCCGCTGCCGGGCGTGATGCCGTGCGCGACGGGGATTGACAGGCCGGTTTGAGAGGAGCGGGCGAGGCGGTCGAGGTTGTCCTTCCGGGCAGCTTCAAGTTCCGTGCGTAGGGTCTTCGGGTGTGGGATGCCGCCGAGGCCGTCCATAACGAGCAGGACGATCTTTGTGTCCGTTTTACGGGCGAGGCTCTTGATCAGTTCAAAGTCGGCCATAACAGTGTGGACAGTATAGCGGGGACGGGGCTTTGAGAGAGGGGTGACCCTTCGACGGGCTCAAGGGGAGCGGGGGGGGGGGTATGCAGTGAGGTTTTGGATTCCTCGGCTGCGCTCGGAACGACAGGGGAGTCACCCCCACCCTAACCCTCCCCCATCAAGGGGGAGGAATTCTTTGGTTGGCGTTACGGGGTCTGGGTAGCGCAATTGAGGCTTTGGATTCTTCGCTACGCTCAGAATGACAGTGTAGGCGCTCGGAATGACATGGGGGTGGGGGAATGACGGGAGGGTGGTGGGCGGAGGGGGTAGAGCATTCGTTGCGATGTGGAGGCTGTTCTGCGGCGGCGGGGGGCGCGGCGGGAGGGGGGGGGGTGGGAGAGGACGGGGTGGGGGATGGCGGTGGCGGTGGCGATGGGGGTGTGTGCGATGGTGGCGATGTTGTCGCT
>JAPOOK010000035.1 GCA_026713485.1 Chloroflexota bacterium | reverse complement strand
GGCGGCGTTGGCTGCGGGGTGGAACCCCTGCCAGGCTGATTCGCCTATGTTGCTGGATCGGCGGACATACCGCGGACAGTGGACGAGCAGATGCTTACGTTCCCTCTCGTGGGGGAGACCTCGGTGACGTACAAGGCGACCACGGCAGCAGCCAATAAGCTGTATAACTTCACGGGGACCTTGACATACTCGATAGACAGGGAGGTCGTGAACGTTGGTGGGGTGACCAGCATCAGAGTGGGTCCTGCGCCCCAGCGACCACCTACCAGTAGAGGAGGCGGTGGCGGCGGCCCCACGACTCCGGCCAACCGCGCCCCGGCATTCGACGAAGGCAGCAGCGCCACCCGCTCGGTGGCCGAGAACTCCGCACCGGGAACGGCCATAGGAAGCCGTGTGACGGCCACGGATCGTGACGGCGACACGCTCACCTACAGTCTCTCCGGAACGGATGCGTCGCTATTCAACATTGATTCCTCCAACGGTCAGATCTCCGTCGCGCGGGGCACGGCCCTCGATTTCGAGGCCAAGAACTCCTACGCCGTCGACGTTCGGGTTACTGACCCGGACGGAAGCTCGGATACCATCGACATCATCATCAGGTTGACCAATGTGGACGAGGCCGGCGAGGTGACCTTGTCGACTCAGCAGCCCAGGGTCGGGACGGAACTGACAGCGGCGCTGACGGACCCGGATGGGTCGGTGTCGAATACCGGATGGACGTGGGAGCACTCTGCGGACAACACGACCTGGACCGCAATAGCGGGAGCAAGATCAAACACCTACAGACCGGTTGAGGCGGACGCGGGCCGCTATCTGAGGGCTTCTGCAACATACACTGACGCCCAGGGAGGCAACAAGAGAGCAGAGGCCATGACGACAGCATTGGTCACTGCACCGGCGGCTACGCCTACACCCACGGAGACGCCGACTCCTTCGCCTACAGCCACACCAACGCCGATTCCCGCGGCGACGGCAACGTCCACGCCCAGGCCGACGGCGACGTCCACGCCCAGGCCGACGGCGACGTCCACGCCTGAGCCGACAGCAACGCCCACGCTTGGGCTGACGGCAACAGTAGAGCCCACAGCCGCGCCGGTAGCCACGGCCACGCCGGAGGCACAGCCTCCGACAGAAGACGAAGGGTTCCCGGTATGGGCATGGGCGGCATTGGCTCTGGTATTCGTCGCATTGGTAGGGATCATGGTAGGCATATACCTGCTGCAGAAACGGAGGCTATAAGAGGCGCATAGCGCAAGACCGCCACTTTGTGTGGAGGGGCCGTAGGCATAGCCCCTGAGCCGGGGAGTGTTTAAGCCCTCACCTCCCCGGTTTTCCGCGTCCGGCAGGATCAGCATCTCGGGGCATACGTGACTTTGCAGGCGCCTTCGCTTCAGACATTCGCCTTCCCTCCGCACTTGAGCCAACTAGCTTACATTCTCTAGCGCGAGGCCGCTTTCGGCCAAAAACACAGAAAGACCCACATACATAGCCGGCCAGGTGGGAGGATGTAGTGCACTAACTACATCCTCCCACCCCTTGCAACTGTTGCTGCGGAATTCCAAGTGGAACCTACGCCGGCACGGCCACCCTCTCTTCCCCTTGTGCCTGCTCCACTGCCACGGCCCACTCGAAGAGGGAGAGGGAGGATTGAGCATCGCGAGAAGGGCCCTTCCTCTTCGGCGTCGCCTCCACCATAAACTCCGCCCAAGAGAAGAGCGAGTTCTGTGACGTGTCGTCCTCCGGCTCCGCGTTGGCGGCCGCCTGGAGCGGTTGCTCGATTTGCTCCGCCGGTTGGACTTCCACAATGGTAGGCACAATCGGTTCCGGTGCCTGCCAACCGTCATCAACCAGGTAGGATTCCGACTCGGTTTCGGAGGCGCGGGCTTGGGCGAAGGCGACCTCCACGGTGTCCGCCGCGTCGTCCTCGTCGCCGTTGACCAGCTTGCGTGCCAGGGCGAGCATGAGGTCATCGCCATCGTCCCCGTAGGCGGCCAGGCCGTCTTCGGGGAGTTCTCCCTCGACCGCCAGCGACGACTGGAGCTTCTTGGCCACCAGCTTGAGCGCGTCGGCCTGCAGGGTGTTCCGGTATGCCATGAAGATGACCTTCACGGGGCGGGTCTGGCCGATGCGCCACGATCGCCGCGACGCCTGCCTCATCGTGTACACCGAGTAATCCGTTTCGTACCAGACGATGGTCGGGAAGTCCACGAGGTCCAAGCCGGTCTGAACGAGGCGTGGGTGGCAGATGATGACATCCACCCCCTGCTTGACCTTCTCGGCCACCCACGCCTCCCGGCGCTCCGGCGCAACCGCGTCCGCCTTCATGACGGCCACCTTGAACCCGTGCCGTGTGAGCATGTCGTCCATGCGGCCGGTGATGTCCCGCGTGCCCGTGTGCGTCGCGTAGACGAGCACCCGCCGCCCAGCCAACCGTTCCGCCGCCACCAGGTCCAGCAGCGCCTTCTCCTTCGGGTAGACGCGGTCCTCGGCCAGCGGCGGCACCTGGATCAACGGCTCGCCGGAGACCGGATCGAAGACCGTCTCGCCCCGCGTGCAGCCGTCGGGGTAGGCCAGCAGCGACTGCAGGTAGATGGAGAGGAGCCGCCGTGAGCCGTCGGCCAGCGCCTTGATCATCGCGTGCCGCAACTTCTCGAACAGTTTCTCGTAGGCCGACTTCTGCGAGAAGCCGGTCGCGTCGGCGTCCGGGTCCATCCCCGCCAGCATGACCTGTTCCTCGTAGTCCGGCAGGCCGGATGCCACGTCGGACAGCCGCAGGAAGACGGAGTTGCCAATGAGGTGGAAGAGCGCGGACGGCGCGAGGCCGGGGCGTTCCTTCACGGTCTTGCGGTACTTGCGACGGCGGCTGTTTCTGCCGTCCTCCGTGAAGCGGTCGTCATCCTTGCCGATGGAGTGCTCGACGAAGCCGTAGCGTGTGATCCATCGACCCTCTTCCGACCGCCCGAACTCTGAGCGAATCGCCGGGCTGAACCGGTAGAGCAAGTGGAAGAGCGTTGATGAGTAGCCGCCCAACAGCGTGCCGGTGAGGGTCAGCGACCGCCCGCAGGCGTCGGCGAGCACTCCCGCAGCGATGCCCTGCGCGGAGCCCCTTCCCTTGTACTCATGCACCTCATCCCCGATCAGCAGGTCGAAGAACCCGCGCATGTGGTTCTTGACGTAGTCGGAGAGCGGGTAGCGGCGCGGGCCGGAGTTGTCCGCCTGCCAGAGGGGGCCGTGACACTCGGGGCAATTCCGCTTGCGGCGCGCCAGATCGTCATCCGAGAGCGGCACGCCGTCGGCGTCCACGATCTGCTGCGCGCAAACGGGGCAGGTCGGGATGCGAAAGGGCAGTCCCGTCTCCTCCATCCGCATCAGCCGTCCGCCCGCGACCGCCCAGCGGTTTACGACTGCGGGCTGCCAGCGGTAGGAGAGCTTGGCGCGTTCGCGGGACATGATGGCGAAGAGCGGCCCAAGGGTCACCGCCCGCCGGAGGTTGACCAGGTCCGTGATGGAACTGACGATGACGGCCCTCGCGCCCGGGATGGTCTGCTCGACCTCGCGCTTCCACTTAACGGTTAAGTGCGGGGGCGCGAGGACGAGGATGTTCCGGAAGCCGGCCGCGTGCGCGGCGGACGTCGCGATGAACGTCTTGCCCGTGCCCATCTCGCCGACGACCGCCGTGCCTCGGT
>JAPOOK010000034.1 GCA_026713485.1 Chloroflexota bacterium | reverse complement strand
CTGCTCCAAACGCGCCAACGCGCATGCGTGAACGATTCCTCGCGACCACACGCTGCGGCGCAATCGGCGCGGCCCGGATCATCGCCCAAGCCGGACGCGCTGGGCAGCGGCTGCGCGCGAACAGAGCAGGCCTCTTCTCGGATGTTGGCGGTATCAGTAGGTTTCGTTGGCTCACTGTATCCATTCCGGATTTGCTCGCAGCAATCAGTGAGAATTTGTCGGCCATGTCTTTGACTGCCTCCGGTTGCGTAAGGTACCGCCCAGATCGGGGGCGGGGAGAGGTTGAGGACGCAGTCGCATACTGGAGATTCGACGTACAACTGTACCATCTCATGGGCTGATCACCGCGTTTCTTGAGGAGGGACGTCTGTCGATAAAGGCGCCAGACTTGGATGGATAAATTGTAGCCGCCAATCGCTAATTCCTTCGTTGCATGGACAACGTGAAGAAAGATATGAAGCGCGGTTGTGAACGAAAGCCGTCTGTTCGGCTTGCTAATGAGCGAGACCCCTGTTGCGCCGGAGCACAAGTTCTGCGGCGTCGGTAAGCCAGCCTGGCGATAGGCCATACTTCGAGTTGATGCTCTTCCGGCTCTACGTCGGCTGTCACCCGGATGACGGCATGCTGGCTAGGCGGTCGTCACATCATCGGGTGTGAGGGGGTTCGCTGCGAGCATGCGGCAGCCATGAGAAATCCAGAATGCTTGCTTGAATATCATATTTAGCTGAGATCCCTACGGAGCATGCCGATCAGCCGTTCACGGGGTGTCCAGCCGCAGAAAGGAAGTCAACCCTCTGGATCCGCAGCTGGATGCGATGACCGATACTGGCATTCTATCAGATCGAACGGAGGCTCGCCTGTAGCATTAAGTGGTGGGTGTGTAGGAGTTGGCGAATGAGCCTATCTGTACTGGTCGTGCTTGCCACAATGTGGACGAAAGAGCGTGCTGACCTGCTAGCCGAGAACGGACCTCCGAGGGCTAGTGTGCTCGGCGTGCCGAGCAATGGCATGCCGATCATCTCATTCCAGTCGCGGTCCGGAAGACGCCCCTCAAACCTTGCGATGGGGAGCGTCACGAGTCTCGGGGGTGTCCATGTCTGCCTCAAGGCTCTCGGAACTTTCTCGCGGCTGCGACCCTACATCGAGTCCCGAGCAGTTGGCGTCTGGATCTGACGATGGCCGAGGAACCTCGGGCGAGAGCCGCCTGGAGGCAAAGGAGTGGCCTAAATGACGCGAGATGAGTTCGTAGGCGACAACAGTCACTTCGAGCGTTAACCATGGGCGGACAAGATACTCCGATTCTTCGTGTCCGTGATGGCAGAACTAACGTGGCAGCGCGAGTTGCATCTCTGACTGGCGTTGCTGTTGTTTTTTGCGTTAAGTCGGAATGGCTTTCCCGGATTAATTTGATCGGAGTGGGACAGGATTTCCCACATTGTTCGGTTTTTTCTGGGTGGACAGGGCTGTATCGCGCGTTGGGGGGTTCCTGTCCCGAGTAGCGATGCTTGGTAGTGGGTGGATTTCGGGACCTCGGTTTGCTTGTCGGATGCGGTCCGTGCTGTCGGATTTGGGACGGCTTTCAGCGTTTTGTATCTGCGCCCTGGTTGTGGGTTGCGGCGTGTTCTGAGGCTCGCAGGCAGTCGTTCCAGTCGGAGTGTCCTCGGGGACGGCTGCGGGTGATGTTGGGGTTGGTTTGGATGAGACGGCGGGCGGCCTGATCGCCGGCGTGATCTGCGTCGTATCCACATGCGATTTTCTGCAGGTTGAATGCGTTGATCCATGGTGGCAGGGAGGTGGCGAGGCCGGCGGTGGAGAGGACGATGTGTATCGTGGAGGTAATTTGGAATGCGGAGAGGGCATCGATTGCGCTCTCGACGATCAGGGCGGTTCGGGGTTGCTTTTGTCGCGCGATCCAGAATCCGCCGCAGGCTTTTCGGGATCCGGGCGCCATGCCATGGAAGGGTGGTCCGGGGCGGGTGCCGCGAAGTTCGGCGCCGACGGGCTTGTTGCGGGCATCCCGGGCGAGGAAGACGGCATTGGAGCGGAGGTCGGCGCCGAGGATGTGCTGCTGGAAGCATCGGTCGAGGATTGCGGGATCGAGGTTGCGTTGCCGTGTGAGGTACTCCCTCACGTTGGGCCAGGAGGTGGGATCGAGGCGTTCGCGGAACGGGTTTCCGGCGCGGGGTGGCGGCTCGATTTCGGCGAGGGTCTCGAGGGCCTGAAGGAAGGAGCAGTTGCCCGCGAACAAGACGAGGTCGATTGCGCCGCCGCCGCCGGTTGCGGCGAGATGATCGTAGAACTTGGCGCCGTTGATGCTGAGGATGGAGCCGGGGCGTCTCCATTTGGCGGGGTCGCGCCTGCTGCGGCGGTATCCGAGTGCGGTGGCGACGCGCTCAAGGGGGATGTCCCGGAGTGTGTCGGCGCGCAGCTTACTGCGCGGGGTCACGGCCCCACTTCCCGGCTGGCGATCGCGACATGGTCGATATTCACGCTGGGCAACTGGGCTCCGGCCGCGGCCAACAGCGCATGATGG
>JAPOOK010000033.1 GCA_026713485.1 Chloroflexota bacterium | reverse complement strand
TGGTCGGCGGCGGCGTCCTCATCGCGGGAATCGTCGCGCTGTTCATCATGGGCTACAGCAACGTCGTAATCACTGGCACCTTGGCCGCGATAACCCTCGCCCTCACGCTCTCGGCCCGCCTGCCACTCCCCGTCAGGCTTTCATACGGCGCGGCATCCCTCGCCTTTGGTCTCATCGCCGCCGTGGATGTCCTCGCAATCCAGGACCACCTGGTGCGTATGAACACCATCTTCCGTGTCTACCTGCAGGCATGGCTCCTGCTCGGCATCTCAGCCGCATTGCTGCTCTGGTGGATGCTCCGCTCCGGCGGCACGTTGAGGATGCCGGGCATCGGCCGCATCTATCGAATCTCGTTCTACGCCATATTGGCCGTCGCTGTAGTCGGCGTTTCCATCTACCCCGTCCTCGGGACGAAAGCCCGCCTCGCGGATCGCATCGACACCAACATCCCCTTGACTCTGGACGGCTCCGCCTACATGCAGGACGGAACTTACCGCGACGTTGATGACACTGAAATCGTCCTGCGTCACGAACTTGACGCCCTTCTCTGGCTGCGGGAGAACGCAGACGGCGTGCCCGTTATCGCCGAGGCCGGTCTGCCGCCCGTGCAGAACGACACCCCCTACTACCGCATCCAGTCGCGTACCGCCATGTACGCCGGCCTCCCAATGATCGTCGGCTGGCCATGGCACCAGCGTCAACAGCGCGGCATCGGCATCGCGGAGCCGGAGATCGACCGCAGACAGGCAGACGTTAGAAACCTGTATTCCTCCGGTTCCCCCACCATCATCCAACGCATCCTGGACGAATATGATGTTGGATATGTTCTTGTCGGCCAGACGGAGCGCGCCTACTATCCCGAGGAGACCGTCGCCGCCCTCGAACGACATCAACGACTCAGGCTTGCCTATGAGAATGAAGCGGTTCGTGTATATGAAGTACTACAACGCTGAGTCCGGTCGGTTTGGCAATTCGGGCGCGAATGCCCAATACTAATCACAGCCGTTTCACTAGCGAGGTATTTGCTTGGCCGACGTCATCGCAATCGTTCGGGATATCGTCATCATCGTTTGGGGTGTGCTTGGCATACTTGTGTTCCTCGCTATCATCCTCGTTGCCCTCAGCATCTTTCGAGCCCTCAAGCCGATCCTCGAAAATGTTCGCGGAACAACGGGAGAGGTTCGCACGGCCACGCGTCTCGTGACCGACGCCATCATCCGCCCCGCCGTCCCGGTCATCAGCTTCTACACAGGAATCCGGCAGGGCTTCCGCGTCCTGCGCCGATTTGGCCGCCGCGGCCAGGGCTGACGGTTCTTACTATTGGGCAACTTCTCGAAACTGTTTTATAATTGCTTCGAGAAGCCTCCGGTGCGCCACTAATACAATCCGGGTGAGGGAGCAGCGCAATGGGTGAACAAGATGACAATGCTAATGCCAATGCCCTGACATTCCTGTTGGGCATCGTCTCCGGTGTGATTGTTGGTGTTGTTCTCGGCGTGCTTTTCACGCCGCAGTCCGGCTCCGAGTCGCGGGCCGATATTCGCAACAGAACTCTCGGCCTGCGTGAGCGCGCCCGAAACATCGGCGAAACAGGGAATGATGCGCTTCGCGACGCCATCTCCGAGGGCCGCGATGCCGCTATGCGCGCCGGGCAGGACATGCAGGACTGGATTCAGCACAACCGGGGCGACGGTTCCGCAACCTAGACTCGCCAACTACCGCCAGCCCTGAACTAAAATCGCCCCATCCGTTGGACAGGGCGCTATTCCCCCCACCGTTCACCCTGAGCTCTCAGTAAGGTTGCGCCTCGCTCAGCCAGAGCCTGCCGCGACCGTTCACCCTGAGCCAGTCGAAGGGCGAGCCAGTCGAAGGGCCCTACTCCGGCGCGACGCCCGTCAGCGCCTCTCTCAGCGCCGGCTCCTGTTCCTCCCGCGTCAGCGCAAGGACAACCTGGCCTGCCTCAAGCTGCAGGCCGTTCTCCGGTGTTCTCACCGATTGATCTGCGCACACAATCAGGATAATCTCGCTGTCCCCGGGCAACCGGAGCAAGTTGACCTCTTCTCCAAGCAGCGGCGAGTCTGCCGTCACTTCAACCTGGCACAGCTCCCGTCCCGTCCCGCGCAGCGACAACACTTGCGTCAGCGGTTGCGACGGCATCTCCTGCGCGATCTGCGACATGATGACGTCCGTTGAGTTCACCGTCGCGTCCACGCCAAGAATGCTGAATATCTCCCGGTTCCGCGGGTCGTTGATGCGCGCCACCGTTCTCGGTACTCGGAAACGCGCCTTGGCAACCTGGCAGGCAATGAGGTTATCCGCGTCGTCGCCTGTTACGGCCACAAACACGTCCGCCCGGCCAGTCCCCGTATCCTCCAGCACGCTCACCTCGCAGCAGTCGCCCTGGTAGCTTGCGCTGCCGAGATCTTCGGCGATGACGGCGCAGCGGTGGGCATCCTTTTCGATGCACAAGACTTCGTCCCCGTTGGCCAGCAGGGCTTGTGACAGCCCGAAGCCAACTTTACCTCCGCCCGCCACAATCACGTACATATCGCTATTCGTCCCCCGGCGTTATGTCTGACTCGTCAAAGATCATTTCTCGCATCAGGCCCGTCACAAATCGCGGCGAACTGAGCGTCTGAAGACCCAGCTCGCGGAAAACGTCTGCCCGGCTATCGTCATAGACCCGCGCGATCACGCGGGGCACCTTGAAGATGTGCTTTGCGACCTGTGCGGCCATCAGGTTTCGGTTATCCCCCTGCGTCACCGACACGAACACGTCAGCGTTTTCTATCCCCGCTCGTTGCAGCGCCGCCGAATCAAGCCCATCACCGATGATTGCGTTCCCACGGAATTGTGCCGTGAGACGCCGGAAAGCGTCCTGCCGCACGTCTATGATTGTCACGTCATGGCCTTCGTCGGTCAGGCTGCGAGCCAACCCTGACCCCACTCGTCCGCAGCCCATAATCAGAAATCTCATTGTTCGCTTATTTCCTGTCAGTCCGCCCGGTCAGCGGGCGCCGTTCTGGTTGATTGGCGCGCGGAGAATCCACAAAGCCGATGGAACGTGCTGCAACACGTGGGCAGTGGAGGAACCCAGACTGTAGTCTCCATAGCGCCTCTCGTGGTCGATGCCCATAATCACAAGGTCCGCGCCGCGCTCCACAGCCTCCGTGACAATCGCCGGTCCGGCCTGGCGAGCCTGCAGCAGTTCCGTGGCAACGCTTGTCTTCTTATGCGGCCAATGGTCTTCAATGTCCTTCAGGATCCGCTCTCCATTCCGGACTTGCTCATCCATGGGAGCATCCAAAGGCACTGCCCGCGGCACCTCAATGATGTACAACACATGTACGCGGCCGGATGACTCCCGCGCTACCTCGCCCGCCACCTTCAGGGCAGACTCATCCAATGACGATCCGACGAGCGGTACTAGAACCGTTTGCGCGGTGGGCAACCCACCCTTCCCGCCAAACAGGCTCGCGAACGATTCAACCCACGACCCGGACCCCGTCTGCCGCCGTAAGTTCCTCATAACCGCCTCAGCTAAGCTTCCGCGCCGAGCGATCGGCCGCCTATCAAATGCAGGTGGAGGTGCGGCACGCTCATATGCGCGTCCGGGCCGCAGTTGATTGCGAGGCGATACCCGGACTCGGAAATGCCTTCAGATTTCGCCAGCCGGTTCGCAACGCCCGTGAGAGTCCCCATAACCGGCAGCTGCGCGTCAGTGATTTCCCCAACGCTCGGAATATGCTCCGCTGGAATAATCAGGATGTGGACGGGCGCGCGCGGGCTGATGTCGCGGATAGCGAAAGCCTTGTCATCCTTATGCAGGAACTCGCTCGGTATCTCCCCGTCGCGAATCCGACAGAATAGACAGTCTTCTGACTCTGTCACTGCCCGGCCTCCACGCCTACCTTGTCAGGCTGTACGTCGCCTCGGCCTCCGCCACACGCTCATCCTTCTTCAGCTTGTCCAAGTGCGTGCGCACATTACCGGCCGCAGCGCGGCGCAGATCTCTTTTCAGGTTCCGCGGATAGATGTCCTTGACCATCTCATCGACCTTTTCAATGCCCTTTTCCAGCGAGGAAACCACTTGCTCTTCGCGCTCCTGTCGATGCGACATATACCACGCGACAAGTCGACGCCCTCGCGGCGGCGCTACCACCCCGCCATGCGCCGGAGCAATCGTGTCCACCCGCAGCTTGGACAACTTGCCGAGAGTCTTCATGTACTCATACAGATCCTGAACGGACGAGGACGAGGAGCCCAGAATCGTGTCCCCGGTGAACAGTATCCGCTCAGCTGCCAGGTGATAGCAGACATGATCGACAGCGTGGCCCGGCGTGAACAGCGCTCGTACAGCGGTCCCACCGCCCGTTCTCAGCATCTCCCGCGACTTGAGGGGAACAACAAGCTCGTCCTCATGCCCCAGGACGCTGCGCAGCTGCTTTGCCAGCTTGGGGTGGCAGCGCACAGGCGCTCCTGTTGCCTCCTGGATCCGATCGATGCCGCCGGTGTGGTCGCCATGGCCGTGAGATATGAGGATTCCCCCGATCTTCGGCGAGCCGAGCCCTTCCCAGTACTCAAGAATCTGCTTCGTCCACGAGCGATCATGTTCGCCGGTATCCAGTATCAGCATCTCCTCTGACGGATCGCCGATGAAATAGATGGTAGTTCCGCCCGGATGCATGTAGTGGGTATCCGCGATATGGCACGCGTAGACGTGGTCACTGATCTGCGTCATTTCTACTCCTCACGGTTGTCCGCCGCCCGGTTCATGTTGCAGGCAACGCGAACGACTGTAACGCGGCGGCAAGCGATGGTCAACGCCCATCCTGCCCTTTTTCGTCAAACTGCTCAAACTGAAGCTCTTCAAATTCCTTGTCCAATCCTGCCAACACAAGCACGTCGCCCTTGCCAACCTTTTCGAATCTGTCCGGCTGAATCAGGGCTTCATTCCGATTGCGGATGATGAGCACCACGCTCAGTTCATTCGCCTGGCGAGGATGCACCAGGCCAAGTTCTTCGATGGTTCTGCCCGCCATCCCGTCATTGACTACCACTGTGCTGATTCCATAGTCGCGGCTCAACTCGAAGTAATCCTGAACACCCCTGAATGACAGGCTATGGGCAAGCCTCTCGGCCGTATCAAGTTCCGGGAACACTACCCGATCCGCGCCCAGCTGCCTCAGCGCATCCCCGTGCAGCTCATCCCGCGCGCGGGCAACCACGTTCTTCGCACCGAGTGTCTTCAGCAAAACTGTGGTTAATAGGTTGGTCTGGATATCGCCGCCAACCGCAACAATGACGGATTCAGATTCCGGTACGCTGAGTTCGATCAGCGCCGCGCGGTCGCTCACGTCAGCGACCATCACGTGCTGGAGCAGCGCCGCCGATTCTCGAACCCGGTTGGGATCCTTATCGATGGCAAGCACGTCGATGCCTTTCAATTGAAGGTCACGCGCAACCCGCTGGCCGAACCGGCCGAGTCCCAGAACAGCTACCTGCCCTTTTGCCACGTCAGTACCCTCCGCTGAGGCGATCCTGTACTAGCCTATCCTAACTTCCCCTTCCGGGTACCGGAATCGCGTAAATCTCTCCCGGTGAGCCAGCTCAAGTGCAAGGAAGAACGGCGCAAAACGGCCAACAAACATCGAGAGAATAATCACGCTCTTCCCAAAGTCTGACATCCCCGGAATCGTCCCGGTCGAGAGCCCAACAAGCCCGAACGCAGAAACCACGTCGAACAGAATCTCTACGAAGTGTGCCTCTTCAACGATGTCCAGGAGTAGTGCGACTGAGTTGACCCACACAAATGCGAAGCTCGCAATCGTGATTGCCCGCCGCACCTGCACATCCGCGATCTCCCGACCAAAGATGGACGCGTGTGTGAGGCCCCGAATACTCGTCAAAACTGACGTGAACATCACCATGAAGGAGTTGATCTTGATGCCGCCCGTCATTGATCCCGCCGCCCCGCCGATCAACATCAACCAGATCAGCAGGAAAAGCGTGTGTTCATACGTCTGGTCCACTCCAAACGTGCTGAAGCCGGACGTCCGGTTCCCTACTGCCATCACAAGACTGTCCCAGATGCGATTCGGAATGGGCTGAGAGCCCAGGGTCGCCGGATTGGACCACTCGGTGACCAGGATGCCGATGAAACCGGCAGCCGCAACGCCCACCATGCCTGCGATAACGACTTTCACGTCCAGAGGCAGCGTCAGCCATCGCTTCTGCCGGTAAATGACTATGAGAATCGCCGCGCCCGTCGCTCCAATGAACGAGAGCATCGTGATTGGGCCTGCGACCAAGATCGAATAGCGATACTCAAAGAGGCTCGGCGCGCCACCCGTGATATCGAAACCCGCGTTGTGGAACGCGGATACAGAGTGGAAGAGCGCAAACCAGCCCGCCTCACCCGGGCCATGCCCGGCAACAAGGAAACCAACTATCAAAACGACGAAACCAATCAACTGCAGGACGATTGAGATTCGGATGACTTCCTTCGCTTCTTGACTGACGCTCCCAAGTGAGCCGCCCCCAAGCGTTGCTCGCAGCGATTGCCGGTCGGATAGCGATGCCCGCCGTTCGCGTCCAAAGATGATGATTGCAAGGCCGGCAACATAACCCAGCCCCCCAACCTCTATGAGGAACAGGATGATGAGGTGCCCGTAGATCGACCAGTATTCGCCGGTCTCGACAAGGATGAGTCCCGTGACGAAAGAGGCGGATGTCGCTGTGAAAAGCGCCGTGATGAAATCGGTCGTCGTGCCGTCCGCAGTCGCCCACGGCATCAACAAGAGTGTCGTTCCAAGCGCGATGAGCAGGCCGAAGAAGAGTGATATTCGAACGTACGGCGTGCTCAGGAATCGGGGCAGTCTCGGAGCGTTCGGCCGGCTAATGGCGAGTCGACGAGATTGAGTGCCAACGGAGCGGCGCACAAGCCGCTCTCGGGGGCGCTGTCGATTATCGACCCCCATGGCAGACTAGCCTTCAGCCCCAGTGAAAACTATCACGCAACGATTGTAAGCCCTCCCCGCAACTCTCTCCGTTCACCCTTAGACCCACCCCGCTCACCCTGAGCCTGTCGAAAGGTCGCCCCTATTCGTCATACCCGCCCCCCCGGTCATCCCCCTGCTCCCCATGTCATCCCCGTGCTCCACCCCGTCATTCCCGTACTCCACCCCGTCATTCCCGTACTCCACCTTGTCATTCCGAGCGCAGCCGAGGAATCTAAAATCTCAATTCCTCAACCAACCCAAAAAGAAAGAGGCGCCCCATCGGGACGCCCCTCATCGTCTGGTTACTGGAAAACCCTAGCTCTTGAACCCCGGATCTTCGCCCTCTTCCATCATCGTGATTGCGCGCTCAGCAACCTGCTTGAACACGTCATACGGCTGCGCGCCGACAAAGAAGAAGCGTCCGATAACGTAGGCCGGAATACCCGTGACGCCGATGTTCAGCGCGTCCTGGTATTGCCGCTCAACTTCTTCCTTGTACGTGCGATCCTCGATGTGCTTGTGCATCGTCGACCAATCGAGGCCAACTTCCTCGGCGATGGGCTTGAGGTTCTCCACAACGCTAAGATCGACGCCGTCGCCCCAATAGGCCCTGTACGCCGCCTCGTGGAATGCCTCGCCCGCGCCCGCCTGCTTGGCGGCCTCGGTCGCCTCCAATGCGAGCCGCGTGTACGGCACGCGCTCAGGCCTGTTCATCACGATGCCCGCAGCCTCCGCGGCCTGCTGCACGGGGGAGTTCGGATTGTTGTACCGCTCAGGTCGGGCAATGCCCTCCGGCGGCAGATCGGGACGCAGGAAAAACGCGCGATAGTCTATCTCGACGTTGAAGTCCTGCTTCAGCTTATCGACCCGCTCCTGGCCGATGTAGCACCACGGTCAAATATAGTCGTACCAGACCGTAACCGGAAGAATCGTTGCTGATGCGGTCGCCATAGTGAACTCCCTTGCTCGCGAGCGCTGCCCCGAGTGACTCCATTACTATACGCCCCCTCAATAGCCTTTGTATTGCGGCGCTCCCTTTGCCCAACACCATCAACCTCCCGTACCATTGTTCTCAGGTCAATGACAGCAACAGGCAACGATTCAGACGAACCAAAGAGCGGCGCGCGTCAACGCGCGCAGGCGGAATCCTCCCTTGACCGCACGGAGACAGCTGTTCCCAGCAGAGCAGCCAGAAACGCCGGACTCTTCCTGATTCTCACCGCCCTCGTGACGGTGGTCACAGTCGCAGGGCGTGTAGCGGCAGATGCGGACCGGGACACCGTGCAGGAGACGCTGGCTGCAATCGCTGATAGCAGGTTCCCCTACGCCCTGAGCGGCGCTGGCAGGCTCGCGTCGGGCATAACGCTGACGGTGGCCGCGCTCTACTTGTACCGCACGTGGATCATCCGTGAGCGACGTGTAACGCCCATTGTCCCCGGCATCCTTGCCCTGTCAGGCGTGTTCACCACCATTTCCGGCCTCACCGCAGTCCTGCTGACCGCAACATTGCCCGGGTCGGGCGGATCAGCAAGCTCGATCCATGAATTCATGGATGGGCTCCATTGGCTCACGGGTGTGGCAGGCTTCTCGATCGTGGGCCTCGCCCTCGTTGTTGTGGCCCCCTGGCAGTACCGTTTTGGCGGAATCCTCCGCACCATAGCGCCTGTTTCCGCAGTCGTGGGAGCGGTGATGCAACTGATATGGATACAGGATTTCACCGCCCTGCATCGCATGTCCGGCATGGTCTTCTTCATATGGCTCATCGCCATCGGACTGATACTGGTTTCAGGCCGGGCGGAACGACAGGTTCGTTCTTGGGTTTCAAGCGGTAATGCTCGTTTCGCGGGCAAATAGCCGAATGGGGCAATTGATATCGCACGAGGTCTGCTATACGGGTACAATAGGCGAGTGGGAGTGTCTGCGGATTGGTTCAGATTGAGATATCCGCAAGACGCAGTCCCCATTGAGCAACTACTGAGGCAGGTGAAACTCTGTGACCACAGTTGACGAGACAATACAGGATGTTGCTCCTGAGTCCAATCAGGAACTCAAGAGCATCGCCCAACAAGACTACAAATACGGTTTCATAACCGAAGTCGAATCGGACACCGTGCCGCCGGGCCTTACCGAAGACACAGTCCGACTCATCTCTTCCAAGAAGAACGAGCCTGAATGGATGCTGGAATGGCGTCTCAAGGCCTTCCGCCACTGGGAGTCCCTGCTGGACAAGGAGCAGCTCCCTGACTGGGCGCACATCAAGCACCCACCCATCAACTTCCAGGACATCATTTACTACTCCGCCCCCAAGCAGAAGGAACAACTCAGCAGCCTCGACGAGGTCGACCCCGAGGTCCTGTCCACCTTCGAAAAGCTGGGCATTCCCCTTGAAGAGCAGAAGATGTTGGCCGGCGTCGCGGTCGACGCCGTCTTTGACAGCGTGTCCGTCGCCACAACCTTCAAGGCGAAACTCGCTGAGCTTGGCATCATCTTCTCCTCGTTCTCGGAGGCCATCCAGGACCACCCGGACCTCGTACGCAAGTACCTCGGCTCCGTGGTCCCCTACACCGACAACTTCTACGCCGCCCTCAACGCCGCCGTCTTCTCCGACGGCTCCTTCTGCTACATCCCAAAGGGTGTCCGATGCCCAATGGAGCTCACCACCTATTTCCGCATCAACACCGAAAACAGCGGCCAATTCGAGCGCACGCTGATCGTCGCGGACGAGAGCTCATTCGTCAGCTACCTTGAGGGCTGCAGCGCCCCCATCCGTGACACCAACCAGCTCCACGCCGCCGTTGTTGAACTCGTCGCCATGGACGACGCCGAGATCAAGTACTCCACCATCCAGAACTGGTACCCCGGTGATGAGAACGGCAAGGGCGGCATCTACAATTTCGTCACCAAGCGCGGCAAGTGCCTGGGCGCGCGCTCCAAGATTTCATGGACGCAGGTTGAGACCGGCTCCGCCATCACCTGGAAATATCCCAGCGTCCTCCTTCAGGGCGACGACTCCATTGGCGAATTCTTCTCCGTCGCCCTCGTCAAGGGACGTCAGCAGGCCGACACCGGCTCCAAGATGACCCACATCGGCAAGCGCACCAAGAGCACCATCATTGCCAAGGGCGTTTCCGCCGGGCAGGCCGAGAACACCTACCGCGGCTTGGTGCGCGTCAACCCCGGCGCAGACGACGCATGGAACTTCACTCAGTGCGACTCTCTGCTCATCGGCGATCAGTGCGGCGCGCACACCACCCCTTACGTTGAAGTCAAGAACAAGTCAGCCTACCTGGAGCACGAGGCCTTTACCTCTCGCGTCAGCGAGGACCAGCTCTTCTATTGCAACTCGCGCGGCATCTCCGTGGAAAAGGCCCACTCCATGATCATCAACGGGTTCTGCGAAGAGGTCTTCAAGAAGCTGCCCTTTGAATTCGCCGTTGAGGCCACGCGGCTCCTTGAGCTCAACCTTGAGGGCACCGTCGGCTAGACAGCCTGTGAACGGCAATCCGGCAAGCACCAAATGACCACCACAAGCCCGCTCGATACATACCTCACAGATTTCGCAGGCGCCGCACGGGACTATCAGGCCGCGCGCGCCGGCCGCGACCCCGATTGGATCGCGGACATCCGCGCCGAGGCCCTGGATAGCTTTCAGGAACTCGGACTCCCCACCACGCGTCGCGGCAACGAGGAATGGAAGTACACGGACATCCGTCCCCTGGTTCGTCAGGGATTCACGGCGCCCACCATCGCAGGTCCCGGCGCTACCCCCGCCCTTGATCTAGACTCCCTAAACGTTGGCAGTGCCTCATGGCATCGCGTCGTCATTGTCGATGGCCGATACACGCCGGAGCTTTCCGCTTTGGACAGCTTGCCGGACGGCGTCGTCACGGGAAGCCTGGCCGAAGCCGTCCACTCCGAATCGGATGCCGTCCGCGCCCATCTGACCCGCCTTGCAGACCACAAGGAGCAGGGCTTTACCGCCCTCAACACTGCCCTCGCAGCGGACGGCGCGCTCATCCTCCTCCCACGCATGGCCGCGGTCGAGGAACCTATCCAGGTTGTCTACGTCTCCACCGAGCAAACGCAGGGAACGGCATCTATGCCCCGCACCCTGATCATCGCCGGAGAGGACAGCTCCGCGTCCATCGTGGAGACGCACGTCTCCATGTCTGACGATGCCCATCTCACCAACGCCGTCACGGAAATCGTCGTCGGCGCGGGCGCGAGCATCTCCTACTGCAAGGTCCAACAGGAGAGCGAAGCGACGTACAACGTCTCAACCACACAGGTTGAGGTCAATGAGAACGCCAATTTCCGCTCAATGGCCATCGACATTGGCGGTCGACTAACCCGCAACAATCTCACCGTCATCATGGCGGGCGAAGGTTCGAACAGTGACGTTCGGGGCGCATACGTCATCAGCCGTGACCAGCACGTGGATAACCAGGTCATCGTCGACCACCTCGTAGGGCACAACGATATGAACGAACTCTATAAGGGAATCCTGGACGGCCATGCCCGCTCCGTCTTTCACGGCAGCATCATCGTCCGCCCCAACGCCGCCAAAGTGAACGCGATGCAGGTGGACAAGAACCTGCTGCTCTCCAATGACGCGGAGGCGGACACCAAGCCCGCGTTCTGGATCTATTGCGATGATGTGCGCTGCGGACACGGCGCGGCATGCGGCAACCTTGACGATGATTCCATGTTCTACCTGCTGAGCCGCGGGATTGGAGAAGAAGAAGCGCGGATGATGCTTATTCGCGCCTTCGTCTCGGAGATCGTGGATGCCATCCGGGAGCCGTCCATTCACGACCACGTTGCCGCGCTCATCGCAGACAAGCTGGATAATCTGTAATCGAGAATTTGCATCGTTGTGAATGATTTAGAGGGGACGGAAACGCCCCGTCCCGGCAAAGGAGTGGATGTGCCATGACCACGGATTCCGCGCCGCTCCGAATAGCAGTTGTCGGCTCTACAGGCTCGCTCGGCCAGATTGTCCTATCAGTTGCCCGTTCCCTTGGCGACAACGTCAAAATCGTCGGCCTGGCAGCCGGTTCAAACCTTGAGCGCCTTGCCGAACAGATTCGGGAATACCGTCCTTCCCTTGCGGGATTCGCTCGTGGACGATGGCGTACCGATGTACCGGAGGGCGTGGAGTTCATGTCCATCAATGACATGGTCTCCTCGCCGGACGTCGATATGGCCGTCATCGCCAGCGTCGGACGAAACAGCCTTGAAGCCGCGTGGGCGGCCATTGACGCAGGAAAGCGTGTCGCCATTGGCAACATAGACACTCTGTACATCGCCGGCGCGCTTCTAACCCGCCGGGCCAAAGAGACCGGCGCAACTATCTATCCCCTCGATGACGAGCCGATGGGCGTCTGGCAAACCCTGTGGGGCGAAAACACGGAATCCGTACGGCAGGTCACCATGACCTCCACGTGGGGTACGGTGCAGGCCCGCCGCCTGCCTCGCCACGGAACGCAGCTCCCCTCATCGATGCCGAATGCCCGCCCTGCCAGAGCAGTAGGGCGCAAACGCGCAATCGACGCCTCCACGCTCATGGTCAAGGCGACGCAGGTCGCCGTGATCAACTCCCTCTATGACATCCCGCTCGAGAACATCAATATCCTTTTCCATCCGCAGGGCCTCGTACGTGCCCTGACCGAGTTCAATGATGGCTCCGTCAAGTCCGCGCTTTTCATCCCGGACATGCGCGTCCCCGTCCAGCTTTCCCTCGCCTACCCCCACAGGTGGGCAAACGCGGAAATCAATCGCGTCGACCTTCTCGAAGAGGGCCGCCTGTCATTTGAACCGCTGGAACATGAGCTTTTCCCCTGCTACCAGATCGCTATTGACGCTGCGCGGCAGGGTGACACCTACCCCGCCGTCGTCGCGGCTGCCAACGACGCCGCTATTGAACTCTTCCTCTCTCAGCAGATTGGATTAACAGACATCCCAAAGATCATTGATCGCGCCGCCAACGCTCACCGCCCGCAGCCCCTCGACGATCGCGCAAGCATCATTGAGGCAATGGACTGGGCCAAGACCTATGTTGGAGGCCAGGTTCCGGAGTAATCGCCGGAGCACCGTAATCTTCATTCACAACTAAGACGCCGGCAATCCAACGGAGGACGAATGAATCACTGGCGAGCGCTCATTATTGCCCTCCTCGCCGTGGCACTCACTGCCACGTCAATCGCGTGTGAAGACGAAGAAGAACCGACCCCCGTTCCGACACGCGCGCCCGCTGTCGCAACCCCGGTCCCTGCACAACCAACCGCAACCCCCACTCCTCCGACCGCGACACCTGAGCCAACAGCCACGGCCACCCCGCGCCCCGAGCCAACAGCCACCCCGCAGCCTGACCAAGAAGTGCTGACCATCCTCTATTGGCAGGCGCCAACTCTGCCCTTCCCGTACCAGGCGTCCGGCTTCAAGGATCGGGACGCCGGAGCCATCGTGCTTGAGCCCCTGGCAGTCATCGATCCCAATGGCAACCCCGTTGCACGACTCGCCGAGGAGATTCCCTCCGCCGAAAATGGCGGCATCTCTGAAGACGGTCTCACCATCACATGGCGACTGCGCGAGAATCTCAAGTGGTCCGATGGGAGCGACCTCACCGCTGATGATGTTGTCTTCACCTGGCTCTATTGCACAACTGAAGGGATTGGTTGTCTCTCTGAACACACCTTTAGCGCCTTTAAGTCTGTTGAGGCCGTGGGCGACCGGGAAGTCGTCTTTACCCTTGGGGAAGAGTCCAGAAACCCGGTATTGCTCCTTGCAGGGACTAGCACTCCGATCATCAGCAAGGCCCAGTTCGAGGACTGCATCGCCACAGCCACGCCCAATTGCGATGAGCAGCACCGCGTTCCCATCGGCTCCGGCCCGTATCAAATCGTTGAGTTTTCCCCGAACGATCGCGCAGTCTTTGAACGCAATCCGCACTATTGGGGCGGACGGCCGCATTTTGACCGCGTCGAGCTCATCGGTGGAGGCGACGCCGAGTCAGCCGCGCAGGCCGTCCTTATAGATGGCACCGCGGACTATGCCTGGAACCTGCAGGTGACCCCGGCTCAACTCAATCTGTGGGTTGCCAACGGACGCGGCGAAATCGTCACGGCATTCGCAAGCGATGTCGAACGCATCGTCGTCAACCAGACGAATCCCCACACGGAGAACGTGGACCACCGTTCGGAGTACCTTGACGGAGAAAATCCACATCCGTTCCTGACGTTCACACCCATTCGAAAAGCCATGTCCATGGCCATAGACCGCCAGCGTATCGTTGATGATCTCTACGGATCAGGAGGTGAGCCGACCTGCAACCTCGTCACGGCGCCCGAGCGGTTTGTCTCTGAACGCAACGACGGCTGCCTTGTTCAAGACATCGAGGGAGCCAAGGCCCTGCTCGACGAGGAAGGCGTAATTGACTCAGATGGTGACGGCATCCGCGAGTACAACGGTGTCCCGCTCAGTCTGACCTATCAAACCACTGTCAACGCTGTCCGTGAAGGCACGTTCGTTCTGATCCAGGGTTGGTGGGCTGAAATCGGTATCGAGAGCCAGCTGATTACACATGATGCCAGCATCTTCTTCGGTGGCGACCCCGCCGATGTTCCCGAGTCCTACCGCAGGTTCCTTGCTGATGTTCAGATGTACACAACCGGCACCGGCCTGGATCCGGCAAG
Source organism: Chloroflexota bacterium (assembly GCA_026713485.1). Taxonomy (GTDB): domain Bacteria; phylum Chloroflexota; class Dehalococcoidia; order UBA6926; family UBA6926; genus VXMO01. The sequence continues at coordinate 3,666 of JAPOOK010000033.1, read as the reverse complement.
CTACTTTTCCTCATATCAGTGCGACCATATCCAGTCGCGCGAAAACATGTGGGCAGAAGAGAATAACGCTCGCCTGTGCAACAAAACCTACGATTGGCTATACATGCAACTAGATGGACAATCCGAAAGCGCACGCGAGGCCACCGTGCGTGCGCTGAACGACGCCATCGTGCGACCCGCATACGAGATTCCGCTCGTGAACCGTGGGTTCGTTTCAGCCAAGGCAACCTCTCTTCAGGGTATTCGCATGAACGCGTGGGACAGCGAACTCTGGAACATCGCAGACTGGTCTCGATAGGCGATCGGCCGTAAAACCTGCGGGAATGCACTACTACGACCTCCATTCTCACTCCGTCGCCTCCGACGACTCCCGCGCGACGGTGGAACAGTACCTGAAATGGATCGGCACGCTGAGAAAACGTGGCTTGCAGGTGGACGGCATCGTCCTAACTGAACACCGTCAGTTCTCCCTCGACGCGGATTACTCCGCATTGAGCGAGCAATTCGGCATCACCGTCCTAAGAGGCGCAGAGCTCGACACCCGTCACGGGCATTTCCTCGTCTACGGCATCTCCGACAAACTGGCAAGTGCGATCGATCCAACAGATGTCGCAATGGACCCGTTTCAGCTAATGGAAACAGCGGAGGCGAACGGCGCAATTGCCATTCCCGCCCATCCCGGACGCGCCGGTATCGGCCTCGCCGCGTGGATCTCTGACGGAATAGAGTTCCCTCAGGTATCCATCGTTGAGCGCCTGAATGGCGGCAACCGACCGGAGGAAGCCGACGCAGCCGAGAAATTGGTGGCAGAAAAAGGCTACTCTGGAATCGGCGGCAGCGATGCACACTTTGTCAGCGCCATCGCTCGCTGCCTCACGGCTTTCGACGCCCCGATCTCGTCCGAGACGGAGCTTGTGGAGGCCCTGAGAGCATTTGAGTTCACAGCCGTCCGGCTGGAGGACACACAAGAGTAACCTCTTCTTGGGGAACGGGAGGAACACGCAGTAATGACAACATCTGACGCGGCAGGGGCAGATGCGGCCACCCCGCAGATCACATTCAATGAGGCCATACTTCACGTCGAACAGATGACGGGAGTCATTGAGTTGACGCAGGAGATGGTCGACCGTTATATCGAGCTAACCGGCATTCCCAAGCCCGAACTGGGGGACGGTGAGCGGCAAGAAGCCCCCATGGCCATGCTCAATGTTTTCTTCACCAGGAACCAGGAACGGGGAGCAGACGTTAACTTGGAGGGCGCAACCGTCGGTCTCAACGCCGGTCGCGCCATTGAACTCCACGCCCCAATCTACGTCGGAGACCGCCTCAATCGCTACGCCGTACTGCAGGATGTCTACTCCAAGACCGGCCGCTCCGGCACGATGGCGTTCGAGGTCTGGGAGATACTCTTCCGCAACGACGCAGGCGAGCTTGTTGCTCGCGCACGTGACTCCATGGTCTATCGCGCGCCCGGCGTTCCGCCCGCGAGGAACGGGGAGGCGCAATCATGACTGATATACAGGTCCATGCGGACATCGGCGATGAGGTCCCACCCATCGAATGGACACCCGACACATCATGGGTCAAGGACATGATGGCCCTCTCAGGCTGGCTCAATGACAACGACGCCGAGCGAGGCTCCATGAACGGACTCAGCCGATTCACGGACGAAGAAACCGCCCGCAGCGAGGGATTCAACAGCATGATCGTCCCCGGCAACCTCGGGATGACAGCCATGGAAACTGCCCTACAGCGTTGGCTGCCCAACGGCCGCATCGAAAAGCTCGACTGCGTGTTCCGCATGCCCGTCAACCAGGGCGAGACATACACCGCCACCGGAGTCGTCACCGACCGCCACGACGAGCCCGACCGTGTCATCCTTGAGATTGACGTATACCTGCTGCGCGCAGATAACCAGCGCCCGCAGGGTGGCACCGCGGTCGTTACTATCGCGAGAGGATAAACAGGAATCAACAGATCCCTGCCCGGGCAAGGCTGATCCAATAAGGAGGATTCAGAATGGCAATCTACTCAATAAATGGCAAGACGCCTCAAGTTGATCCCACCGCGTGGATTGCCCCGTCGGCGAGCGTCATCGGCGATGTGGTAATCGGGCCCAACGTCAGCATCTGGTTCAACGCAACCTTGCGTGGAGATTCCGGCCGCATCACGGTCGGTGAGAACACCAACATCCAGGACGGCGCGGTGCTCCATGAGGAAACGACCATTGGCGCAAATTGCGTCATCGCCCACATGACCCTCGTCCATCACGTCAAGACCGGCGACAACGTCCTCATTGCCAACGCCGCAAAGTGCGTCGGCGCGCCCGGCCCCGCTGAAATCGAGATTGGAGATGGCGCAATCGTCGGCGCAGGCTCTCTTGTCACGCCCGGTACAAAGATCGAGGCGAACACGCTTGTCATGGGCAGCCCCGCCAAGCCGGCCCGTGAAGTTGATGACCGCTTGCGCGGCGTCCAGCAGGGCCCGCTACAGGCCTATCTCAAGAGCAAGGACGACTACAAAGGCGACTCATTCCAACAAATAGGCTAGGAGCCCTGCAACCGTGACTGGTACAGATAATCCGTCACGGCCAGGATCGCGTTATACAGGTATGCAATGTACTCGTGCAGCGGCAGATCGAGCGGCCTGATCTCCTCCCGCCGATCCGCATACTCCTGTGAGCCAAGAGTCTCAAACGTCGCCCTAACGACAAGCTCATAGATCTCCCCGTCCGGGCAGACCACGATAGGCCCCCGATCCGGCGACTCCATCTCGCGCGGCTCCACCTCAATCGCCTCGAGGGGCGAATCGGGAAACACGGCCGGGAATCGCTCAATCTGGTCGATAGCGGCCAGAAGTGTCTCGCGCAAATCTCCAACGCTCCGCTGCAAGACGGAATCACTGCGCGCCCGCAGCGTTAGCGGATCGATGTGCGGCGATGGCGGGGTACCCTGCACCATTCTTCCTCCGGTCTTTCGACATCTCTCTCAATCAATACCACACTACGAGCGTAGCATTGTGCACCTTTTCTTCGCGCAAGACGGTATCGGTTTTGTTCATATGTCTAAATTCCCGTTCACCCTGAGCCTGTCGAATGGTGAACCACCTTCCGTCATTCCCGTGAAAACGGGAACCAGAATCCCCGTGTCATTCTGAGTGCAGCGAAGAATCCGGGGTCTTCATTCTTAAACACTCCACTGTCGCCCTGGATTTCCCGTGCCTGAACAACCAGAATCCCAACCTGCAAATCGACGCTCAGCTTTGACCACCTTTCAGCGAGCGACGTATCATGAATAGGTTGCGATCGTGCCCGGCAACGTAGCTCAGCGGCAGAGCGGGCGCTTCATAAGCGCTAGGTCACAGGTTCGAATCCTGTCGTTGCCACCACACGAGACACATGCCGAGGCGCGACGGCCAGAACCGTCGCGAACGATCCGTCTCCGCGCCAGCTTGAGTTACAACGCGATGGAGAATGGAGCGTGTCCGGGCAAACGGTGGGCGGTTAGCTCAGCTGGTTAGAGCGCTTCCTTCACACGGAAGAGGTCACAGGTTCGAGTCCTGTATCGCCCACCAGACTTGATAAAATCAAGAACCTTCACGATTTCCTTCACGTTGGCCCTGTAGGCGGAGCCTGCTTACCATCCCATCGGCTGCTAGGGAGTTGTG
>JAPOOK010000032.1 GCA_026713485.1 Chloroflexota bacterium | reverse complement strand
GGGTAGCGCAATTGAGGCTTTGGATTCTTCGCTACGCTCAGAATGACAGTGTAGGCGCTGGGAATGACAGGGGGGTGGGGGAATGACGGGAGGGTGGTGGGCGGAGGGGTTAGAGCATTCGTTGCGATGTGGAGTCTGTTCTGCGGCGGCGGGGGGCGCGGCGGAAGGTGGGGGCCTGGGAGAGGCCGAGTTGGGGTATCGCGGGGCCGTTGCCGTTGAGGATGTCCTCGATGGTGGCGATCTGGACTCTCGGGAATTGGCGGTCCGGGTAGGCTTCGGGTGTGTAGAACCCGGCGGACGCGGCCTCATCGAGCATCGGTTTGGTGGGCGGACGCAGGGTGATCAGCAGGGACATTTCCGCCTTCTCGCGTTCCATGTCGCCCTTGAGGGTTGCGATGACGTTGCGACCAACCTGGCCACTCTTGACCTGGACTATCACGGACTTGGCCTTGCCGGAGTTGTCGTCAAAGAAGTTGATGTAGCCGTCAATGCCGGCGTCCGCGCCCTTCTTCATGTCGCGGGCGGGGCGAGCCTCGACGAGGCCGAGCGCCCAGTATTCGAACTGGTAGCGGCCGGTGTTGCCGCCCTCAAGCGAGAGGGCGCGGGCGCTCTCCGCGTCCGCGGGCGAGCCGACGACTTCGTAGTCGGACAGGTCATCGCCGAACGAGTCGCGCAGTCGGCTGCGCATGAGGGAGATGGCAAGGTGGGTGACGTCGATGCCGATCCATTTGCGGTTCAGCCGCTCCGCAACGGCGACGGCGGTGCCGCACCCGCAGAAGGGGTCGAGGATGACATCGCCCTCGTTGCTGGAAGCGGAGATGATGCGTTCAAGCAGGGCCTCGGGTTTCTGGGTGGGGTAGCCGAGGCGCTCAGCGGCTTGCGAGTTTATAGGATCAATGTCTTCCCAGAGTGCTTGGGCCGGTCTTCCCTGCTGTTCATCCAGATACCGCTTGCGCCTAATGCCGCCGTTCTTCGTAAAATGCAGGCGACCTTCTTCGTCAAGCTGTTCCATCGTTTCGGTGGGGACACGCCAATATGAAGTAATCCCCTTGTACTCATATGTGTACCCGCCCCCTGAAAGGCCTTTAGCGGTTAGATCGTAGTCGGCCCAAACGCGGCCGTCAGGATCCTTGTATCGGAATCTGGCTTTGTACTTTTCGTCGTACTCCCGATATTGGGGATTCCACGCCCATTCATCACTCTTGGAGTAGAAGAGGATTATGTCCGTATTCGCGCCATATCGCGTCGAATCGCTGTGCGCCGTAGTGCGTTTCCACGTAATTTCGTTCCTGAACCTGGTTGGCCCGAAAACGGCGTCCATAAGGAGCTTGAGGTAGTGGCTGGCGGTCGGGTCGCAGTGGAGATAGATGCTGCCGGTGGGCTTGAGGACGCGGTGCAGTTCCACCATGCGTGGGGCCATCATGGTGAGGTAGGCCATCATGTCGTTCTGGCCGAGGAACGTGCGCATGGCCTGGAGCATATCCGCAAGTTTGCGCGGGCCCGTGGTGACAACCTGCTGGTAGTGCCATTCAGCGTCGGTGCTCCAGTGCCAGGTGTCATCGAATGCCTGTATCTGGGCGGCGGACTCCGAGGAATCGTGCTCGCGGAATAGGACATTGTAGGTGGCGTTGGAGTTGAAAGGGGGATCGAGGTAGATGAGGTCGACGGACTCATCGGGGATGTGCTCCCGCATGATGGGGAGGTTATCGCCGAAGTAGAGTTTGTTGGTGTGGGAGCTAGGCGGGGTTGGAGTAGTCATAGTGCAAATCAGCGCTTGTAGCGTCTCTAATCCATTGTTCCCAAGGTACATCCAAGTAGCGGTCTATAAGTTCCCAATTTAGGTTGGCCTCAGCCCTGTAGCCCACTGGCTGGTTCTGGTTTTTGAGGATTTCGACAACAAGGCGAATCAGATAGGGATTGTGTTTCCATGACTGTATCTCCTCTCGAAGCCAGTCTAACCAGTGCTTGGCGAAATCTGGTTTATCTTTCGACTCTTGAACATGAGTTAGCTCCATCTGTCTGAGCGAAGGGAGGCATTGAAATCTCCACGCTGCTGCAATCTTGTCATGCGCCATTTGTAGCGTACGATGGTCGAACCTTTCAACAGATTCCCAACCTTCCCAACGATCCAGAATCCGATGCGCGAAGTTGGTGACCTCTAGACAAGTGCCCGTGATGATTCCAAGTGCTTCACTAAAGACATCCTGCTGTATTCGCATGACGTCCCTGCCGTCATCCCCCTGGAAACAGCTTGCGATGAACACTAGGAACCTTTGGCCTCAGAATCGATTCGCTGATTGTAGACTGTCTGTTGGGGCATTCTAAGGGATGAGTACCTAGCTGGCTGCATGTTGTGGTCATGGGGTGTCTCCGTCAATCAGGCCTGATTTGCGAACGAGGTATGTGGCGGCAGCGGCGGCGGCATGAACGACAAGTTCGGCTTCGTCATATGTTGGTTCCTTACCCGCACTGACATGTCTCCCATATTGGGACGCATAACCCCACATTTTTTCAACCGCTTGGTCAAGTGGTTTGGGAAACATGTCCGGGTTGTCTTTGATGATTTTGCCCAAGGTGGCGTTCCGATCGTCGGCGACTTCACGTGCGACGATTTCCAAGGCCGACATCGAATGCGAGATGGCACCAGTGAGATCTGGCTGGGGGCGCTTTGAAAGGTCTTCCAGTGCTTCCGAGAGCTCACGGTATGCAGAATCCAGCCCGGATTGTTCGGTTTTCGCTAAGGCCTGCCTTACTGCCTGTTCTGAGGCATCATCGCCGCGGTGTTCAATACGACCATCAATAAGCTGGTACCCTATGCCGTTGAGTAACATATATTCATTTATTTCCTTGGCATATGCTCTCCGCCCTTCGCCACTCACAAAAGGGGTTAGCCGCTCGTAAAAGAATTCAATTATGTCGTACACCTCGGCCCATGTGCATCGTTGAAGATATCCCCGAACAAGTGCATGCTCAACATCCACTTTATTCGGTGGGAAGCGATCCGTACCGTAGTTGATATCACTAAGCACTTGCTTGGATAGTTTCAATAGGTCTCTTTCGTGTTTCATAGCTATAGCGTAGACTGCCTGCCTTAGTCCAGCAGGTGCTTCGTTCCGCACTGTAATTGCTGGGCTATTTCGTAGAGGACCGAGTCGCCGAGAGAAACGCTGTGACATTTACGAGAACCCTTCCTAGAATAGGTGTCCTACGACATTCTAAGGCATTACCCCCTCTATACCGTCAACTCTTTGACCGCAAGTTTCAGCTATTCGCAGATGCTGGAGGACGGAAGTTGTGGCCCTGTCTGGCCATGCGGTGGATTCCGGCCTGCGCCGGAATGACGGTGGGGATGGGACAAGGGCGTTTGGCTGGTGCAATTGAGGCTTTAGATTCCTCGGCTGCGCTCGGAATGACATGGGGGTGGGGTGGGGTTCGCCCTTCGACAGGCTCAGGGTGAGCGGGGGGGTATGCAGTGAGGCTTTTGGTTCCTCGGCTGCGCTCGGAATGACGGGGGGAGAGTTTCAGTTGGCCTTCTCTTCCGCTAAGTACGCCTTCACTTCCTCAGCGGTTTTGAAGACGCGATGGCCGGGAGCGTTAGCCAAGATCTCCAGTGCGGATTGTGAAAGGGGCTCCTCAGCGGCCCGCACGACGATGTCGACCATCTGCCCCTCCTTCAGGTCAGGGCTTTGAATCTCGATCTTGCCTCCAGGTTGAACCTGGGCCGTGATGCGTAGGTCTGTTGCCATTTCTCTTGTCCCTCTTCCATCAATAGTAACGCAGTTTCTTCACGTAGCTCGGGATGACAGCTGGATTCGGGCCCCGTATCGGGGTACGGGGCATGCTTTCGCCGGAATGAGGGGAGTGGCGTTACGGTGGTTGGTTGGCGCGATTGAGGCTTTAGATTCCTCGGCTGCGCTCGGAATGACGGGGGTGGGAATGACGGAGGGGGCTCGCCCTTCGACAGGCTCAGGGTGAGCGGGGTCCTTCGACGGGCTCAGGGTGGGCGTAGGTTAGGTGGTGTTTTGGAGGGCGGCTATGCCTGGGAGGGCGCGGCCTTCGAGGAATTCGAGGGCTGCGCCTCCGCCGGTGGAGACGTGGGTCATGGCATCGGCGAGGCCGAGGGAATCGACGGCCTCAGCGGTCGAGCCGCCTCCGACAATTACGGTAGCGCCCGCGCGTGGGGGTTGTGGCCCTGTCGGGCCACGCGATGGATTCCGGCCTTCGCCGGAATGACGGGTGGTGGCGGAATGTGGGGCGGGGCTGTTGCCGTGGGCGTGTTGGGCTAGGGTTTCGCCTATGGCTCGGGTGCCGGCGGCGAATTGTTGAAATTCGAAGACGCCCATGGGGCCGTTCCAGAGGATTGTTTGGCAGAGTCGGAGGGCGCGGGTGTAGGCGTCGCGCGTTGCGGGGCCGATGTCCAGCAGCATTTTGTCGGCGGGGATGGCGTCGGTGCTTACGACGGACGCCTCGGCTTCGGCGGAGAGTTCTGAAGCGACAACGACATCGGTCGGGATCAGCAGCTGGATGCCGCGGGCCTTGGCGGCGCTCTCGATACGGGCGGCCAGCAGGGGGCCGTCGTCTTCGAGGAGGCTCTTGCCGGTCCGCAGGCCCCGGGCTTCGAGGAACGCTGCGGCCATGCCGCCGCCGACGAGGAGCATGTCCGAGGTCTCGATGAGGCGCTCCATGACGGCCATCTTGTCACCAACCTTTGCGCCACCCATGAGCGTGGCGAGGGGCCGGCGCGGAGACTCAAGGATGCTGCCCAACATGCGGATCTCTTTATCGAGGAGGAATCCTGCAACGGCGGGAAGGATATGCGCGACGCCCTCCGTTGAGGCGTGGGCGCGGTGGGCGGACCCAAAGGCATCGTTCACAAAGATGTCGGCGAGGCTTGCAAGAGCGGCGGAGTGGTCGGGGTCATTCTTCTCCTCTTCGGGGTGGAACCTGGTGTTCTCCAGGAAGAGGACGTCACCGGGGCCAAGGGCGGCGGCCAGCTGCTGGGTCTCATCGCCGATGGAGTCAGGGGCGACGGTGACGGGGGATTCAATGAGCTCAGAAAGTCGCGCGGCCATTGGAGCGACACGCAACGCATCGTCTATGCCCTTGGGACGGCCGACATGGGTGGCAAGGATGACGCGCGCGCCGCGTTCACGGAGGTAGTTGATGGTGGGGAGGGCGGCGCGGATGCGGGAGTCGTCGGAGATTGTGGTGGTGCCGGGTTCAAAGGGGACGTTGAAGTCGACGCGAACGAGGCATCGGGCGCCGGAGACGTCGATATCGCTGACGGTCTTTTTCATGGTGGTGGTGTTGTTTCCCTGAGCCCTGCGGATGTTCCAGTTGATGATAGCAAAGGGGGGGTGGCCCTTCGACAGGCTCAGGGTGAACGGAGGGTGATTACTGTGAGGGCTGGGAGGCCCAGCGGGCGAGTGATTTGTCCGGCGCGGTGATTTCGTTTACTGACTTGTAGTAGTAGTCCTGCCAGCCTTCTTCGGGCAGGCCAGTGAAGAGCATCAAATTCAGTGGGTAGAGTGCGCTCTCAGAGGCGCGGCGGAAGTCGTCCCGGAACAGGAAGGTGGGCTTCTTTAGCGCGATGGCCACTCCCAGTTCGATCATTACGCCCTCATCCGGCGGGACGCCGTTGACTATGGCGAAGATGGCGTCGCTCTCAACCACATCGCTGTAGTTCTTTTGCCCCACTTCATAGGCCCATCCTTCTTTGGAGAAGTCGGTCTCATTCCCGCGTGCGAAGGGCTCCCAGACTTCCAGGCCGAGTTCTTCCAGTGCGGCAACGATCGGCGGAAGGAGGAGGGAGCGTTGCTGTTCAGAGAAACCGTACGGGTTGGCCAGGTAGATTGTCTTTGCCATGTCAGACTCCCCGAATGTTTAGCGGATGTTGCCGCCGGTGTCAGTGGGTGCGGTCTTGGGGTTAATGATAGGGGAAATAGGGTGGCGGGAGGGGTCTTTTGAGGGGTCTTTAATGGTAGGGATGGGAGGCTCGCTGCTTGACGGTGAATCGGGGGTATGCTACCGTCCGCGCATTGTCGTAACGCTTAGAGGCGCTACGGCATCGTTCTTATGGACGAAGGGGGAGGAGAAGAAACCGGGCGTATTGTCGTCATCCGACCGAAACACGCATACAATAGATATTCACTGCGGCCCGCTAGCTCAATCTGGCAGAGCAGCTGACTCTTAATCAGCGGGTTCCAGGTTCGAATCCTGGGCGGGTCACTCGGTGAACAAATGGGGGAAGTGTCGGAACTGGCAGACGAGCATGATTTAGGATCATGTGCCGAAAGGCGTAGGAGTTCGAGTCTCCTCTTCCCCACGAGAATGAAGCCGACCGGTGTGGCGGCAAGATAGATTGTCCGAATAGGACTGAAAGCAGCGGGCATACGTGCCCTTGGGGAGTGCAGCGAGGAGGCTCTGTGGCAACCGAGACGTCTCAGCCCAAGGTTCTGGAGATCAAGGACCTGGTAACGAGGTTTTATACGACGGATGGCATCGTCAAGGCCGTCGATGGCGTGAGCTATGACGTGCATGAAGGCGAGATCGTCGGCGTCGTCGGCGAGAGCGGCTCCGGCAAGAGCGTGACCGCGCTTTCCGTGATGAGGTTGATTCCGCCTCCCGGCGGTCGCATTGAGGCCGGGGAGGCGCTTCTTGACGGCGAGGACATGCTCAAGATGAGCGAGGAGCGTGTTCTTGAGGTGCGCGGCGCGAAGATCGCCATGATCTTCCAGGAGCCGATGACTTCCCTCAATCCCGTGCTCACCATCGGCCGGCAGTTGACGGAGGCCTTGGAAACGCACTTGGATATGAGCCGGGAGCAAGCCTCGAATCGCGCAGGGGACCTGCTGGATATGGTGGGTATCCCGGACGGGCGCAATCGGCTGAATGACTATCCTCACCAGTTCAGCGGCGGAATGCGGCAGCGCGTGATGATCGCGATGGGCCTGAGTTGTGAGCCGCGACTGTTGATTGCGGATGAGCCCACAACGGCGCTGGACGTGACGATTCAGGCGCAGATCTTGGAGTTGATGCAGCGGCTGAACGAGGAGTTGAACACGGCCGTCATCATCATCACGCACAACCTTGGCGTGGTGGCGCGCTACGCGCACTGGATCAATGTGATGTACGCCGGAAAGATCGTCGAGTCCGGTCCGGCTGAAACGATTTTCAAGAACCCCCGGCATCCGTATACGATCGGGCTGTTGTCTTCGGTTCCGCGGCTCGATGAACCGCGCAAGGCCAAGCTTGATCCGATTGAGGGGATGCCCCCCGATCTAATGAATCTTCCGGGCGGATGCTCTTTCCGCCCACGGTGCCCGTTCGCCATCGATCGGTGCGCGGAAGAGTACCCACCGTTTGAACTGGTGGATGGAACGACGGACCAACATAAGGCATGCTGGGTGGACGTGACGCAGGTGTCCGCCGCGAAAGCAGGGAGCGACAACTAATGACGCAGACAGACGTAGAAGTCACCGGGCACGGAACTGAACAGTACACCGGTGAGTACCTTCTTGAAGTCAACAATCTGAAGATGTATTTCCCGGTCAACTCCCGGGGAATCATCCCGCGGCATGTGGCGGACGTGAAGGCCGTCGATGACATCAGCTTCTTTGTCCGGAAGGGCGAGACGCTGGGTGTTGTGGGCGAGTCCGGCTGTGGCAAGACGACCGTCGGACGCAGCATCATGCAGGTCTACAAGATCACCGAGGGCGAGATCATGTTTGAGGGGGTGGACCTAGCCAAGTTGAGCCCGGGCCGAATGCGCCGCATGCGCCGCCGCCTGCAGATGATTTTCCAGGACCCGTACAGCTCCCTGAATCCACGGATGACGGCCGGTTCCATCATCGGCGAGCCAATCCGCATCCATAACATGTCGAGCAGTCGAGGCGACTATGTGGACCAGGTGGAGGAGCTGCTGCGGGTTGTTGGACTGAACCCGTACATGCGGGACCGGTATCCACACGAGTTCTCCGGCGGCCAGCGACAGCGCATCAGCGTCGCCCGTGCCTTGGCGGTCCGGCCGAGCCTGATCATCTGCGATGAGCCAGTGTCCGCGCTTGACGTGTCCATCCAGGCGCAGGTGATTAACCTGCTGGAGGAGTTGCAGGAGCAGTTCGACCTTACGTACATCTTCATCGCGCACGACCTCTCCGTCGTCCGGCACATCAGCGACCGCGTGGCGGTGATGTACCTGGGCAAGATTGTTGAGATCGCGACGCGCGAGGAGTTGTATGAGAACCCGCTTCACCCATATACGCGGGCGCTTCTCTCCGCCGTGCCGATTCCGGACCCGATCGTTGAGCGTCAGCGTGAGCGCATCGTGCTGACGGGCGACGTGCCGAGTCCGATCCGCCCGCCCTCCGGTTGCCGTTTCCATACTCGCTGCCCCATCGCCATCGATGTGTGCACCGAGGAGGATCCGGAGTTCCGCGAGATGGGCGGGGACCACTGGGTGGCGTGCCACCGGGTGTAGTCCGGCGAATCAACCCTGAACAGGGTAGGGGCCGCAGCCGAAAGGCTGCGGCCCCTTTGTTTGTTTTGCGTATTGAGAATAGGAATGTAGTTATATATCTGCTACGGCAATTGCTACGTTTAGGAACGCCGCCTACTGATAAGTTAATCTACTAAGATTTAGCCTCGCGGTCGCGGAGTTCTATGTCGGCTTTACGTTTGAGCATGGCGTTGCGGACGGCGTTGACGTAGCTCTTGCCACTGACGCCCATCTTGCGGGCGCGGCGTCGTTTGTCCTGGCGCTTTTCGCCTCGGGTGGGGCGCTCCGAATCGTCTCGACCGGTCATGGCGTTTGCGAGCTATGCCAGCCCGATCCTCTTGAAGGAGTCATCGACGTAGCGGGTGTAGTAGGTGTAGTCGAAGAGGGATTCGAGTTCTTCGGGGGGGAGGTGTTGGGCGACGGCATCGTTTTGGCGGAGGAGGTCGCGGAAGTCCTGGCCGGTGTTCCAACTTTCCATCGAGGCAGTTTGGGTGATCTTGTAGGCTTCGTCGCGGGTGAGGCCCTTGTCGATGAGGGAAAGCATAACGCGCTGGGAGAAGACGAGGCCACGGGTCTTTTCCACGTTGGTCATCATGTTGTCCTCGTATACGCGCATTCCGCCGATCACATAGGTAGCGACATCGAGGATATAGTCGAGGGCCATGGTGGCGTCGGGCAGGATGATGCGCTCGGCGGAGGAGTGGGAGATGTCCCGCTCATGCCAGAGGGCGACGTTTTCGAGGGCGGTCACGGCGTGGCCGCGGATGAGGCGAGCGAGGCCACAGATGCGCTCGGACAGTTCGGGGTTGCGCTTGTGAGGCATGGCTGACGAGCCGGTCTGGCCGGCGTGGAAAGGTTCTTCCAACTCAAGCACTTCGGTGCGTTGGAGGCTGCGGATCTCGGTGGCAAATTTCTCTAAGGAGGCAGCGCAGAGGGCGATGGCTGTGACGAACTCGGCGTGACGGTCGCGCGGCACGATCTGGCTGGAGATATTTTCAACTTCCAATCCGAGGAACCGGCAGGCGGTCTCTTCAACCTCCGGCGGCAGGGTGGCGTGAGTGCCGACCGCGCCGGAAAATTTTCCTACGCTAACGCCTCGGGCGGCTTGCTCAAGCCGCTGTCTCATGCGCCGCGTCTCCTCCACCCAGAGGGCGAGCTTGAGGCCGAGCGTTGTCGGCTCGGCGTGGACGCCGTGCGTGCGACCCATCATCAGGGTGTCCTTATGCTCGACGGCGCGGCGAGTGATCGCCTCTTCGAGCTTGTCGATGTCCTCAAGCAGGATGTTGGACGCGGCGCGAAGCTGGAGGGCAGTGGCCGTGTCCCACACGTCGTTGGACGTGAGGCCCTTGTGGATGTGGCGGCTCTCCGAGCCGAGGTCGCGGGAGATAGAGGACAGGAACGCGGTCACATCGTGGCGGGTCGTCTTAAAGGCCTCTTCCCAGTGGGGCATGTCAAAGGTGGCGCGTTCGAGTAGGGGGATGTCCTCGGGGGGAATCTCACCGTGCTCGGCCCACGCCTTGCAGACGGCAAGCTCAACTTCAAGCCACGTTTCGAACTTGAATTGGTCCTGCCAGACGGCCTTCATGGCCTCGCGGGCGTAGCGGTCGATCATGTCGTCATCCTCGCGATGGTGTGGCTCTCGTTCCGTTAGCCCTGCGACTGCTTCTGCCGGAATGCGGTGTAGCTTTCGCGGACGTGGGGGTGTTTGAGGGCGAGGATGGACGCGGCAAGGTAGGCGGCGTTGCGCGCGCCCATGGAGCCGACGGCGACGGACGCGACGGGGACGCCGGGGGGCATCTGAACAATTGCGTAGAGAGCGTCGAGGCCGTTGAGGGCGCTGCCGGTGGCGGGGACGCCGATGACGGGCAGGGTGGTGTAGGCGGACATGACACCGGGTAGGTGGGCGGCTGCGCCTGCGACGCCGATAAGGACATCGATGCCCCGCTCCTGGGCGGTGCGGGCGTATTCCGCCGTCTTGTCCGGCGTGCGGTGGGCGGAGAGGACGTTGGTCTCGTACTCGATGCCGAGATCCTCAAGGACTTTTTGGGTTTGCTGGACAAGCTCCTCGTCGGAGCGGCTTCCCATGACAATTCCAACAATAGCGGCCATACGTAATACCCCCTTCGGCGTGGCGCCTACATAGAGATTATGGCATTTGTGTGGGAGATTTGACGGCGCGGAGGGCGATGTCTTTGCGGTAGTGGGCGCCCTGGAATTGGACGCGGGCGGCGTTTGTGTAGGCTCTGTCTCGGGCCTGCTCCATGGTGTCACCGAGGGCTGTGACGGTGAGGACGCGGCCAGCGGCCGTGAGGAGTTTCTGGGAGGATGGCCCTTCGACAGGCTCAGGGCGAACGGGGGTGGGCTCAGGGTGAGCGGAGGTGGGATCAGAGGGGACGGGTGTGGGCTCAGGGTGAGTGGACGTGGGTTCAGGATCGAGGCGGGTGCCGGCGTGGAATGCGGTGACATCGTAGTCCAGGGGGTGGAGTCCGGTGATTTCAAGGCCGGTGGCGTAGTCGCCGGGGTAACCCTCGGAAGCGAGGACGACGCCGACGGCGGGTTGGGGGGTCCACTCCAGGTGGACGTCTTCGAGTTTGCCAGCGGCGGTGGCCGCTGCGAGTTGGAGGAAATCAGAGGTGATGCGGGGGAGGACAACCTGCGCCTCCGGGTCACCCATGCGGGCGTTGAACTCTATCACCTTGGGGCCGTCGTTAGTCATCATGAGGCCGGCGTAGAGGATGCCGCTGTAGGGCGCGCCGATCTCAACCATGCGGCGAAGGACGGGGCGGAGGATGGTGTCTCGGATGTCCGCCATGAGTTTGTCCGTGACGAATTCCGGCGGGCTGTACGATCCCATGCCGCCTGTGTTGGGGCCTTCGTCGTTGTCAAATATGCGCTTGTAGTCGCAGGCGGGGGGAACGAGGACCATCTGCTCGCCGTCGCAGAACGCAAAGACGGAGAGTTCGACGCCTGCCAGCGCCTCCTCGATGATCACCTGGTCGCCCGCCTCGCCGAAGTCGCGAAGCCGCATCACGTGGTGGAGGAAGGTCAGTGAGTCCTGTTCGGTCTCGCAGACGGCGACGCCCTTTCCCGCAGCGAGGCCGTCCACCTTGATAACGTGTGGGGCGGGGTGGGCGCGAACGTATTCAGCCGCCTGCGAGTAGTCGTCGAATTGCGACCATGCGGCGGTGGGGACTCCGGCGTTGTCCATGACCTGCTTGGCGAAGGACTTGCTCCACTCGAGTCGGGCTGCTTCTTGCGTGGGACCAAGGCAGAGGATGCCAGCCTCGCGCACTGCATCGCCGAGACCGGCAGCGAGCGGGGCCTCAGGGCCGATGATGACAAGTTCAACGTTTCGTTCCTGCGCCGCCTGCACGATGGCATCAACATCGGTGGCGGAGATGGGCAGGTTCTCTGCGATCGATGCCGTGCCGCCGTTGCCGGGGGCCATGTAAAGCTCCTCAAGTCCGGCGCTCTGACGGAGCTTTACGGCAAAGGTGTGTTCACGCGCGCCGCCGCCGACGACCATGACGCGGGTGGGGTTGGTGACGGGGCTGGGATGGAGGCGGTGATGGGTGTCAGGCATGGCGGGCTCGCGGGGGAGGCGGATGACATACGGGTTGAACGTGCCGCCGCTCTGACGGACGAAGAGGCCGCCGTCGTCCGCATCCGTGAATAGCACGCCGTCGGGGGACCGGACGCGGGTGGAGACGAGACGCGGGGAGCGCGGGAAGAGGATGAGCAGGAACACCCCGGGGACGATGCCGATGACAGCCAGCACTATCGCGGTGTCACCGGAGATGCCGCCGCCCCAGTACACCAGCCCGGCATAGGCGGCGATGCCAAACAGGAACCCGATGGTGAGCCGCAGCCAGAGGATGTGTCGTATCGGATCGCGGTTCGCGAGGAATGCGCCGACGCCGAGCAGGGCGAGCATGACGCCCAACAGGCCCAGCAGGATGACGTTCACCTGTTCAAGGTCGAGGAGTTCGATGATGGGGCGCGGGAAGAGGGCGGAGACGATGCCTGTGACGATGAACACGGCAGCAAGCACCATGAGGGTGAGGCGGAGGAGGATGTTTTTCAGCATGGGGGGTTACCGGGTGGAGGTGGGGTGGTTATTCCCACTCTATCGTTCCCGGGGGTTTGCTGGTGATGTCGTAGACGACGCGGTTGACGTTTGGGGCCTCGTTGGCAATGCGCGATGAGATGCGCGCCAAGAGGTCGTAGGGCAGTCGCGCCCAATCGGCGGTCATGGCGTCTTCTGAGGTGACGGCGCGGATGGCGATGACGTTTCCATACGTGCGGAAGTCGCCCTGCACACCAACGGTGCGGGACGCGGTGAGGACTGCGAATGACTGCCATAGCTCGCGTGTCAGGTTGGCGTTTCGGATTTCCTCGTTGACGATGGCGTCGGCCTCGCGGAGAGTATGTAGTCCTTCGCGCGTTATCTCGCCGAGGATGCGGATGGCCAAGCCGGGGCCGGGGAACGGCTGCCGCCAGACGATCTCATCCGGCAGGCCGAGTTCAGATCCGACGGCACGGACCTCGTCCTTAAAGAGGTAGCGCAGCGGCTCAACGAGTTCCAGGCGCATCTCCTCTGGCAGGCCGCCGACGTTGTGGTGTGTCTTGATGACGGCTGAGGCGGTGTTGTCCGCAGTCAGGCTTTCGATGACATCGGGGTAGGTGGTGCCCTGCACGAGGAAATCGACTTCGCCGAGCTTGCCCGCCTCCTCTTCGAACACCCATATGAATTCTTCACCGATGGTCTTGCGCTTGGTTTCGGGGTCGGTGATGCCCTCAAGGCGGTCAAGGAACCTGTCCGTCGACTCGCTGACGATGAGATTCATGTGGAGATTGCGCTCGAACGTCTCGCGGAGGCGCTCCGGCTCATCCTTACGGAGCAGGCCGTTGTTGACGAAGATGCAGGTGAGGCGGTCTCCGATGGCGCGGTGGACGAGGGCGGCGGCTACAGCCGAATCGACCCCGCCGGACAGGGCGCAGATTGCGTGGCCATCACCCACCTGCTCACGGATCTGGGCCACCGTTGCCTCGACGAAGTTGGCCGCGGTCCACGTCGGCTCGCACCTGCAGACCCTTAACAGGAAGTTCTCCAGCAGCTGTTTGCCGTTGGGCGTATGCACGACTTCCGGGTGGAATTGGATTCCGTAGTAGCCGGAATCGTTGACCATT
>JAPOOK010000031.1 GCA_026713485.1 Chloroflexota bacterium | reverse complement strand
GGGGGGTCACCCTTCGATAGGCTCCGGGTGAACGGGGGGATTCTGGATTCCCGCCTGCGCGGGAATGACGGTGGGGGGCACTACGGGGATTGGTTGGCGCAATTGAGTTCTTAGATTCCTCGGCTGCGCTCGGAATGACGTAGGGGTTAGGCGAGGAGGCCGATTAGGGCGCCGAGGGCGATGGCGATTCCGGCGGCGGCTACGAATCGGGAGAGGCTGACTCGGGTTGCCCATGCGAGGATGGCGCGGATAGTCACGGTTCCGACGATTGCCGCGGTCATCAGGGCCACGACGGCGGGCCAGCCGTCGATCGTGTCGGACGTGCTGACGGCGAGTAGGCCCGCTCCAAGACTCGCAGGGATGCCCATGAGGACGCTGAGAACGACGGCCTCGCGGTGACTGCAGTCCCGCGCGAGCAGGACGGCGACGGTCAGCCCTGTGCGGCTGAGGCCGGGTATGACAGCAAGCGCTTGCGCGACACCGGCGATTATCGCGTCCCTGCGGGTGACATCGGTCCTGCCCCGTTCGCCCTCCCATAATCCGCATCGGATGGTGAATGCCGTCGCGATCATGGCGAGGCCGATTAGCAGCATGGCGGCGCTGCCCAAGAGGTTCGCGATCTCGCCGAGGATGAGGTAGAGCGGCACGCCGACTATCGCGGTGACGAGTGTGCTGAGGGCGAGGAATCGGATGGGGGCGACCCTTCGACTGCGCTCAGGGTGACCGGGGGGGCGCTCTGGGTGTACGGGGGAGCGCTCGGTGTGACCGGAGGGGGGCTCAGGGTGAATAGGTGCGGTGACTACCTCACGGATTATCGATGTGATTTCTCCTCTCATCGCGACGGCTGCGGAGAGGGCGGTGCCGACGTGGAGCCATAGGGCGATGGCGATGGCGTCCGAGGGCCCGGCGTCACTGATCCACGTCGAGACGAGGGCGACGATGCCCTGCGAACTGACGGGAATCCACTCAGTGATTCCCTGGATGATGCCGAGGATTAGAGCGGACGATCCAGACACAAGAGCCCCTCGTCAATGATAGACGGGGTAGCTGCGCTACGGCTCAGGTTCGCGATCAGGATTGATTAGGATATGGAGTTGGGATGCCGCGTTCCGGCTGGGGGTGGTGAGTAATTGCTCCTTCGCTACTCTTTTGTGAGCTGCGCACTCAGATCGAGCATGCTCGCTACCCTTCGCACCGCGTCCCCTTCGCTTTGGAACGGACGATATGTGGTCATCTGAAGAACCACTTCGGCTTCACTCCGCCCAAGACGGGCGAGTCTCCGTGAAACGAGAGTCAGTTCCTTGACATCTTGTCCTTCACACAGTGCTTTCAGTTCATCTAAGAGTCTTGCTTCGAGATCTGGTACTGCTCTACGTGCAAGGTCCGAACGGTAAAAGGTGCCTTCAATGACTGACAAGGCATAGTTCCATTGTCGAAGATCCTCCCCTATGAACGATTGCTGAGTACCGTGCTGATCAAGCCAATCGATTACTTCTGGAGTTCTCACTTCACCTCTTACATAGTCCAGATACAACCTCCGGTCAGCAATCCTGAGAGCAGCCAGTCCAGCAACCACCACCGGCATGAGTAATTCGTTGGGTTCTTGCGAGCGAGCTAATACCGCCAATAAGCGAACGCAGTATTGTGCGTCCCGAAGCTCTATTCGCAAGCGATCAAGCAGAAGGGGGAGAAAATACTCAATCACCCCGAATTGTTCGTTCGGAAGACGTTGCCCTAAGGTGAAGAAATTTCCAAAGTACTGTGGCAGCCCGTATTCAGTGAGGAGTCTTTCGGTGAAGACCTTGATGTCAGGCGGCGGTATGTTCAACTCGAGGTCGAAGAAACGTCGTAGGTAGGTGTCCGTGTCTATGTTGCCGTACACCGACTGTAGAGACTTCTCCATCTCATCACGATTGATTCCAAACATGAACAGCAGACTTGGGACATCAAAGATGTGCTTGACTCGCTCCATGAGTTCGATAGCGAAGGTTGGGCGACACCGGTCTAGCTCATCGATGATGAAGACAAGTGGCCGACCTTCTTGGGCATCCGTTACTCGAGCGGCCAATGTGTTGAGTTTTCTCCTTAGCTCGATCTTCGTCTTTATCAAGTCTCTATACGTGTCGGCCAACGATTCCCGACTCTTGAGAGCTTCACCAAGATCAAAGCTGGTGACCTGCTTCGCAGCGACAATAGGTAGTTGACGAACCAGTTTGGAACCTGCATTGAGCGCGCTCTTTGTGAGCCTGCTGTAGCGGTTGCCCTTAAGTTCTTGCGTTAGCTGACCTAGGATGGCGAGCAAAGGGTCGTGCAAGAAGTCGTCTTCCCATGCGTTGAAGTAGATGGCCTCAAATCCTTCCTCCTTGAGTTGCCAACGTAACCTCGTGAGGAAGAATGTTTTGCCGGTGCCCCAACCTCCGTGAATACTCATGGTGGAAAGGCCCCTAGGATCGGCAAGTATGTTGGTCAGATTCCGCGCCATTCCCTCGCGACTCAGCGCGTCATGCTCCCAAATGTTGTCTGGATCTATTTCTGCTTCAGATGTCTTCATCCAAGGCAGTGGTTGTTCCTGTTCGGTCTGGACCATCTCGTCGGTCACATCTGGCTCCTTGATTGGCGGAGGGCTGGTCATTTGTTCGTATTATCGCATTTTGGCTTTGGCTACTTGGCTGCGATTCCTCGACTTCGGATGCAGTCACGCGAGGAGTTGTGGCCCTGCCGGGCCACGCGTGGATTCCGGCCTTCGCCGGAATGACGGAGGGGGGAGGCGTTGCGGGATTGGGGGAGGGATCGAGGTTTTAGATTCCTCGGCTGCGCTCGGAATGACATGGGGAGGCGGCGCGGTGCGCCGCACTGGATTCCCGTTTTCACGGGAATGACGGGGGTTGGGGGTGGCACTTCGGCGGGTTCAGGGTGAGCGGGGTGCAGTCACCCCCACCCTAGCCCTCCCCCATCAAGGGGGAGGGGATTCTGGATTCCCGTTTTCACTGGAGTGACTGGGGGGAGGCCCTTCGACAGGCTCAGGGTGAACGGACGGGGCGGGGTATGATTTGGGGAGACCCTTCGACAGGCTCAGGATGAACGGAGGGGTGCTCAGGGTCAACGTTAGGGTGCTCTGCACGAACGGACGGGGCGCTCAGGTCCTTCGACAGGCTCAGGATGAGTGGGGGCGGATATGTGCGGGATTATGGGGTATACGGGGCATGGGCAGGCTATGCCGATTGTTCTTGATGGGTTGTCTCGCATTGAGTACCGGGGGTATGACAGCGCCGGTATCGCCATCTTGGGGCCTTCGGGGGAATTCGGTACGAGTAAGGCCGTTGGGAAGCTGGATGCACTGAGGGCCGATCTTGAGGGGTCGTTCGTTTCAGGATCGCTGGGGCTGGGGCATACACGTTGGGCGACGCACGGGGCGCCCTCTCTGGCCAACGCTCATCCGCACATGGACTGCACGGGGCGAGTTGCCGTCGTGCAGAACGGCATCGTCGAGAATTACAGCGCGCTCGCGGCACAGCTCGTTTCGCGCGGGCATCGGTTCATGTCGCAGACGGACACGGAGGTGCTGCCGCATCTGATCGAGGAGGCACTCGACCGTGGGCTCGATCCCGTCGATGCGGTGAAGTCGATTTTGCCCGATATGCACGGGGCGCTGGTGTTTCTTGTCGCGTGCGCGCAGGAGCCGGACACGTTGATCGCGGTGCGGGCGGGGAACGCGGGGGGGCTCGTTATCGGCGTGGGCGACGGGGAGATGTACGCAGCGAGCGACCTCCCTGCCCTTGTGCCGCTGACACGCAAGGCGATGCCGCTGAACAACGGGGAGATAGCGGTACTGCGGCCGGAGGGGGTACACGTTTCCACGCTTGACGGCGCGCCGGTGACGCGGGAGTTCACGGAAGTGGCTCGCGATCCGCTGCGGGCGGCGAAGGGGATGTATAAGCATTTCATGCTGAAGGAGATCATGGAGCAGCCGCAGGCGCTGACGGATGCGCTGCGGGGTCGGGTGGACCTGGAGTCTGGGCGGCTGGAGCCGGATTACGGGCCGGGGCTGTCCGAGCGGCTGGCGGCGGCGCGTCGGATCATCCTGACAGGGTGCGGGTCGAGCTATCACGCGGCGCTGGTGGGTCGGCATTATTTCGAGACGCTGGCGGGAGTTCCAGTTGAGGCGGAGGTAGCGTCCGAGCTGCGTTACCGTGATGCGCGGATTGGGGAGGGCGACCTTCTCATCGCGATCACGCAGTCGGGTGAGACGCTGGACACGCTGACGGCGCTGGAGCACGCATCGAGCCGGGGCGCGGACTGCGTGGCGGTGACGAATGCGTTGGACAGCGAGGCGGCGCGTATCGCGTGCGAGACGATGGATATGCGGTCCGGGCTGGAGGTGGGGGTCGCGGCGACGAAGAGTTTTACATCAGCCATTGTTTGCCTCTATTTGTTGGCAATTGACGCGGCGGCGGGTCGCGGGGCGATGGACGAGGCTGAGGTGAGCCGACATCTGCTGGACCTGGAGCGTCTGCCGGGGATTGTGAGCGAGTCGCTGGAGCGGGGGGATGCGATTCGGGCGGCAGCAGAGCGGCTGACGGCCAACGATAACTGCCTCCTGCTGGGGCGGGGGCCGCTCTATCCCATCGCGTTGGAGGGGGCGCTGAAGTTGAAGGAAGTCGCGTACATCCATGCGGAGGGGAGCGCGGGGGGCGAGATGAAGCATGGGCCCATCGCGCTCATCGATCAGCACATGCCTACGATTGCGCTGGCGACTGAGGGCGGTTTGCGAGATCGGATGGCGATCAATATCTCAGAGATCAAGGCGCGGGCGGGGCATGTGATCGGGGTGCTTTCGGACGAGGACGACGAGCTTGGCAGGCAGGTGGATGAGGCGCTTGCGGTGCCGGAGACGCCCGAACACCTGGTACCGATTGCGGCGACCGTGCCGCTGCAGATGCTGGCGTATGAGATTGGGCTGCTGCGAGGGGCGGATATCGATCAGCCGCGGAATCTGGCGAAGTCGGTGACCGTCGAGTAGCAAACTCTCATCCTGCACGCCTCAATAATGGACAGTAGTTATATTGTCTGTACCATATAGTTGTGGAGTATGAGTGGGATGCGTTGAAGAGCGCAGCGAATATCACGGCGGGCCGCCCCGGTTTCGGGGATATAGAGGGCTTTGAGTGGGAATCGGCAGTCATCAAAGGCAGCGACAGGCATGGGGAAGAGAGGTGGGCCGCCATTGGATACTTAGGAAGCCGCTTACACCACGTGGTGTACACCGAACGAGGTGACAACAGGCGCATCATAAGCCTGAGAAGAGCCAGCACGAGAGAGGAACGGGAGTATGCCGAAGCTTAAGCCGGATCATATCAGCCCGACAGACGAAGAAGAGGCAGAGATCCAGCGGCACATCGCTGAAGACCCCGATGCTCCGGAATGGACGGAGGAGGATTGGGCTAACGCTCGCCCTGCCATAGAAGTGGATCCGGAGCTCGTAGAGTGGTCGCTTCGCCGTCGTGGCAAGCAGAAGGCCCCGACGAAGGAAAAGGTCACCGTGCGGTTAGACACGGACATCGTTGCCCATTTCCGAGAGAGTGGAAAGGGCTGGCAGACGCGCTTAAACGACGCTTTGCGCCGTGTCATCAATTCATAGGTGGGGGTGTGGAGCGGGGGACGGGAATTGAACCCGCGACAACCTGCTTGGAAGGCAGGAGCTCTACCACTGAGCTACCCCCGCTTGTTTCGGTCTGTTAACCAGTTTAGCGTGCGATTCACGTCTCAGATTCCCACCTGCGCGGGAATGACGGAGGGGCCGCTACCCCCGCTTGTTTCGGTCTGTTAACCAGTTTAGCGTGCGACTCACGTCTCAGATTCCCGCCCGCGCGGGAATGACGGAGGGGCAGCTACCCCCGCTTGTTATTCAATTGTACGTGTAGGAGATTACTCGCGGGGGCGGGAGCGGGGGCCGAAGGGTTCGGGCTGGAATGGGCCGTCGCGGAGCTGGAGGAATGCACGTAGGCCGCCCTCCTTTTGGGCCTCCATCATTGAGCGCTTGAAGTCCTCGCGCTGGGAGCTCTGGACGTGGGCGGAGAGCTCGTCGTTGAGGACGAGGGCGTTGCGGAGTCCCATCATCTCAAGGCCCATCGTGGCGACGTAGAGGTTGATCTTGACGGTCTCCGGGGAGACTAGGGCAATACGCTCGACGACGCGGAAGCAGTGCTCGAGCAGGTCGTCGCCGGGGACGACATCGTTTACAAGGCCGATGCGGAGGGCTTCCCGGGCATCAATGTGGTCGCCTGTGAGGCCGTAGCGCAGGGCGTGCTTGTAACCGGCGTTGAGGGTCCAGAAGAAGTTGGTGTTGGAGATCATGCGGATCTCAGGCTGGGCGAAAACGGCTTCCTCTGCGGCGTAGGTCATGTGGGAGGCGAGGGCGTACCATGAGCCGCCGCCCATGCACCATCCGTTGACGGCGGCGATGACGGGCTTGGTGAGCTCCCAAATCTGGAGCAGTTTTGCGCTCTCATCGCGCGAGCGGTCGCGCCAGTCATCGAGGACGGCGGCGACGCTCGTGTTCTCAGGCAGGCCATAGGGCCAGACGGTTTCGCCGCGGCCGGCGCCGATGTCGTAGCCGGAGGAGAAGGCGCGACCTGCACCGGTGAGTACGATGGCGCGGACTTCGGGGTCGCTCTCGGCTTCCGTTAGCGCTTCAGAGACATCATGTTCAAGCTGGCGGCTGATGGCATTCAGGGTTTCGGGCCGGTTGAGGGTGATCAGGACGCCGTTGCGCTGCTTTTCGTAAAGGACGGTGTCATATGTGGCCATTGGTATTCTCGCTTTCGATTTAGGGCTTCGCTACATGGTAGCAAAGGGTGTGGGTGGATGGATTCCGGCTTTCGCCCGAATGAGGGGAGGGCGCGGAACGATATGCGGGGCTATCCCTGGCGGGTGGCGAGGGCGAGTGCCTCTATGATTTCGCCGGTGGCGGCGGTGCCGCCGAGGATGAGGTCGACGATGCGGAGGGTTGGGGCCTGGAGGTCGGGCGCCCATGATGCGGTGCCGTCTGAGGCGACGATGACGTCAAGATCACGGACGTTGGCGTCGAAGGCGGTGTGGAGGACGCAGGCGTAGGTGATCGTTCCGGCGAGGATGACGGTGCGGATGCCGCGGCGGCGCAGGGCAGTATCGAGATCGGTGCCGAAGAAGGCGGAGAAGCTGCGCTTTGTGACGACGTACTCATCGGGTTGAGGGGCCAGTGCATCGTGGATATCTGCACCCCACGTGCCGGGCATGAGGGCTGGGCCGCCGGGGGCATCGGCCACTGCGCCGAAGGTCTGGGCTACGACCTGATGGATGAGATGGACGGCATCGGGCGAGTCGTCGCGCTCGATGCGGGTGTGGACGATAAAGAGTCCGGCGGCGCGGGCGGCTTCCAGAAGAGACGCCATGGGCGGGATGCCGTCGGTTACCAGTTGTGGATCGAGGCCGAGGGGCTCGACGCGGTCCGCTGCACGGGCGTAGAAGCCGTCCGCGTGGCAGAAGTCATTTTGCATATCGACGACGATGAGGGCGGTGGTTTGGGGGTCTATTTTGAGGTTCATGATTTTCCAGGTAACAGTAGGGGCGGCCGGTTGGCCGCCCCTACTCTGATTACTGCTTCGGCGTTGGTTGCCGTGGGGGCTACTCGCCGCGGGCTTTGGCGGAGCGGGGGCCGAAGGGTTCCGGCTGGAAGGGGCCGTCGCGCTGCTGGAGGAAGCCACGCATGCCACCCTCTTCCCGAGCCTCCTCGAGCGGTCGCAGCACGTCCTCACGGCGGGAAGAGTGGGCAAGAGCGGACAGCTCGCCGTTCAGGATCAGGGCGTTGCGCAGGCCCATCATCTCAAGGCCCATGGTCGCGACGTACAGGTTGATCTTGACGGTCTCCGGGGAGACTAGAGCGATGCGCTCGCCGACCTTGAAGCACTCTTCAAGCAGGTCGTCAGCAGGAAGCACCTGGTTGACAATGCCGATGCGGAGGGCCTCTTCGGCGTCGATGTGGTCGCCCGTGAGTCCGTAGCGGAGCGCGTGCTTGTAGCCTGCGTTGAGGGTCCAGATGAAGCTGGTGTTGGAAATCATGCGGACCTCAGGCTGCGAGAAGACTGCGGCCTCGGAAGCGTACGTCATGTGCGAGAACAGGGCGTACCAGGAGCCGCCGCCCATGCACCAACCGTTCACGGCGGCGATGATGGGCTTGGTGAGCTCCCACATGTGCATAAAGCGGTCCGGCTTGTCACGCGTGCGCCAGCCGTCCAGCATCTCGGCAACACTTGTGCCCTCCGGCAGGCCATAGGGCCAAACGGTTGGGGCGCGGCCACCGGCGATGTCATAGCCGGCGGAGAATGCCCTGCCGGCGCCGGTCAGGATGATGTATCGAACCTCAGGATCGGCCTCTGCTTCATCAAGCGCGACGTGCAGTTCGTCTTCGAGGTCGCGGCTGAGGGCGTTTAGCGCCTCAGGTCGGTTGAGTGTGATAAGCACGCCCTTGCGCTGCTTGTCATACAGGATGTTTTCGTAGTCGCCCATTTCTGTTTCCTTTCCTTGTCTACTCTGTTGTCTGCTGTGGGTCTCGGTTGGTTTCTTTCTGCTTTCTGGATTCCCGCCTTCGCGGGAATGACGGGGGGATTAGTCTCTTACCTTTGAGCGGGGGCCGAAGGGTTCCGGTTGGAATGGGCCGTCCCTCACGGTGAGGAATGAGCGGAGGCCGCCCTGCTCCAAGCCGTCGAACATGGCCTTGCGGTAGTCCTCACGGCTGGATGAATGGGCCAACGCGGACAGTTCGCCGTTGAGCTTGAGGGCGTTGGCGAGTCCCATCATTTCAAGGCCCATGGTCGCGACGTAGAGATTGATCTTGACGGTCTCCGGTGAGACCAGCGCGATGCGCTCTACAAGCTGGAATGCCTCATCGAGCAGGTCGTCGTGGGGGACAATCTTGTTGACGATGCCGATTCGCAGAGCCTCCTCGGCGTCGATGTGGTCGCCGGTGAGGCTGTAGCGCAGGGCGTTCTTGTAGCCTGCGGACAGCACCCAGAAGAAGCTGGTATTGGAGATGTGGCGCACTTCCGGCTGGCCAAAGACGGCCTGATCCGAGGCGAGGGTCATGTGAGTGGCGGTGGCGTACCAGGACGCGCCGCCCATGCACCAGCCGTTGATCGCGCCGATGACCGGCTTGGTTAGTTCCCACATGTGGAGGAGTTTACGTACGCCGTCGCCGTCGTTCTTGCGCCATGAATCCAGCAGTTCGGCGACACTCTGGCCCGGCGCGACGCCATACGGCCAGACAAACTCGCGCATCGGGGCATCGGGCGCTCCGAGGTCGTAGCCGGCAGAGAATGCCCTGCCCGCTCCAGTCAGGACGATGGCGCGAACCTCGGGATCCGCCTCGGCTTCATCGAGGGCCAAGTGGAGTTCATCCTCCATCTGGGGGCTGATTGCGTTGAGCGCCTCCGGGCGGTTCAGCGTTATAAGCGCGCCTTTGCGCTGCTTCTCGTAGAGGACGTATTCGTAGTTGGGCACTGTTGTTGGTTCTCCTTCCAGGTTTTGTGGCGGTTTAGTCTCGTGGGCGGGAGCGGGGGCCGAAGGGTTCCGGCTGGAATGGGCCGTCGCGGGCTTCGAGGTATCCGCGGAGGCCGCCCTTCTCCTGTGCCTCAACAAACGGACGCCTGCCTTCCTCACTTACAGAGGAGTGGGCGTGGGCGGAGAGTTCAGCATTCAGGTTCAGGGCGTTGTGCAGGCCCATCATCTCGAGGCCCATGGTGGCGACGTAGAGGTTGATCTTGACGGTCTCGGGAGAGACGAGCGCGATGCGTTCAACGATCTTGAAGGCTTCATCAATCAGGTCGTCAGCGGGCACGATTGTGTTGATGATGCCGATGCGGAGCGCCTCCTCGGCGTCGATGTGGTCGCCTGTCAGCGCGTAGCGGAGGGCGTTCTTGTAGCCGGCGTTGAGCACCCAGAAGAAGCTGGTGTTGTCCATGTGGCGCACTTCCGGCTGGGCAAAGACGGCGTTGTCGGCGGCGAGGGTCATGTGCGCGGCGTTGGCGTACCAGGAGCCGCCGCCCATGCACCAGCCGTTGACTGCCGCGATAACCGGCTTGGTCAGCTCCCACATATGCAGGAACCGGCGCATGTTCAGGCGGTCCGACGTGCGCCAGTGGTCGAGATGCGCAGCGACGCTTGTGTTCTTGGGCAGCGCGTAGGGCCACTCGAACTCGGCCTCGCCGGAGATGTCATAGCCGGAGGAGAATGCCCTGCCCGCCCCAGTTAGGACGATGGCACGAACCTCGGGATCCGCCTCGGCCTCATCAAGCGCTTCGTGCAGCTCGCGCTCAAGGTCGGGGCTGATGGCGTTCAGTCGCTCCGGCCTGTTTAGCGTTATCAGGACGCCTTTACGCTGCTTTTCATACAGGACGTTTTCATAGTTGGCCATAGTAGGCACCCTCCCCGTTTATCCCCTGTTCCTGTGTGTCCACAAGTTGTGAGACGCACGCGGCGAGAATAGCATTCGGCGAATACAGGCGGCAAGGTAGCTGCGCTACGACGTTGGTTGGCGCAAAGGGTCTTTAGATTCTTCGCTACGCTCAGAATGACAGGAGGGGACGCTCTCGGAATGGCATGCACTCTGCGCCGGAAGGAGGGGTGGAGGAGGGAATGGTGGAGTGGCGCAGGTAGACTGGGGTGGGATCAGTGTTGTAGGGAGAAATGTCAGATGCGGGTGACGGTTCTGGGTGGGTCGGGATTCGTGGGGCGGCACCTTGTGGCAACGCTCGCGGTGGCGGGGCACGGGCCGATTCGTGTTCTATCACGCTCGCCCGAGCGGGTTTTTGGCGACGCTCGGCGATCCCTGGCGGTTGCATTCGAGGCTGTTGAAGCGCTGTCGAGCATCGGCAAGTTATCCAGAGATGATGTGGTGGCCGCGCGGGATCGCGCCGATCGGGGCGAGGCGTTCCTGCGGGAGTCGGTTGAGGTTATCGAGGGGGATGCACGCGATTGGGGGGCTGTGCGGGAGGCTGTTTCCGGGGTGGATGCCGTCGTTCACGCGGTCGGGATTATCCGCGAGACGGAGGGGCGTTCCTACGGCGATACCAACGTGGGCACGACGCAGTCGCTCATCGACGCCATGAAGGATGTGGGAACAAGTCGGCTGATCTATATGGGCATTCTTGGAGCGTCCGATGATCCGGAGATGCCATATGGGAGGTCGCGTTGGCAGGCGGAGTCGGCGGTGACGGAAAGCGGGCTGGACTGGACTGTAGTTAAGCCGTCGCTGGTGCTGGGAGTATCGGATGCCGTTTCGCGGCGGACGGTCAAGCTGCTGCGGACGGGACCCATTGCGTTGCTACCGTTCCCGGACGGGGGACGGACGAAACTGCAGCCGATGTATGTGAGCGATCTCGCGGCGGCGCTGACGCTGTGCGTGACGGAGCCGGAGCGGGCGGGACAGACGTATGAGATCGGGGGGCCGGAGCATATCGCACTCGTGGATATTGCACGGGCGTTTGCGGCGGAATTGGGAATCAAGCGTGTCTACAGCCTGCCTATGCCGCGATTCGTCCTACAGTTCGGGGCGGCGCTAATGGGGCGCGTGTTGAAGGATCCGCCGATTACTGCGGCGGAGCTAAGCCAACTGCGAGAGGACAACGTAACGGCGCTCGATTCGGTTGAGCAGGCATTCGGGTTTGCGCCGCGTCGGTTTTTCGACTACGTGTCCTACGTTAGGAACGTAGTGCCCTAAGGACGTCTTTAGATTCTTCGCTGCGCTCAGAATGACAGGCAAATTGCGCCGACTCTAAGGGCTGTTGGCCAGCTTAATGCGGTGTCAGATTCCCACGCAGGCGGGAATGACGGGGGCCCTAGTTGTCGCGGGATTTTGCTAGTTGTGAGATGAATTGCTCGATGGGGAAAGCGGGCAGCGAAACGATCTGGATGGTGCCGCGCGCGCCCAGTTCCAGGGAGACCCGGGCAATTGTCTCGTTGTCAGGAGCCTCAACAATGTTGACGAAGTCATAGTTGCCGAGCACAGCGTATTGGGCGGTGACCTTCGCGCCCCACGATTCGATCTCGCGATTTACTTCCTGGATGCGCTCCGGGCGATGCTTAACGGTCTTGCGTCCCTCATCTGTCAGCGAACTGAGCAACACGTACGTCGCCATCTAGTTTTTCTCCTTACTTGTCCGGGCTCTTGTGTCACAAACGTCTCAAGTGAGAATCGTAGGTACGGCGGCGTTCCGTGTCAACGGAGAGACATTGTCGCATCCAGGAATTCGGCGGTGGCGGCGGCGAGCGCGGGGCGGCTGGTCTGCCATGCCCGGTCCGCGCCTTCGAGCGCCATGGCGGTTACATCTTCGCGTCCAATTCCATCAACCCAAGCGCCCAGTTTCTCCGGTGTTGTGAGTCCGTCATTGCCGCCGATGAGGAACCGCACGGGCACTTTCACGTTTACCATGTCGCCCTCAGTAGGGATGCCAATGAGGGGGATGTCGAGGATGGGGGAAACGGCAACGACGGCTCGTACGCCTTCAGGTTGTTGAGCTGAGGCACGGAGGGCGATGCTAGCGCCATACGAATAGCCGACGATGCCAAGGCGGTGTTCATCGACGCCCGGCCATTCCCTCAGCATGTCGACAGCGGCGAGCGCATCTGAGACCTGTCCCTCTCCCAAGGCGTTCTCGCCCTGGGATTCTCCTACGCCGCGGTAGTTGAATCGAAATGAGACAAAGCCGCGGGGAGTAACTTCTCTCGTCAGTGCCTCGACAACGGGACTGAGCATGGTGCCGCCCAGGTGCGGCTCCGGGGAAAAGAAGACGACACCGGGGAGATCACCGCCACTCTCGGGAATCTCCTCCCCGGACGGCTCGGCGATGATTCCTTCAAGCGTCAGGGCATCGGTGGAGAAGAAATTGACAGCCGTCTGCCTCACGCCGGCGCGCCCTAGAGACCGTATGCGAGACGCTCGGCCAGGCTGGGAGGGAGACCGGCGTCTGCGAAATGTTTTTGGGCGGTTTCCATATCGTATTCGACACGGAACTGTGTGAGCGTTCGAGCGTCCGTATCAAGCATGACGTAGGCGGCGCGATGGTCTCTGTCACGGGGCTGCCCCACGCTGCCGGGGTTGATGATGAGGCGAAGATCTTTGGGCAGGTGGATTAGGGAACCGTGGTTGAGGCGGCCCATGGCATGAACACGGCTCGGGGAGTTTGGCCCCGCGATTATCTCTTCAAAAATCAGGGGCAGGTGGGAGTGGCCTACCAGCAGGAATGGCGTCTCCAGCAGATCAAATGACGCGCGCGCCGCTTCCTCATGTATGAGGTATTCCCAGACAGGGTCCCGGAGCGAGCCGTGGGCCAAGGTGAATTCACCTTGCTTCACTACCCTCGGCAGGTCTTCCAGATAGGCGCGATTCTCTGCCGTCAGTTGTGCGCCGTTCCATTCGCAGGCAAGGGCCGCCTCTTCATTGAATGTGCCCAGATAAATGGCGCCGATAGCCCCAAGGTCATGATTGCCAGCAACGCTTACGTGGTCAAAGCCGCGCAGCGTGTCAAGGCACTCATTGGGATGCGGGCCGTATCCGACCATATCCCCCAGCGACCAAATGTTGTCTACCGGGCCGCGCGCATTTGCGTCGCGTAACACGGCGTCAAACGCGACGATGTTCGAGTGTATGTCCGAAACAATTAGGGTTCGCATCGTAACAGTTTCCTGACTGTGCCCGACATTATATTGCGGACTGGGGCACGTACGTGTTTCGGCCCGCAGTAAGGTCCGCAAGGAAGTTGTCGGCCCAGGCCCTGGCGGTATTTGTCTGAACGTCCTCATTCAGGGCCGTCCACCGACGGCGCCGTTCACGATGCGTCATGGACAGGGCGCTGTGCATGGCCTCCGCAGTGCCCTCAAGGTCGTAGGGATTGACGATCAACGCTTCCTTCATCGTCTCGGCGGCGCCGCAGAAACGAGACAAAACCAGAACGCCGGGATCGGCACCCTGGGCTGCGACGAATTCCTTGGCGATGAGGTTCATACCGTCCCTGAGCGGGGTCACGAGGCAGACATCCGCTTCACGGAAGAAGTGGGCCAGTTCTTCCTGATTGTAAGAGCGGTAGAGATAGTGAACAGGCACCCAGTCCGCCTCGGCAAATCGCCCATTGATGTGGCCAACGAGCCTGTCTACCTGTTCACGTTCCTGGACGTATTCCGGCACGCGGCTGCGTGAGGGCGCGGAAATCTGAATCATGGTGACCTTACCCCGAACGGCCGGAAACCGGTCAAGCATTGCCTCAAAGGCCCTGAGCCGCTGGGGGATTCCCTTGGAGTAATCGAGCCGATCCACTCCGAGCACGACTTTCTTACGTTCGGTGGGTCGGCGCGGCAGGAGTCTCTGCAGGAGGCCTCCGGTCTCACTTTCGCCTGATTCACGCGTCCATTTCTGGAATTGATCCGGGTCGGTTCCGATTGGATAGACACCCGCCGAGACTGTCCCTGATCGGCTATCAAATACGCCCGTGTCCACGGCGCCTCCGATTTCAACCTGGAGGGTGTCAAGGAAGTTGTGAGCATACCGATTTGTGTGGAATCCGACCAGGTCATAGCTGACAAAGTCTTCAAGAAGCTGCCTCGCCCACGGGAGAATCGAGAAGACTTCTGCGGCAGGGAACGGCGTATGGAGGAAAAAGCCGACCTTGCCTCGCCATCCCATCCGGCGCAGTTCCGAACTCAGGGGGATCAGATGGTAGTCCTGCACCCAAACGACGTCGCCGTCCCGGAGGAGGGGGTAGAGGCCTTCAGCAAACCTGCGATTGACACGTCGATACCCGCGGTAAGCGTCATGGCGAAGCTGAACGAAATTAGGGAAGGCGTGCAAAAGCGGCCAGAGAGTGCGATTGGCGAAGACGGAGTAAAAGAGGTTGACCTCATCGGCAGTAAGGTTCATTGCGCCAACGTCAATGCTGCCGCTGCGCGCGACCAACGGTTCCCCGGCAAGGCGGCGCTCCGTTGTCGTGCCGCTCCACCCGAACCACAGACCACCGTATTGCTCAAGGGCTGACTGCACGGCGGACACAAGACCGCCCACAGGTTGATTTCTCCGGTCTCGCGACGCGTCGGGAAGTGTCGATGCCGGTAATCGGTTGGACACGACGACGAGACGCTGTATTTGCTGCATCGCCTTGCCCCCTAGCTCCACCCGGCAAGCTCAGATAACGGTTGCACGGTACAAAAAGAGTGTCGCGACGTGCCTTAACCCTAGCCGTCGGCTTGTAACTGGTCAAATACGGAGAATGCAGGAGGGCGGTACGGGGTTTGGATGCGGTACGAGATGAAGATTGCCGCCCCGTATCGGGGTACGGGGCAAGCTCTGCGCGGGAATGACGGGGGGGTGGCGTTACGGGGTTTGGTTGGCGCAGTTGAGGCTTTAGATTCCTCGGCTGCGCTCGGAATGACAGAGTGGCGGGGGGCGGGGATGGGGGGGGGGGCCTCGACAGGCTCAGGGGGGACGGGAGGGAGGGGGTCCGGGGGGGCGGGGGGGGGGGGGGGACACGTTTTGCCTTAAAGCGAGGG
>JAPOOK010000030.1 GCA_026713485.1 Chloroflexota bacterium | reverse complement strand
ATGGCGAGGTCAGCAACTCCACGCACTCAGATATCTTCGGCAAGGAACACCCGGATCGTTTCTTTGAGTGCTACATCGCCGAGCAACAGGCAGTCGCCACGGCGGTCGGGATGCAGGTGCGCGGCTGGACGCCGTACGTGTCAACGTTTGCGGCCTTCCTGACCCGCGCCTATGACTTCATTCGCATGGCTGCCGTCAGCCGCGCCAACATCAGGCTCTCCGGCTCACATGCCGGCGTGTCCATAGGAGAGGACGGCCCCTCACAGATGGCGCTCGAGGACATCGCCATGATGCGTGCCATCAACGGCAGCACCGTCCTGTATCCCTCGGACGGCAACCAGGCAGCACAGCTTGTCGCAGCGATGGCAGATATTGATGGTATCTCCTACATCCGCACGACCCGCGAGGCGACGCCCGTTCTCTATGAACCTGACGAGATTTTCCGCGTGGGCGGCTCACGCGTGCTCCGGTCCTCCGACAACGATGTACTGACTATCGTCGCGGCCGGCATCACAGTGCATGAATCGCTCAAGGCCGTCGATGCGATGGCGGCGGACGGCATCAACGTCCGGCTGATTGACCTCTACAGCGTCAAGCCCATCGACTCCGACACACTCGAGGCTGCTGCGCGTGACACGGGGACGCTCCTCACAGTGGAGGATCACTGGGCTGAGGGTGGCATCGGCGACGCCGTGCTTGGGGCGCTTGGGGGGCTGCGAAATCCGCCGCGCGTCATAAAGATTGCCGTTCAGGGGATGCCAGGCTCCGGCAAGCCCGCGGATCTGCTGTCCCAGGCCGGCATAGACGCCCCACACATCGAGGCCGCGGCGCGTCTGTTGGCGCAGAACTAACGGCGACATTCCCGCGCCTCCATAGGGGGGCCTGCCTGGACAAGAAACCCCCTCCCCCGGGGGAGAGGGCTAGGGTGAGGGGAAAACCACAATGGCAACCGTAATCCGTGACACGATCATCGTCACCGGTGATGCTGACGGCCGAATCATCTACGATGGCGCGATCGCCATCGGCGACGACGGCAACATCGCCGCCATCGGACCCACGGATGAGGTGGTCAGCGCCCACCCCAACGCGGACACGATCTCCGCACGCGGCAAAGCCGTTTATCCCGGGTTCTTCAACTGCCACACCCATCTGACTGCAACGTTGAGCCGCGGCATCCTTGAGGACCTTGGATTCCCATCCCCTCTCCGCTTCCCGGAGCAGGTTGCGGCCATGCTCTCCGCTGAGGAGATGCAGGTATTCGCCCTGTTGGGCGCAATAGAGGGTATTCGCAGCGGAACGACGACGTTCTTTGAGCAAGGGCGCGGCATATCCAACTACGCGCAACAACTGGCTGACACCGGCGCGCGATTCGTTCTCACAGAGTCCATGACGGATGTGAACTATAACGTCATCAGTGCCGGAACTCTTCTTAAGTCGTCAGCGGACTTCTCGGAGGAGCTTGCGGAGGCCGCTTATCAGCGAGCCGTCGATGTCTATGACGCGTGGCACGGCAAGGCTGACGGTCGACTTACCGTCTACTTCTCACCGTCTACTACAGATTCCGTGTCTCCGGCCATGCTGCGCCGCTCCCGCGAGTTGGCGGAGGAGCGTGGCGTGGGCTACACCATCCACCTTTCGCAGAGCAAGCAGGAGGTCGCGGGAGTGATGGCAGCGTGGGGCGTGCTGCCCGCGCACTACCTGGAGCAGAATGAGTTCCTTGGCCCGCGCCTTGTCGTGGCGCACTGCCGGGAGATCATCGAGTCTGAGATACAGGCGCTTGGCCGCCACGGAACCGGCGTGTCCAACAACCCTGCCATCGCCGCTCGCCGTGGTGCCGCCGCTCCCGCCCTGGATCTTGAAGAGGCCGGGTGTCGCATCGGTATCGGCACGGACAACATGGCCGAGGACATGGTGGAGGCGATTCGCACAGGGTACTTCGTGGAGCGTGTAAGGCGAGACGACCCGTTCAACCCCAAGGCAGAGAAGCTGCTTGAATGGGCGACGATCGGCGGCGCACGCATCATGGGTATGGATGAAACACTCGGCTCGCTCGAGGTTGGTAAGCAGGCGGATCTGTTCATCGCGGATTTGCGTCGCGCCCATATGGTGCCTGTCCTGCGGGTTGTCGCCGATTTCGTGAACAACGGGCAGGCTTCAGACGTTGAGGCCGTCATGGTCGCTGGCAATTGGGTCATGCGCGACAACAAGCTGCTTCACATCGATGAGGACGACATCCTGCAACGCGGAGAAGAGCTCGCGCACCGCGCATGGAAACAACTGCAGGAGAAATACCCGGACGTTGCGATGCCCTTCCCCCTAATGGAGGGCCCTGCGTTTTAGGGGTGAGGCGGCATAACTTGCCCTGTCTCGAGATAGACGTTGAACCTTCCGGAAAGTGACCGTGCCTTTGTCGCGAGCGTCAAGGCCGTTGAATACTTGCTGGCGGAAGACCATCCGGATGGAGGTCCCAAGGCCAGATTCTTCACGGAACATGGCTTTCGCCAAGATCAGTCGGCTGAATTTGTGGATGCCCTCCTTCGACATGGGCGGGAGAATCAGGTGATTCTGACACGTGACACGCCGTGGGGAATGCGCTACACCGTGCAGGGAACAATGCGGTTGCCGGACGGCAGCGAGCATGTTGTGTGGACAGTTTGGCAATTTGACCTGGGGACGGACTTCCCTAGACTTTTAACTGCGCACGCAGTCTAATGGGGCATCATGCACAAGGAACATTCACGCGTCATCCTCACTGAGGCCGTCGAAAGCGATGGCGGGGATCTTATGCGGCCCGGCGACATCGGGGTAATAGTCCACATTCACCCTGAGGGAGAGGCATTCGTCCTTGAGTTTTTCGGAGCGAGTGGAGAGACTGTTGGTATCGCCACGGCAATGCCCTCACAGATTCGTGCTGTCACCCCTCAAGATGTCCTCCATGCCCGTGTTATGAAGGAGAGTTCGGCCGGCGTGAGGTAATTCGCGCACCGAACCCCTCTGCCTGTTGGTTGCCAATCCGCCACAATAGTGTGGTAATGTCCGCCTCGCTCACAAAAGAATGTGCCCTCCACCTCGGTGACAATCTGGCCATTCTTCGGGAGTTGACGGACGAATCCGTTAACCTGATCGCCACCGACCCTCCGTTCAACAAGGGGCGAGAGGTTCGCGCAGACTCCGACAGGGCGGCGGGTGATGCCACGTTCAGCGACCGTTGGTCATGGAAAGACGATGTCGATCCGGAGTGGCGCACGCTCCTATCCGACATTTGCCCAGCGGCCCTGAGTGTCATCGAGTCCGCCCGACTGTCTTACGGCGAAGACATGGCGGCCTATCTCTGCTTCATGGCCGTGCGCCTGGTAGAGATGCGGCGCGTACTAAGCAAAGACGGCAGCATCTACGTCCACTGTGATCCAACATCGAGTCACTATCTGAAGCAACTCATGGATGTCGTGTTTGGCATCGGCAATTTCAGGAACGAGATTGTCTGGGCCTACGGCCTCGGCGGCTCATCTCGTCGCACCTTCTCCCGCAAGCATGACGTGATTCTCTTCTACACGAAGTCGAACCGCTACATGTTCAACAAACCGCAGACGCCCGCCAAATCGCAGAGGCTCAAGGGCCAAATGAAGGGCGAGACGGACGTGTGGGATATCGCCTCGCTGAACAACATGGCGAAGGAACGCACCGGATACCCGACGCAGAAACCTCTCGCCCTCTACGAGCGCATCATCGAGGCCAGCACCAATCCCGACGACCTCGTCCTGGACCCCTTCTGCGGCTCCGGAACTACCCTCGTTGCCGCCCAACGATTGGGCCGCAGCTGGATCGGAATAGACAGCAACGCCTCAGCGGTGGAAACGGCTAGGGGGCGGCTGGCTCGGGAAGCTTGAATTCCGCGCGCCAAAACCAACGCGGGCGAGCCGAATGGCCCGCCCGCAGCATTTGACCTTAAGTTGCCTTCTACCGCGGCAGCCCCAAGCCCCGCTGGGCGATGATGTTCTTCTGAACCTCTGTGGTGCCGCCCGCGATGCTGATGCCGATTGTGCTGTGTGCGTTGGAGTTCAGGAATCCGTCCACCGGCAGCTTGAGGGGCAGTTCCGTGGTTGGCAGAACCTGCCCGTACTCACCCAGTACGTGAGAGAAGTAGCGGTACACCTTCTGCGTGATCTCGTCCCCCCAGAACTTGGTCATGGACGCCTCACGCACCGGAATCTCGCCCTGGCTCTGCATCCACCCGACCCGGTACGACAGCATCCGCATCGCCTCAATCTCCAGCCGCAGGTTGGCAATCTGATGCCGCACGACCGGGTTGTCCAGCGGGCTGTCGCCGTATTGCCGCACGTTCTTTGCGTAGTCGATGAAGTCCTCCATGATGCGGATGAGCATGGCAGGGCCCTCAATGTTGGAGCGCTCAAAGCTGAGCGTGGTCATCGCGGCATACCAGCCGCGATTCTCCTCGCCGATGATGTTGTTCGACGGCACGCGCCAGTCCTCAAAGAACACCTCATCCCAGCGGTGACGCCCCAGCGCGTCGGGAATCGCGTTCACCTTGATGCCGGGGAGGTAGTTGCCGTCCTCGTCCTTCAGTCGGGCCAGCAGGTACGTGATGCCGCGGTGCTTTGGCTGCTCCGGGTCTGTCCGGACCAGGATGTGGATATACTCCGCCTTGTATGTGCTCCAGATCTTCTGGCCGTTGATCACATAATCATCGCCGTCCCGGACTGCTCGTGTCTGTAGGCTTGCCAGGTCCGAACCGGAATCCGGTTCGGAGAATCCCTGCGAGATGTACGAGATGTCCGCATTGGCGATGCGGGGAAGGAAATACTCCTTCTGCTCGTCCGTGCCGTGCACCATGAGAACCGGCGCGACGAGCCCGCCGCCCAGCGTCGCCGGCGCGCCTGCATAGACCATCGCCTCGCGGTATGCCATCTGGGTCTCAATGTCAGCGCCCTTGCCGCCGAATTCAGTCGGCCAGTGCATCGTCCACCAGCCCTTGTCCACCAGCTTCTTCTCGAAGCCGCTGATTAACGACTCAACCTCATGGTTCTCATGGTCCCATGACAGGGCGTAGTAGATGCCCTGTCCGTCGCCCAAGCCCTTGGAGTCCCACTCCCGGCGCGTAAACTCTATCGCCTCTTGCCGGAGCTGTTCATTCTCAGTTGAAAATCGAAAGTCCATTGCCTTTTCCTCCATGCGCCCTACTGGTGAGCAGGCCGCAGTGAACCGTCCGCCGTTAAACCCTGTGCAGTTTCGGTACTCGCTTTTCTCGAATCCTGCGCTCACTGTAGTAAAAGCGGGGCAAAGGGGCAAGAAACGGCGAAGCCCGTATTAGTCAGCCGCCTGCAGGGGGCGAAATCTGATACAATGGAGCCGAATCAAGAACCAAGGGAATCTTTTACCGCACTCTAGCTCACATTCATCATCTAGTCGGCCTTCATTCACCCCAGTACCTGTAGGCGCTGCAACCGTGAGTATCATCTTGGCCGACGCGCGTGCAGGCAGCGGATCCCGGCCTGTTTGCGTATGTAAGGCGGGATCGCAGGAAGAATCAGGAAGACGAGGGAGAGACCTAGTATGACAATGGCCGACAAGACACTCGCGTGTCGTGACTGCTCCAACGAGTTTGTTTTCACAGCGGGTGAGCAGGAATTCTACGCAAGCAAGGGATTCACACGTGAACCCACCCGATGCCCGGACTGCCGGGCAGCCCGCAAGCGCGACCGCGAGGGCGGTTACGTCGGCGGCACGTACACCTCAGGCGGGCCGTCCTCAGGACAGGCGCCTGCCGGTGGCAACTTTGAGAGGCGGGAGCGGCGGATGTACTCCGTCACCTGCGCCGACTGCGGTAAGGAGGCGGAAGTGCCATTCCAGCCGCGTGGCGATCGGCCGGTCTATTGCTCAGACTGCTTCAGGAACCATAGTGCCAACAACCGCTACTAGGCGTCCTGCCGGACAGAACGGCATCCGCCCCGATCAGGGGCACAGTACACGACATCGCACCAAGTTGAGCGAGCATCGCCACGGGCGATCGACGGCCAACTTATCTAAGAGGAATTTGTGCTTCGAAAAATCTTAGGCCGCACATCGGCCCCGCCGTCCCCGACGGCATCCACAGTAACCCTTCCCCCCATTTCACCGTCCCCAGCCGACTCTCCAATGAGTCCCTCCGTGCGAACTGCAACCCCAACGTTGGATCGCCCTGAAGGCGCTCCCGCGCGCAGAAAGCCGCGCCGCCGCCGCAAGGACAGGCCGGTGCAGAATAACGGCCACGGGGAGCAACCGTCCCGAAACGGATCATCTGAGCCCCGCACACGTCAACGCAGGGCCGCCCCGAGTATTGACTTGCACGCCGGGCCATTCGAACGAGACAAGACTTTCGGAACCGTCACCGTGTCCGAGCCCATTCGCCTGGCGCTCGATGACATGGGATACGAAGACCCCACCCCCATCCAGGTGGAAGCCATCCCCGTCATGCTCGAGGGGCGTGACGTAGTCGGTCGTGCCCAGACGGGCACAGGCAAGACAACGGCGTTCGGCATCCCGATGGTGGAACTGCTCGATCCGACGCGCCGCGAGGTGCAGGGCATCGTTCTCGCGCCGACGCGGGAACTCGCCGTACAGGTCACCGGCGAACTGCGCCGCCTGGCAAAGCACCGCGGCTTGAAGATTGTCACCCTCTATGGTGGGCAAAAGATCGAGGTGCAGCTGAAGGCCCTGCAGGAAACTCCGCAGATCATTGTCGGTACGCCCGGGCGTGTGCAAGACCACATGCAGCGCGGCACTCTCAAGCTGAACAACATCCGCATCGCAATCCTCGATGAGGCGGACCAGATGCTGGACATCGGCTTTGCCGAGGATATGATTCGCATTCTCCGCGCCACGCCGCGTGCCCGACAGACGGCGCTGTTCTCCGCAACGGTGCCATCCTTCATCAAGCGCATGATTGAGCGATTCCTGCGCGATCCGATTCATATCGGGATTGGCGAGGAGTCAGGGGCTGCCGACACGATTGAGCAGGTCTACTACGAGGTGGCTGCCCAGGACAAGTTGGCCGGCCTGGAAGAGGTTCTCCGTACTGACCTGGATGGCGAGAAGACGCTGATCTTCTGCCGGACACAGGTCGGAGTGGATCGGCTGACACGGCGTCTGCAGCGCGCCCGCATTCGTGTGGAGCCAATCCACGGCGGCATGCGGCAGAACCAGCGCGAGGCCGTGATGCGCTCTTTCCGCTCCGGAGAGCTCAAGGTGCTTGTCGCCACGAACGTTGCCTCACGCGGACTGGACATCCCCGAGATCTCGCACGTCATCAACTACGATATGCCCGGCAACCTTGAGGAATACATCCACCGCATTGGGCGCACGGGCCGCATCGGCAACGCGGGCAAGGCAGTTACATTTGTCGGCGAAGATGATTTCGCCATGCTCCAGACCATCAGCAAACACGTCGGTGACGTTCTCGCTAAAGGCCGCCTCAGCCTGTACGCACAATAGTTAGTGACCGACGATCAGTCACAAGCTATCACTGATGAGGCGGGCCGCGGCCCGGTCACTGAATCGGAACGGATTCTCAGTCTTGATCTGATTCGCGGTGTTGCCGTGCTCGGCATCCTGCTGATGAATGCCGCCTCCAACCGCTGAGGCGATAGGCGCACCAACCCCCGTTCACCCTGAGCCCCCCGAAACGCCACCCCACCGTCATTCCGGCGGAGGCCGGAATCCACGCGTGGCCCGCAGGCCACAACTCCCCCCCGCTCACCCTTCGACAGGCTCAGGGTGAACGGGTGACCCCCCCCATTCATTCCGAGCGCTTACACTGTCATTCTGAGCGCAGCGAAGAATCCAAAGCCTCCATTGCGCAGCCGATTATGTCCGTAGATTCTTCGGGGCTGGGCCCCTCAGAATGACACGAGAGGGCTGCGCCCCTCAGAATGACACGAGGCTCCCGCCAACCCCCGTACCACACCAGCGCCTATGTCGGACTGCTGGACTTGAGGCGCAGTCTCACGTAGCCGTCAGGCCGCAGTCACCACGTCCGATCCGTCGGACATGTAGACTCCTTAGCGCCTTCGGGGAGTTGCCCATCAGTGAGGTTTCTGCAAAAGGCCTGTCTGTGGTACAGCGCCGAGCTGGCGCACTCAGCCACTGTCTGTGCCGTGGTGTCTATGACCGCACCGTTCGCATCCAGAACCCATACCCATTTCCACCCGTTTGCCGCCTGAGTCATGACTCTCTTCGTACCTCCTCCTGGCAAGTCAATCACCGTGTGTTGCGAGTAGTCGTGGGCGACGGCGCTTGCTGACAGATTCTTCCGGCTCTGGCACGAATCGTAGAAGTAGTCGTAGAGAGTCTCGCAGTCGGCGGATGCCGCTCTGTTTTCGACTGTCTCTTCCTCGCCGTTCGCATTGTTGTATGTGACATAGACTGCGTCACGCACCTTCTCGGATCCCTCCGGCAGCCTCCCGTAGGCCGGTCCTGTATTGACCTTGACGGTCTGATCGCTGAACGCGTCCACCTCTGGGCCGGTGCTGCCCTCGAGAGGGATTGCTTGTCGGTACGGTGTAGGACACGGTCACCACCTGCCCCGCTCTCACCTCCGGCACTGTGAGCGTGACCTGCCTTCCGCTGATTGAGATTGCAGTGGCCCTTTGCAGCGCCCCGCCGCCGCCGAACTTGATCCCGAACTGGCGGGCAGCCGTGCGCGACGTGGTGTCCAGGTTATTGTCATAGGTGAGCACCAGACTGGTCCCATTGACCTCCGCCTTCACCAGGTCCGGCTTCACCTTTGCATAGCCGTTGACTCTGATCCGCAACGCATTTGCGTGAACCTTGACCTCCCCGCCTCCTGTTGGGACCACGTCTATTGGCCAATGGAGGGAAGGGTCATTGATTTCCCAGCCGGTCGCTTTGCCCGAGTCCTCGTTGTCGGATGCCGTATTCTCCAGTTTCACGTCCGTATTTTCCGCGTCCAAGTCGAGGTGGATTAAGTACCATCTCGAGGGGTTCAGGTCGACACCCGAGCCGGTTGCCTCGAATGTGTTGAGCCCCGTTTTCACCGTGGACGGAGGCTTCTTCAGCTGGGCGACTTCTTTCCCCAACTCTATGCTGCCATCCCTTATGTAAATGCGTGCCGATAGCGACCCTCCTGTATGGAAGTCGATCTCCACGCTGGTCAGCTTGTAGCCGTAAGGGCTGGTGCCCGTTCTGAATGCCTGTCCTCGGTCCATATCGAGAGCGAAGGGCGAAGCAGTAGTCGGC
Source organism: Chloroflexota bacterium (assembly GCA_026713485.1). Taxonomy (GTDB): domain Bacteria; phylum Chloroflexota; class Dehalococcoidia; order UBA6926; family UBA6926; genus VXMO01. Next base: position 254 of record JAPOOK010000030.1, on the reverse strand, counting down.
TGCCCGGTGTTGCTGACCCGCGTGCCGGGTGTTGGCGTTGTCTGCGTGATGCTCGCCCCGCCTTGTCCCTGCACCTGCCGCTGGACGCGTTTCGGAACGTCCCGGGTTTCCTCCACCTCTACGGGAAGAACCAGGTCGTCGATGGGCGGGCCCGCCGCCGCGGGACTGGTCACAAGGAGAAAGGCCCCTGCTGCCGCCAATACCAGCAACACAGGCACAAGTATCCGGAGTGACCCCACCCCGATATGTGACCT
>JAPOOK010000029.1 GCA_026713485.1 Chloroflexota bacterium | reverse complement strand
TCCCGTCTATGAGATCGGTGGCGCCCGCATCGGCGTCAACGTCTGCGAGGACATCTGGTTTGATCTCGGCCCCACCAACGTCCAGAAAGCCGCCGGCGCGCAGGTCATCATCAATATCAACGGCTCCCCCTACTACCGCGGCAAACGCGCCGTCCGCGAGGACATGCTGAGCCAGCGAGCTGCCGACAACGGCATATTCCTCTGCTACGTCAACATGATCGGCGGCCAGGACGAGCTCGTTTTCGACGGCGCGAGCATGATCTTCGACCCACACGGCAAGACCATCGCCACAGGCCGGCAGTTCGACGATGACTTCATCCTCGCCGACCTCCCGCTCGCTGAGGCGGACACTGTGTCCCAAACCGCTGTAGTAGACCCGGATGACCCCCAAAACGCACATTTTGCAGACTACATTGTGATTCCCGTCACAAAGCAGGAAGAGGAGGGGTCGTACCGCAAACCCCTATTTGAAACGCAGCACGCCAACCCTATGACGACCCCCATGGGACCCGTTGAAGAGGTCTATAACGCTCTTGTCAAAGGAACGAAAGATTATGTTCGAAAAAGCGGCTTTTCTCAGGTCGTCATCGGCCTCTCCGGAGGCATCGATTCCGCCCTCACCGCCGCCGTCGCCGCCGATGCCCTTGGCCCGGAGAACGTCCTCTGCGTCTCGATGCCCTCTCGCTACACCGCGGATCAGAGCGTCACGGACGCCCGCGCCCTCTGTGAGAAATTCGGCATCAACTTTGAGATCATCGCCATTGAAGACATGACAAACGCCTACCGTGATGGCTTGGCCAACCTATTCGCCGGCACGCAGGAAGGCGTCGCCGAGGAAAACCTGCAGGCCCGCGCCCGTGGCAACATCCTCATGGCTATCTCAAACAAGTTCGGCCGCATCGTCCTCGCAACGGGCAACAAGAGTGAATACGCCACCGGCTACGCCACCCTGTACGGCGATATGGCGGGCGGCTTTGCTGTCATCAAGGACGTCCCAAAGACCCTTGTCTACCAACTCGCAAACTGGCGAAACGAACAGGCCGGGCACGACATCATACCGCAGGCCATCATCGACCGCCCCCCCACCGCCGAGCTCCGCGAGAACCAGCTCGATGAGGACTCCCTGCCACCCTACGACGTGCTTGATCCCGTACTCGAAGCCTACGTGGAGCGCGATGTCTCCCCGAAGGACATGATCGAAAAACTCGGCTTTGATAAAGACGTCGTCGCCCGAGTTACAACGCTAGTAGACATAAGTGAATACAAACGCCGCCAGGCCGCCCCGGGGGTCAAAATAACAGAACGCGCCTTCGGAAAAGACCGCCGCCTCCCCATCGTCAACCGCTACAGACCGGGGTAGATCACGAACCTGTCATTTCCACTTTCGCGGGAATCCAGTGTGGCGGTACGGGGTTTGGTTGCGTTCCGCGTTCTTTAGATTCCTCGACTGCGTTCGGAATGACACATGGGGGCGCTCGGAATGACATGTCCCCACTCTAGCCCTCCCCCGCAAGGGGGGAGGGATTTTGTCTTTGACTGCTGTGGGTTTTCTCCTTCCTGATGATTCGGGTTGGCGGGACTTGGGGGACACATCCGCTGTCGGTTCCGGGGCTGCGCGTGGGGTCCGTTGGCGGCGCGGTTTCGAGCTCGGGTGGGGTCGCGCCAGGGGGACGTCCCTGCGCTTGGGCGGGTTGCGCTGCGCCAAACATAGACTCGCCCGTGCGGCGCGCGTCCGGCATGGTGGCACCGGCGCGGGCCAAGCTCTCGGCGGACAGTTTCGTCATGGCCGAGAGTCCGTCCCTCGCCTGACATACGAGCGCATGCCAGACGGTTGATCCGTGCTCGCCCGATGCTGCTGCCACGTCATCATCGGACGCCATGCGATCCACTTGCCGGAGCCTGTGGGCTCGACCCGTGTGGAGCACGCGTCTTCTCTCATCGCCCCCGCTCGGGTCACGGCGTTGGCCTGGGAACGGTGGAGGCATCTGGACGGGGCGCTGTCGCTTACGGCCTTATGCGACCGCATAGCCGCGTTCTCCCGCAGGTTAACTTCGGAATCCTGACAGCGGATGCGTTCCTTGCAGGGGGCGCCCTCCTTTTTGCGCTCCCAGGGATGGTAGTGGCGGCGGGGTTGTCGACGTTCCTCGCCGCCGGGGTTTGGCTTGTTGTGGGTGACTTTAGGACAGGCGTTTGGGATGGGTCAAGGCGGGGTGTCACATTTAGCAGTTTTGTCACCCAGCATCAAAGCACGGTGGCACACCTCTATACTGTCCCTAGCCCGGTTTTGTGAGTGCAACGCCAAGGGGGGAGGAGGTGTACGTTCGATGACCATCTACCTTGACCACGCCGCCACCACGTCCGTCGATCCTCGTGTCGTCGAGGCCATGCTCCCCTACTTCACCGGGCAGTACGGCAACCCTTCCAGCATCTACGGCCTTGGTCAGGACGCCGCCCGCGCAATCGACGCTGCGCGTGACCAGGTGGCCGGTGTCCTCAACGCCCGCAATGGTGACATAATATTCACCGGCGGCGGCACAGATTCAGACAATATGGCCATTCGCGGCGCCGCATACGCCCTGAAAAAGCACGGCAATCACATCATCACCTCCGCCAGCGAACACCACGCCGTTATCCATACCTGCGAGTGGCTTGAGAACAACGCGGGTTTCTCTGTGACCTATCTCAGGCCGGACGGCGAGGGCATTGTCTCCGCTGAGCAGGTCGCCGACGCCATCACGCCAGAAACGACGGTCGTCACCATCATGTACGTCAACAACGAGACCGGTACTATCCAGCCGATTCCCGAAATTGCGGCCGCTATCCGCCACGCGGAAGACACGCACGGGCATCGCATTGTCTTCCACACGGACGCAGTGCAGGCAGCGGGCTATCTGAACCTCGACGCGCAGGCGCTCGGCATCGATATGCTGAGCCTTTCCGCCCACAAGTTTCATGGCCCCAAGGGCGTCGGCGTCCTCTTCCTGGACCGTGATGCCCCCTTCCAGCCACAAACCATGGGAGGTAGCCAGGAACGCAATCGCCGCGCCGGAACTGAGAACACCGCCGGTATCGTTGGCACAGGCCTGGCCCTTGAGATGGCCGACAGCGCGCGCGCCGAAATAGTCCCGAACATCACTAAACTGGCGGCAGGTCTAGGTCAGGGAATCCTCTCAACGATTCCCGATGCCCACCTCAACGGGCCTCCACTGGGCGACCCTCGCCGTATGTCCAACAACGTCAACATTTCATTCGCCGGAGTGGAGATCGAATCGGTTCTCATAAATCTTGACATAACGGGGATCGCTGCCTCATCCGGCAGCGCATGCACATCCGGCTCAATCGACCCATCCCACGTCCTCATCGCGATGGGAAAGCCACTTGAGCTAGCACGCAACAGCCTCCGCCTCACACTAGGGCGTGAGAATACTGATGCGGACGTAGACCGCGTCCTTGAAATCCTGCCGGAAATCGTTCGGCGCGTTCGGTCACTGGGCGGGAGACGCTGAGACCGCAGCTACTCTATCCCTTGCGGCGTTTGGCCAAAGGTAGCCCTAATTACGCGAGGAAGTCACGGAGGCGGCGGCTGCGGGTGGGGTGTCGGAGCTTACGCAGCGCCTTGGCCTCGATCTGACGGATACGCTCGCGTGTAACGCTGAACTCGCGTCCAACCTCTTCCAGCGTGCGGCTGCGCCCGTCGTCAAGGCCGAAGCGGAGCTGAAGGACCCGTCGCTCGCGTCCGCTGAGTGTGTCGAGCACACTGCCAATCTGTTCCTTGAGGAGTTGATAGGAGGCAGCGTCTGCGGGAGCGAGGGCTGCCTTGTCCTCGATGAAATCGCCAAGGTGAGAGTCTTCTTCCTCACCAATGGGGGTTTCGAGGGAGACTGGTTCCTGGGAGATCTTGAGAATTTCACGGACGCGGTCCGGGGTGATCTCCATCTGTTCGGCGATTTCCTCTGTGGTCGGCTCACGCCCGAGTTCCTGGACGAGGCGGCGGTTCTCACGGAGGAGCTTGTTGATGGTCTCAACCATGTGGACAGGGATACGGATGGTGCGGGCCTGGTCCGCGATGGAGCGAGTAATGGCCTGCCTGATCCACCACGTGGCGTAGGTTGAGAACTTGAAGCCTTTACGGTAATCGAATTTTTCGACGGCGCGGATGAGGCCGATGTTGCCCTCCTGGACAAGGTCGAGGAGGTTCATACCGCGTCCGATGTATTTCTTGGCGACGCTGACGACGAGGCGGAGGTTGGCCTCCGTCATGCGGCGCTGGGCCATCTCACCGTCGCGGCGGATCTCATCAAGATATTCGCGGCATTCTTCCTGCGTCATCTCGACGGCCTCGTGAATGTCCTGGGTGGAGAGGAAGAACGGGATGGTCTCCAAGGTGAGCGAAGGAGCGAAGGTGCGGAGGAAGGGTGTGGGAAGCAGCCATCGCTGGAGGGAGAATTCAATAATCTCCTTCTCAACGTCCTCGGGTTCGCGGCCCAGCTTGGTGGCAAATTCCTCTGCGAGTTCGTGGTGCATCTCGATGTCGATGGTCTTCTGGACTTCCGGGGATTCCTTGAGGGTGATGAGGTTACATGGGGTCTCAAGTTCGAGGTGTTCAATGATGATATTGGCGAGTTCACCATGGGTTGTGAGTTTGTTGAGAAGGTGGATAGCGATATCACCGATGGAGGCGTTGCGTCCTGTTGTTTGGCGGATCTGGAGCTCAAGTTCATGAAGTTGTTTCCAACCCTCAGCCTTGCGAGCCAGATTCTTTTCCTGACGAGCGTTGAGGAGATCAACACGTCCGATTTCACGCAGGTACATGCGCACGGGATCGTCAAGCGATTCAGCATCCGCAATATTCGCTTCAGCTTCTGCCTCGATACGCTGGGCCTCCGCCCATTCTTCGCGGGACGCAGGCCAGTCCACTTCAGGTTTTCCATTATTGGGCAAGGCCCTAAGAAGCGCCGAGGAGGCCGAGGGGTCCAGAGTGACGACGCCGTTTGCGACCTTCTGGGAAAGGGAGCCGGCCTCTTCGTCACCGAGGTTAATCACACCGGATTGCCAGGTCATACTGTTCCTCCGTTCCTCTATTCGTTGCGGGTGTTTCTGTTCCACGTGCCGTATTGGACGGCTCGTAGTTGTTCGATTCGCTCAGAGAATTGCGCTCTCATCTCATCGGTGATTGCACGGAGCGTGTCCGCCTCTTCGCCATCATCTTCGGCGAGTGATGCAACGGCCTCTGCAGCCTCAAGTTCATCCTTCTTGAGTTGGCGTTCCCACATGCCACGGACAACATCACTTAGGGCCTTTGATTGGCCGCGGCGGTCAAGTGGAGATCGGATGTCCTTTCGGAGGTCTTCCGCGTCGGAGCTGACCAGGACCTCAGCGCGTGTGACCGGATCAGCGGTGTTGAGAATCTGCCACATGTCGCGGAACTGCGGATCCCAGAAGAAGTGTGGCGGGACTTCAGGCAGGTCCAGGCGCTGCCACGCGTCAAAAATCTCATTGTCATAAGTGAGAACGAGAGCGAGGAGCTGTCGTTCAATAGCATCGCTGCGGTTTTCTTTGAGGGCGTCTGCGCCGATGGCCGGCAATTCACCGTTCTGTGTGGGCGCCGAGCGGTTGGCCTGATCCTGGCGGCGCGGGCGTTGGCGGCGCTCAGGGCGTCCGACAGCTGCCTCAAGGGTTCGCTCCTCAATCTTGAGGGCGGCGGCAAGGCTGCTGAATGCCTGCTGTTGTTCAAATGGGTTATCAAGTGCGGTGATGAGGGGAAAGATTCGGTTTACGGCTTCCAGCCTGCCCTCAGGTGTTGCGGCCTCCGGTTGAGCGGCTTCGCGTTGGATGAGGTAAGCGAGGATCGGGGTGGCTTCTTCAACGCGCTTGCGCCAGTCATCGGGGTCGTTGCGGATCACATCGTCAGGGTCGCGGTCAGTCGGGAGATTGATTATTCGGAGCTTGGGCAGTTCACGCCGGACACCCATAGGGACGGCGGAGTTGGAAACACGGACAACCTCGCGTCTAAAGATGTCAAAGGCTCCCTCAAGGCTTCGACGTGTGGCTTCTTCTCCCGCCGTGTCAGGGTCAAGCGCGAGCGCGTAGCGACGCGCCATATTTCGCACGAGGCTAACCTGTCGCTCGGTTAGGGCGGTGCCCATGATGGCAACAACGTTGCCGAAGCCTGCCTGGTGGGCCTGCAGGGCGTCCATGTATCCCTCAACGAGGACGACTTCGCCTTCGGCACGGATTACCTGCTCGGCGCGGTCGATGGCAAAGAGGGCGCCGCTCTTGTCAAAGAGGGGAGTTTGCGGCGAGTTCAGATACTTGGGCTGTGAATCGTCAAGGGCGCGGGCACCGAAACCGATGACTCGGCCCTTGCCGTCACGAATGGGAAACATGAGCCGCTCCCGGAAACGGTCGTAGGAGCCCTCCCGATCGCCATCGCGCTCAATGATAAGCCCGGCGGCAATCATCTGCTCTTCCGTGTGGCCAAGGTCAGCGAGGTGGGCCTTGAGGGAACCTCCACCTCTAGGGGCCACGCCGAGCTGGAAGTCATTGATAGTCTCGTCGTTGATTCCGCGTTGTTGCAGGTATCGACGAGCCTGCTCTCCGGCGGGCGAGTGGGTGAGGATGCGATGGAAATAGTCGGCGGCATTCTGGAGGGCGGTGTACAGGACATCGTTCTCTTTTCGTTGGGCTTCGTCCTGACGACGGTTGTCAGGGATTGTGACGCCGGCGCGCTCGGCGAGCCGTGACAATGCTTCCGAGAAGGTGAGGTTATCCGCGCGCTGGATGAATGAGAAGGCGTCCCCGCCGGTGCCGCACGCTCCGAAGCAGTGCCATGAGCCGCGCTCAGGAAAGACGATGAACGAGGGCGTGTTCTCATTGTGGAACGGGCAGTTGGCCTTGAAGTTGCGACCGGCCTTCTTCAGCGGCACCCGCGACTGGATAAGGTCGACAATGTCGGTGCGGGCCTTGACGTCATCAACGACAGTCATAGCGCCACCTCAGCCAACGGCATCTCAGGGACGCGGCCTGCTCTAAGATCCTGGGCTACCCGCGCGGCGAATTGGTCGGTCATACCAGAGATGTAGTCGACGGCCCGTCGGTTCGGCTCGTCTCCGGGACGGGCGTAGCCTTCCGGTATCAGCTCCGGGTTGTTGACGAGGGCGTCCCAGAGTGTCTCAAGGATGTTGAGTGGGTCTTCACTCTGTTCACGCGCGGCGACGAGATAGACGTTGTCAAAGAGGAACTCTCGCAGATCGATTACGGCCTGGAGAACGGACTGGCTCATTTCGATGGAAGGACGATCTGCGCCGACGGATTCGCCTTCACCGGTGACGGCCCACGAGGTTTCAACGAGGTCAGCGATGATTGTGTTGAGGCGTTCGGCATGACGGCTACCGAGTGTCCGGCGGACGTGAACGGGGATGTCATCAGGATCGATAACGCCGGCGCGGATGGCGTCGCCAATGTCATGGTTGACGTAGGCGATGGCGTCGCTGAGGCGGCAGATTTCGGCTTCAAGGGTGACTTCGGCTTCGGCGCGGCGGATGGGACGAAGACTGCCACGGCCCTTGGAGTGGTTGAGGACGCCCTGCCGAACCTCCCACGTGAGGTTGAGGCCCCTGCCCTCTTTTTCGAGAATGTCGACCACGCGCAGACTCTGTTCCGCATGACGGTAGCCGCCTGAGATACGCGCGTCAATGAACTCTTCCCCTAAGTGGCCAAATGGGGTGTGACCGAGGTCATGTGCTAGCGCGATGGCTTCCGTGAGGTCCTCATTGAGGCGGAGCGCACGGGCTATGGAGCGCGCAATCTGTGCCACCTCGATTGTGTGAGAGAGACGAGTGGAGAAGTGGTCACTGACCGGGGCGATGAATACCTGTGTCTTGTGCTTGAGGCGTCGGAATGCCTTCGAATGGATGATACGGTCACGGTCACGTTGGTACTCGGTCCGCATAAAGGAAGGCTCTTCGGGAACGCGCCGTCCCTGCGTTTTACGGCTAAGTTGAGCAAACGGGGAGAGGGTGTCCTGCTCCAGCCGCTCAAGGCGTAGACGGATACGATGATCGTTCATCGACTGCGTCGTTTTCCCGGCCTCTCCTGTGCTTTGCTGTTCCTGACCAGCCCGGTGAACAGCTTTCAGCACAAATAAAAATAGCCCCTGTCAAGGGTTCAGGAACAACGATACCCATGCATACCGAGGGTGTCAAATGTTTTAAAGTTCGCGATCGTTGTTGTTGGGCCAGTTTAGTTCGTGTTCCGCGTTCCGGCTTCGAAGGTCTTTTCCTAGTTCGCGATCGGGCTTTGGTTGGTCAGTGTAGATGGCCCGCCGCGTTCCGGCTTGGCAGTCTATTCCGGACTTTTCTCGGTGGGTGGTGGCGTTAGGGGCGTGGGGGTTTCCAGTCCGGGAGGATGTATGGAGGGCCGGGAATCGGCGAAACGGAGGTTGGCTGGGCAATCTGGTCTTCAGATTCTTCAACTGCGCTCGGAATAACGGAGGGGGTGCGTTGGGAGTCTTCGCGGAGGATGAGGACGTGGTAGGCGAAGAATGTGGCGGCGGGCAGGACGATTGAGAGGCCGGGGATGAGGGCATCGTCAAGGAAACCTGAGCCCTGTCCAAGGATCTCTGTGAGGACGGCAGCGAGAAGGGTTATGAGGGTTATGAGGGTTGTACCGCCGAGGGCAATGAGGGCGACGTAGAGGTAGATGCGTCGGATGAGGCTATTCGGATCGGCGCGGACGACGCGCCACCAGAACGTAAACCAGAGGGGCGCGCCGACGATAATCATGGTTAGGGCGACGGCAAGTGCTTCGGCGTCGTCGTTTGCCGGGGAGAGGAGGTCGCCTTCGGTCAGCAGGAAGAGGACGGTCATGATAAGAACCATGACGCCCGGTACGAGGGCTATTAGGCCGACGGCGGACATGATGTATTTGAATGTGACTGAGAGGTGGGGGGATTCGGTGATGGACGAGGGATGGATTCCGGCCTGCGCGGGAATGACGGCGATGGATTTGCGGGTGGCGTCCCGGCGAATGATTGACCAGTGGTAGGCGAGGAGGGCGAGCCCAATCAGAAGGGCGACGGCGGGCAGGATGAATTGCCTGATGTAGGCGATAGTAGTTGTGGTGTCGTCTGCGCCGACAAGTTTGGCAATGACGAAGTAGATCGCTGCTGCCGCTCCCCAGAGCGCTAGGGATGCGCCACCGATGAATGCGAAGCCATATAGGTAGACCTGACGCAGGACCGATTCTTCGTCCCGCTCGGCGATGGTACGCCATTGGATGGCCCATGCAATGGTTCCGGCGAGCGCCCAGGAGGCGGTTGTTCTCAATGCGTCCAGCCCTGTCTCGCCTGTGATTAGCAGGTCTGAGTCCTCTAGAGCGACGCCTGAGGCGACGTAGGCGAGGGCAGCAATGATCCAGAAGGCCCCCGTGACGGCGGTGGCGAGGAAGAGGACGCTCAGACCGTAGATTCGCCACCGCTGGACTGTCCGGGCGCGGCTACCCGGCTGGCCTTCGAGAATCTCGCGTCGCCACAGGTAGTACCACAGGGCAGAGGCTGCAGCGACTCCACCGATGTGGTCGAGACCCGACACATCACCGAGAACACCCTGAACGATCTCCAGCGCGCCAAAGAAGATGTAGAGGGCGGCGAGGAAGAGGGCGGCGTGGACGTATAGCTTGCGGAGCGCGGAGGCGACTTCGTCGGGGTGGCCGGTTGACGCGCGACGGAGCAGGAATTCATGTGCGAGCCAGACCGGAAGGGCGACGATGACCATAGCGATCCACGTGGCGTCCGGTGTGTCGCCGCTGAGGAGACCACCCAATGAGCTGGTTAGATCGGTGGCAAGGCCGTAGGCGCCCTGCAGAAGGAGCCAGAATGCGGCAAAGGCGGCGAGATAGACGTATGAACGCTGAGGAATGCTCATGATGAGGATACTGACGGTGTGGGGGGCGGTTCGCGTTCGCAGAAGTCTTCGCGGATGTATCCAAGCGCTATGGGCCATTTCGAATCTGAGATGAGCCAAAAGCCGTCGGCTGAGCGTCGGAGGTCGAATGCATACTCGGTAGTGTTGCTCTCTTCGGGGAGCTGGAAGAGGCCAGGCTCGCGACGATGCGTGACGCCGACGGTGATGATGACGGTGTCACTGCCCATCTCCTCGACATCGCCAAGTCGGACGCGGTTGTCATCGTAGGAGGAGTAGCGCAAGCGATTCCGGATTTCGTCTTCGACGCAGGCGGCGGCGTTCTCTTGGGTCATGAGGGCGAGGGCGGTATCGACGTCTTTGTCGATCATGGCGCGGATGTATCGCTGGACGGTGCCCTCCGGCGTGTTGGGCGGGTAGTCGGCCTCCTCCTCCTGAATGAGACGGGGGAGGGCGATTGCCAGGACGACAAGAACAATGACCGCGGCGACAATTCCGACAAGGATCCGGGTTGATGAGTCCATAGGAGCATTGTACGCAGGGGAGTGTGGGTCAGGGCATGTCGTCTACGTGGAACTTAATGTCCCTCTCGACGGTAAGGCCGACGAGGGCGGCACGGAGTGGGGTTGTGCCGCTTCGAGGGACATGGAGGAGGAGGGTGACGCTGACTGCGGTATCAAGTGAAGCGACGGAGGTCGTTTCAATCGTGGCGCCGGCGCGTTCAATAGCGCCAAGGATATCGTCCACTATGCCGGGGAGATCGACAGCGATCGCTGTGAGGATGACGCGGGTGTTGTCGTCGTTGGGTGACATGGGGGTAGGATACGACACGGCAATGACGGGAGGGGGAGGTAGTCATGGCGCGGGAGATGGTGGAGACGGTTAGAGGGCCGGTGGCGGCTTCTGAGTTGGGGTTCACCCTGTCACATGAGCATGTGATTGTCGGGTTCCCGGGCATCAAGGCGACGTATCCAGAGCTGATGGACTGGGAAGGGATTGAGTCGGGGGGCATTGCGATGCTGTCCGAGGCGCGGGCTGAGGGTCTGGATTCGATCATGGACGCCACACCTTTCGAGCTGGGTCGTGACGTCCTGATGTTGAAGCGTGTGTCCGAGGGCTCCGGCGTGAATATCATCGCGTCGACGGGAACGTACGTGGATATTCCTCGTCTCATTTGGTTCACACACCCCGACCGAATGGCGGCGGTTTATGTGCGTGAGATTGTGGAGGGGATCGAGGGGACGGGTATCAAGGCGGGGATGATAAAGGTCGCAGATAACAACTATGAGCTTTCAGACGCGGAGGCGATGGTGCTGCGAGCAGCGTCGCGGGCATCGAATGAGACAGAAATTCCGATCACGACGCATACGCAACCTCTGAACAAGGTTGGGGAGTCGCAGTGGCGCATCTTCGCCGAGGAGGGGGTTCACCCTTCGCGCGTGTGCATCGGGCATTCATCGGACGCGACGGACTTTGAGTATCTGGCAAACCTGGCGCGGGAGGGAGTCTTCCTGGGGATGGATGAGTTGCCCGGACACCAGTTGAATGAGCCGTGGCGCGAGAAGGCCGACATGGTGAAGCGACTACTCGACGCGGGTTTTGAGCGGCAGTTGATGTTGTCGCATGACTGGTCGGTGAAGAGGCACCCGGATGATTCCTGGGGGGCTCCTGAGGAGAAGCATCGGCAAGTAAACCCGGACGGGTATGCGTTTGTCGGACGTCGATTCGTGCCCTATCTGCGGGAGATGGGCGTGGGGGACGAGGCGATCCGTTTGATAACGGTGGAGAATCCGCGGCGGTTCTTGGCTGGTGATTCTTAGAGGTCGCGATCTCCGATAGATGCCTGTAGAGCTGGAACTCCGCGTTCCGGCTGTGTTGGCTAGTTGCCACCAACTGAGCTGAGCTCGGATTCGACGCGGAGGACGGCGAGTTGAGGGTAGTGTTGGGGCGCTACTATGGTTGTAGGTTTATAGAAGTTGGAGGGTGATTCTGGGAATGGATGTGGAGACTGGTTTTCTGGCGGCACTGGCCTTGGGTTTCTTGCTTGGGCTGAAACATGCGACGGATGCTGATCACGTCGTTGCCGTGTCGACGATTGTGGGTGAGGATCGCAATGTGTGGCGCGGCTTGTGGGTGGGCGGCGCATGGGGGCTTGGCCATACGACTCCCTTGATGATCCTCGGGGTCGTCATCCTGGCGTTCCGTGGGCTGCTGGACGGTTATGAGTCGGTGGCGCACGTATTTGAGTTCGGGGTTGGAGTGATGATGGTCCTTCTGGGGGTGCAGGTGTTTTGGAACCTGGCCCGTGGGCGCCTGCACGTCCATCAGCATAGCCACGACTCCGTCCACCACGTGCATATCCATGGGTCGCATGATCCTGCTGCGGAAGCGGAGGCGGGGGTGGAGTCCGGGCACGGGTTCTTTCACCTGGGGCGGCCGTTCTTCCGGGTGAAGTCCTACTCGATCGGCGTCGTACACGGTCTGGCAGGCAGCGCGGCGGTAATGCTTGTTTTGCTGCAGACGCTGCCATCGTTCTGGGCGGGTATCGGGTATCTGGTCCTGTTCGGGGTTGGAACGGTCCTCTCGATGGGGATAATCACGGTCTTGTTGGGCGTGCCGTTCGCTCTTGTGGGGAACAAGGGGGCAGCCAACCTCGCGATTTCGGCAGTTGCGGGGTCAGCGAGCGTGCTGTTTGGGGCGGCTCTGATGTCTGATATTTCGTTGGGCACGACGCTTGTGCCGTTTTAGGGCTGAATAAAGAGAAGGCCCCCTCCCGGTTAGCCGGGAGGGGGCTTTACTTTCGGATCTTGGTCTTACTTGGCGCCGTTGGAGCCGCCATTGTGGGTGGTCCAGAAGACGCGCTCGGGATTGAGGGGGATCTCCCGGTGGCGGATGCCCGACGCGCGGCTGACGGCGTTGCCGACGGCCGGGAGCGGCGGGATGATCGGCACTTCACCGACACCCCTGACTCCAAGCGGGTTCTCCGGTGCGGGGCCGCCGACGAAGATGGTCTCAATCATCGGCAGGTCAAGCGCGGTGGGCATGCGGTAGTCGAGGAAATTGGCGTTCTTGAGAATGCCGTCCTCGCCCCACTCATAGTTCTCCCAGAGCGCCCAACCGACACCCTGCGCAACCGCGCCCTGCACCTGGCCCTCAACGGCCATCGGGTTAATGGCACGGCCGGGATCCTGGAAAGCGGTGTAGCGTGCGATGGTTGCGCGGCCGGTGTCATCGTCAATCTCAACCTCGGCGATCTGTACGCCGGAGCTGGTGACGGGTCGGACGCCAGTGGCGAGGCCATTGCCAATGACTGCTCCCAAGCCCATTCCAACGCTCTTGAACGCAAGCTCTGAGAGTGTGATTGACTGCTCCGGATTGTCACGCAGAGTGAATGTGCGATCCGAGTACTCAACATCCTCAGAGTTCGCCTGGAATCCCTCGGCGGCCAGCTCCTTAAGCTGGCTGATTACGTCTTCGGAGGCATTCTTGACGGCCATGCCGGTGACGTAGGTTATGCGGCTGCCCCAGGAGCCATCGCTGTAACCGACGGAATCGGTATCACCGACGGTGGAGCGAACCTCCTCGACGGTGACGCCAAGCTCTTCGGCGGCGATCTGCGCCATGGATGTGCGCGTGCCGGTGAGATCAACGGACCCGACAATCAGACTGAACGTCGCGTCCTTATTGAGCTGGATGGTTGCGGTGGAGGTGCCGGAGCCCTCTCGGCGCATGCCAATAGCAACACCGCGTCCGCGGCCCTCAGGCACGGGCGATGTCCAGGAGTCATGATTCTTGACGGTCTCGAGGATTTCCTTGAATCGCGTGACTGGCAGGGCCATGCCATCGCTCATCGGTTCGCCGTCCTCCGTCATATTGGCGATACGGAGATCGATGGGATCCATGTCCAGCGCCTGGGCAAGCTCGTCCATCATCGTCTCGATGGCGAATGCACCCTCCGGGAGACCCGGGGCGCGGTAGGCCTGCGAGCGAGACTTGTTAGTGAGTACGTCGTAGCCATCGGCCTGGAAGTTGGGGAGCTTGTAGGGTGAGAGGCCGGCGACGAGAATGTTGTTCACGTAGAGAGCGGAGCCGGGGAGGCATCCGGCATCGAGGTAGAACTTGGCCTCGAATGCGGTGACCTCGCCCTTCTTGTTGGCGCCTGCCTTGACCCAGACGTATGCGTCCGGCGCGGGGCCGGTGGCACGGAAGACCTCGTCCCGGCTGAGGACGGTCTTGACGGGTGCGCCCGTCTTGAGTGCGAGCAGTGCCGTCGGAAGCTCAGGGACGGTGAATCCCTTGCCGCCGAAGCCGCCGCCGATCTCCAAGGGCACGACGGTGACCTTGTTCAGAGGAAGCTGTAGCAGGGCGGCGTTCTGGCTCTTGTTGGCGAAGGATGCCTGCGTTGTCGTGTAGATGGTGATGTGGCCGGTGGCGTCCACATCGACGGTGCAGGCCTGGGGCTCGATGTAGCCCTGATGCACCATGCCGACGCGGTATTCGCCCTCACGGACGACATCTGCCTCTTCGTAGCCCTTGGCGACGTCGCCGCGGGCGAGTTCCATGTGGACGGAGATATTGGTCGGCTTGTCGCTGCGCCCCTCGAGGCCGCGTGTGCGGACTTCCTCGTGGATAATAGGCGCATCGTCCTTGATGGCGTCCTCGATGCCGACGACGGCCGGGAGCGGCTCATAGTCGACCTTGATGAGTTCAAGGGCCTCTTCCGCGATGTGCGGGGACGTAGCCGCGACGGCGGCGACGGGGTGGCCATGGAAAAGGACGCGATCCGAAGCCATCAGGAACTGGCGCAGATAGACGGCGTCCAATGTGACCTCACCACCGACCTGCTCGTCCGACTCGAGCGTTGGCAGGTCCTTGTGGGTGACGACGGCCTGGACGCCGGGATAGGCCTCCGCGGCGGAGGTGTCCATGCTCTTGATGCGGGCGTGGGCGTACGGGCTACGCAGGATCTTGCAGTGCAGCGTGCCCGGCAACGTGAGATCCGGGGCGTAGACGGCTCGTCCCTTGACGCGCTCAACGGCATCGACGCGCACGATTGGCTGTCCGATGGGCTTTTCAGGTGTTGCAACCATGTGTGTTTACCTCCATTGCGGCGCGCCAATGCGCCGCGTCCCTCTGCCGCCGCTTGTCCAGTCCGAGACGAGGCTATACGACGACAGGGTTAGTTTAGCGCATCGCGCGCGTGGGGGCGAGGGAGGGAGGGAGGGAGGCCTAGAGGCGCCATTCTCTCTTGAGCGTAGCAATCAATTCCTCTTGGCGTCGCTCCAATACATTTGGATTCCAACTGGGCTGGTCAACTACTTGCGTAGTAAGGGCGAAAGTGGTGGTGCCTTGTCTCTGAAAATACTCTCTCTTCTTGCGCTCAAAGTCATAGTTGGATGCTCGTGTATTCTTGCGTCGCGAAAGTAGTACGAGATTCGCCAACCGGTGGGTCCATCGCTTGCGCTCGTCTTCATTGGGAAACCATTTCATCCACTGTGAGTCTTCAGCCGGATTCTGTGGTAAGACGTGTTCAATGCTGATAATAGGATGTTGGTACCTGACTCCGCCTTCCGCCAATATGCTGTCTAGTCTTAGCAACAAAGGCGCAGGAACTCGGTACTGATCGTAAATGCCTCCATTGAGGGTTGCTAGGATTTCACTCCTTTCGTCGGCTGTTAGCTGAAGTGGACTGGCATCATCGGAAAGGCTCTCGCCATTCTGAATGGCGCTAGTCACCTTCGAATACCTATCAATCCTCTCATTGACGTTTGCCTTTCGGATGAATAGCCCGTAGGCGAGTCTTTCGAGGTCTAGGCTGAATTTGAGCAGTTTGTCGGGCTGACCTTTCATCCGACGAAAATATTCCATTGCCGGGGGTATCCAGTCGAAGTTGTTTAGCCTGTTTAGATGACGCAGTAAGGCATTAATCTTGTCAGCGCCTTCAGTACTCTCATACGTTGATCTCAATACCATCTCGTATGCATCTGCATAGAGTTCAAGTTCCTCATCCACGAACGCCGTCGCCTTGGCCGATGTCAAGTCGCCAAGTACGTAATCTCGGAATTCCTCCTCGAGTGTATGACGCAGCTTGTCCTTACGATGAATCGTCCGTATGTGGGCAAAAAGGTCCCTGAAGTCATCGCGCCCGAGGTTTTCCTCAATGCTCTCCCATTTAGCGGCATATTCGTCTTGAGTATCAGAGTCCGAAATAGCGTCTAGTATCTCTGCCTTCAATACATCAGTGGCCGATAAATCAAGACCTCTATCGTTCATCACCGAGCATATCCGGCGCGCAGAGTTTCCGTCCGAGGCAGACACCGCCGCTAGGAAACATCGCTGGGCAACGTATATAGCCAGTCCCTTTCGTTCCTCACTGCTTAGCTGGACAAGCTGGTCCCTCAGATATTTGGTGTTCTCGAACATATGCCGTTGGCTGTCGGAAAAATCGATTGGGTCGAGATCAAGGAATTGATTGAGGCTGCCCTTCCTCTGAATATGAGTTTCGAAGAAACTTTGATCACGGCGTCTGGCAGTAAGTCGATATCTGTCTTGGGTGCCCTTGACCACACTACCAGCCTGACGCACAAATTCATCGAGTTCGTCATCATCGGAGAGGTCACGAAGCACGCAGAAAAGCATCGTAAGGGTGGTTAGTCGCTGCTGCCCGTCGACGACCTCGCTCCTTGGATCATCGTCATTCTTGATCAGGACAACGCTGCCCAAAAAGTACGGCTCTTCTCTGTCGTGCCTCATTGCATCTTGCAGATCGTCGAGAAGCGCCTCTACGTGCTCCTCTGTCCAAGCGTAGGGGCGCTGGTACAGGGGAATCTCGAAGAAGTATCCATCACCAAACACATGAACTAGATTCTGTTCGGTCGCAGTTATCTTCGCAGGCATGGGGCCTCCAAGGAGCGAGTTGTTTGAGCTAGTGAACTAAGGGCGGAATCTGGTTCAGGAGGAGTTGGCGGGGGGCTGAGCAGCTTCAGTTTCGCGTTGCTTGCGTTCCTGGCGCTCTCTTGCCCGCTCTTGGCGAGCCATGACCTTGGCAACGGCCTTTTCAAAACGTTCCGAAGGAGTCTCTTTCTTTTCTTGCCGTCTTGATTTGGTGGCCATTGGTTATCGTCCCGGATTTCGTGTTTCGTGGTCTGGTGAATGATTTGAAGCTATACCATCTTAGGGAATCTGCGTGCCAAGGGGCAACGCGGCGAGGGGGGATGAGCAATTCTGCGCCTCCTCACCCTTGCCCGCTCCCGCGGGGAGTGGAGATTTCCCGATGGATTCCGGCTTTCGCCGGAATGAGGGGACGGCAGGTCTACTTGTCCATGTTGGCCATTTCTGCGGCGGCTCTGGCTATGATTTTGGCGCAGTCTACGACGCGTTTTATCTCGGTGCCGTACTCGCGGATGATGGTGTGGCCTCCGGGGCCGTAGCAGAGGGAGTCGCAGCCGGCGTTGGTGTAGTGGCCGGAATCGTTGAATGCGTTTGAGGATATCCAGCCTGGCTCTTCGTTCCTGACCTCACGGTGATATTTGACGATGGTCTGGTTGAGAAAGTGCTCCGGGGGCAGGTCAATGCCATATGCCTCAGTCTTCAGGCTCTGCCATTCGGGGCGGTTGGTAGCGGGAGGGCGCTCGATCTCCCATTTGAAGTCGGGATCACCGTCCGCGACGCCCCTGATGACGTCTTCGATCTGTCGCTGGATGTCATCGTAGTCCTGTCCCGGGAGGCCGCGGACCTCAAGGATGGCAGACGCAAAATCCGGGACGTAGGAGGCGCGCCAGTGGGCGTATTGCCGGCCGATGCCGCCGTTGATGCCTCCAACTATAAGGCGTGGGAGGCCGGGGAACTCTTCGCGTCGAGGCGAATCGAATTCAAAGCCCTCGAGAGCGGTGATGATGCGGGCCAACTTCTCGGCGGCGTTGACGTAACTCATGTTGTGCATCGCACCGATCCACGCTGCCTCGCCAATGGTATGGACGAGGAATTGGATGGCGCCCGCGTGGAGTGGAAGGAGTTCCATGCCGGTCGGCTCCGGGATGATGCAGACATCGCCAAGCAGGCCTCGCTGGACGAGGTCTACTGCTCCTACACCGCCCTGCAACTCGCCGACGACGGCAGTCATGAGGAGATCGCCTCGCATACGGATGCCGGCGCGGTGGAGTGCGATAAAGGCTGCGGCTGCGGCCGCGACGCCGGCCTTCATGTTGATGAGGCCATGGGCGTAGATCATGCCGTCTTCGATCTTGAATTCCCACGGATCGCCTTCGAAGTACATCGGGACGGGATCAATGTCCATGTGGCCGTTGTACATGACGTTCTTGCCGCCGCCGGTACCCGCCATCTTGTAGTAGAGGTTCGGGCGGCCGGGTTCGTCTGCGACGTCGATGAGATCGGCATTGATGCCGCGTTCTGCGAGCCACGCCTGGAGTTCTGCCATGGCGCTGGCCTCATGCGGCGGGAAGCTCTGGTGCTGGTGGAGCCGTCGCATCAACTCCACGATTTCTGCTTCATCGATGTGGGCGTCAATCTGCGCGCCGATGTCGGTTGTCATAACACACCCCCTGTGTTGTGCGGACACGTTACCACGAGAGGGGGTGTTACGGCAGCATGATTGGGTTACTTGTCCATATTTGCTATGTCGACGGCGGCACGGGCGATGATCTTTGCGCAGTCCACCACCCACTTCACCTCCACACCGTACTCCCGCATGAACATCCTTTGAGCGCTGGGTCCGTAGCAGACTGACACACAGCCGGCGTTGGTGAAATGGCCAGAATCAGCCCAGGCGTTGGAAGACATCCAGCCCGGGTCTTCGTTCCGTACCTCACGGTGGTGCTTGGCGATGGTTTGGTTCAGGAAGTGTTCGAGAGGCAGGTCAATGCCATAGGCTTCGGTTTTTAGGCTCTGCCATTCGGGCGCGTTGGTGGCAGGTGGCCGCTCAATCTCCCATTTGAAATCGGGATCGCCATCGGCAACGCTCCTGATGACGTCTTCAATCTGACGTTGGATGTCATCGTAGTCCTGTTCCGGGAGGCCGCGCACTTCCAGGATGGCAGACGCAAAATCAGGGACATAAGAAGCCCGCCAGTGTGCATATTGGCGCCCGATGCCGCCGTTGATGCCGCCGACGATGAGGCGTGGCAGGCCGGGGAACTCCTCACGCCGCGGGGAATCGAACTCAAAGTCCTTGAGGGCGATGACAATACGGGCAAGATTCTCAGCGGCGTTGACGTGCTTCATGTTGTGCATCGCGCCGATCCACGCCGATTCGCCATAGGTGTGGACCAGGAATTGGATTGCGCCGGCGTGAAGTAGAAGCAGTTCCATGTCGCTGGGTTCGGGGATGATGCACACATCGCCCAGCAGGCCGCGCTGCACAAGGTCGACGGCCCCTGATCCACCCTGCAGCTCGCCAACAACGGCGGTCATCAGCACATCGCCGCGCATGGGGATGCCAGCCCTGTGGAGGGCGATAAAGGCTGCCGCCGCGGCGGCGACGCCGGACTTCATGTTGACGAGGCCGTGACCGTACACCTTGCCGTCCTCAATCTTGAATTCCCACGGATCACCCTCGAAGTTCATAGGGACGGGATCAATGTCCATGTGTCCGTTGAACATGACGTTCTTGCCGCCGCCCGTGCCCTCCATCCTATAGAACAGGTTTGGACGACTTGGCTCATCAGCCAAATCGATAAGATCGGCATTGATGCCGCGTTCTGCGAGCCACGACTGTAGCTCAGCCATGGCGCTTGCCTCATACGGCGGGAAGCTCTGGTGCTGATGGAGCCGCCGCATCAATTCCACGATTTCTGCTTCATCGATGTGGGCGTCTATCTGCGCGCCGATGTCCGTTGTCATCACTCACCCCCTTGTGTGTTGACACGTTATGGGGATAGTACAGCATGGGGGTTAGGCGCGGGCGTTGCGGAGCGCGTGCTGGGGGCCGTCGGGGAGTTGCCAGTCGCGGTAGTAGGCGCGGATGTGGGGATCCAGGGCTTGGGCGGCTTGTCGACGGATTAGGGCTTCCGGGGGTGGGGGGCCTTGTAGGACTTCCTGGATGCGCATGGTGATGGCGGGGACGTTGAGTGTGGGAAATTCGCCGTTGTTATAGACGACGCGGCCATCGATCAAGACGGTTCGCACATCGCGCCCGCGGGCTCGCGAGACCAGAACTTCAAGGGGATCAAGTTCGCTATCGAGATAGGGGTAGGAGACCCGGTCCCAGTTGAGCATGACGATATCGGCGCGTTTACCAGGCTCGAGGCTGCCTATGTGTTCGTCAAGGGTGAGGGCTTTCGCGCCGCCGAGCGTGGCCATGTGTAGCAGTTCGCCGGGAGTGACGTGACGGTTATCGAGGCCCGGCACGCGGTGGAGACGCTGGCTGAGGCCGATCTCCTGCAGCAGATCATCGTCGTCGTTGATGCCGACGCTGTCCGTGCCGATTCCAACGTTGACGCCGGCGTCCAGCATGGCGCGGACAGGGGCGATGCCGCTGTGGAGTCGCAGGTTGGAGCTGGCGTTGTGGCTGACTGAGGTGCCGGTTTCAGTGAGGATGCGGATGTCATCCTCCGTGACCCAGACGCAGTGGGCGTAGGAGACGCCGGGGCCGCCCATGCCGATGTCCGCGAGTCGTTGCACGGGGGATTGGCCGGTGGTGCGGTTGGCATAGAGACGCTGGTAGACGGTCTCAAGGACGTGGGTGTGGATGCCCATGTTGTTGGCACGCGCGGTGTCGACGATGCGGCGGAGGGTGTCTTCGTCCGCCCAGTGGTAGCCGGAGGGACTGAGCAGGATACGGACGGCCTGCGGATCCGGCTTCTCATATCGCTCGTGGAGGTCTAGAACAAGGTTGAGGTTGTCCTCAAAGGCGACGCGAGAGCCTTCCACGACGGCTCGGGCAGTCTGCGAGAGATCATCCGGGAGGCCGGCGAGGAACTCATCGTCGTCGCCGTAGACGAGGAAGCACTGGGAGCGGAATCCGATGGAAAACGCGGTGCGCATACCCACTTCACGGAAAGCGGTCAGGGTGCCCTCGGCCTCGGAGAGTGGGCCGGCCTGATTGAACATGACGGCGGTGGTGCCAGAGCGGAGCTGTTGCATGAGAGTGTAGAGGCCCATGACATAGGAGTCCATGGGCTTGCGACCCCACGCCAGATTCAGCCACGTCTCGAGCGCGCCGTCGGGCTGTCCCAACTGCATGTAGGAAACGCCGCGACCATGGTGGTGGGCGTTGACGAGGCCCGGGAGAACGAAATGGGAGCCGTCGCCGATGACGTCTGCGGCGGCGTGGCGGGAGCGGAGATCGTCGAAGCTGCCGGCCTCGATGATGGAGCCGTCTGCCGCTACGGCGACGGCGGCGTCATTGAGCAGGGTGGCGGCACCATCGTGCTCCGCTCGTGTGAGAACATAGCGCCCACGAACTAGGGTGGCGGCAGATTGCGTCTGGGTCATGGCGTTCCTCCCTCCCTACCCTCTCCCATCGAGAGAGGGGATGGATTCAGGCTTTCGCCGGAAAGAGGGGAGGGTGGATTTAAGAATTCATGTCTTCGGCGGCGGCCTGCACGGATCGGACGATCTTGTCGTAGCCGGTGCAGCGGCAGAGGTTGCCCGCGAGGTGGAGCCTGATTTCCTCTTCCGTTGGATTCGAAATCATCTTGAGGAGATGATCGGTGGACAGGATGAATCCCGGTGTGCAGATGCCGCACTGGAAACCGCCGTTCTCCATGTAGGCCTTCTGAATTGGGTGAAGGTCATTGCCCGGCGCGAGGCCTTCAATGGTGTTGACTTCCCTGCCGTCCATTTCAACGCCAAGAGCGCAGCAGGAGTTGATGGTGACACCATCAACCTCAATTGTGCAGGAGCCGCAGTTGCCGTTGCTGCATCCTTCCTTCGCACCGGTGAGGCCGAGATCGTCCCTGACCACCTCAAGCAGTGTCTGCCGAGGGGTAATGGCGACTTCCACCGAGTTGCCATTGACCGTGAATTGGACGATGCGTCGATTCGTAGTTGTCATGTCTGTCCTCCTAACTGACGTTGACGCCGAGTTGGGCGGCACATGCGGCGACAGCTCGGCGTGTCAGGACTTTCGTAAGTTCACGCCGATAGTCGGCCGAGCCGCGCACGTCGGAGATGGGCGACGCGTGATGCTCCGCCTGCTCACCGGCTTCTCTCGCCAGCGCCGCGGTTAGCGTCTCTCCTCGCAGCACGTCTTCGGCATCGGTCGCGCGGACAGGCGTTGGGGCGACGGATGCGAGCGAGATGTTCACATCCTCAATCTGCCCGCCTCCGTTAAGTGTCAGTGCGACACCAACTCCAACAACCGCAATGTCCATCTCCGCGCGCGGGATGAAGCGCACATAGTAGCTGGAGCTGTTGGCTTTCGGCGCCGGGACGCGAAACTCGACGAGGCACTCATCCGGGGCGAGCGTCATCTGCCCGGGCCCGGCAAAGATGTCTCCAACAGGTTCTTCACGAGTGCCACGAGGGCCAGCAATGACGACCGTGCCCCCGAGAACCACCAACGGCGGGATTGTGTCACCTGAAGGGGCGGCGTTGCCGACATTGCCGCCGAGTGTGGCCCGATTCTGTATCTGGACGGCACCCACGAGGCCGGACGCAGTCGCAAGAGCGGGAAAGGTAGACTGCACCATTGCATCGTCCCGCACACGCGACAGTGGGAGCGCTGCGCCAATGCGAAGTCCGCCGGCGCCATCACCTTCAAAGACCATCATTTCAGGCACACGCTTGGTATCAATGAGCAGTTCCGGGGTCCTGCGACCGATTCGGATCTGGTCGATGATGTCAGTGCCGCCTGCGAGGGCACGCGCCTTATCGCCAGCTTGTCCAAAGGCCTGAACCGCCTCAGCGAGCGACGTGGGCGCTACATAGTCAAAGTTACGCACTTCTTCCCCACCTCCCCTTGAAGGCCAGCGCCGCGCCCACCTTGAGGGAGCACGGTCACGCCTTGCCGTACCGCAATGATACACCCGCGCGAGGGGTTTTTCTCGGTTCGCCTTGGCGCTGAGTGAGCCTGTTGGGCTGGTAGGCCGCGTTCCGGCGTGGGCGGCCTTTTGAATGGGAGGGGAATGGGATTGAATGACAGCTTTGGGTAGATTTCGTATACTGATATGCCCGCACGGTAAGAACGAGTTGTTGCGTGTGAGGATAGACTGTACCCATAGTGGGGTAACGAACCAGGAAGGAAGGTCCGGGATGGCAAAGCTGCAAGATGTGACCGAGAACGACTTTCAGAGTGAGGTTCTAGGCGCGGAGAAGCCGGTGCTCGTGGACTTCTGGGCGCCCTGGTGCGGCCCGTGCAAGATCGTCTCGCCAATCGTCGAGGAGCTCGCGGAGGAGTATTCCACCGACATGGGCTTCACGAAGCTGAACGTGGACGAGGCGCCAAACATTGCGCTGAAGTACCAGGTGATGAGCATCCCGACGTTGATGGTCTTCCAGGACGGTGAGCCCGTGGCGCAGGTTGTGGGCGCGATGCCGAAGAAGGCGATCAAGGATCGCCTCCTCTCCAAGGTAGTTACCGTTTAGCAAGCGGCCCTGATTGGTTCCCGTGAATGGGCGGGACCGGCTAAAAGGTTGCTTATTTCGAGGAACTCGGGCGGACGCCGTTTCAGACACCTGTCTGGACGGCGTCTTCTCACATGAGTGGCACTGTGAGGTGAGAGTTGGATACCTATGATCTGATCATTCTAGGTGGGGGCCCGACGGGGGCGGCGGCCGGACTGTACGGCACGCGCTCTCGATTGAATACCCTGCTGATCGAACGCGGCCTCGTTGGTGGGCAGCTTGCTGTGACGGAGGACGTGGAGAATTATCCGGGCTTTGAGCACATCCTTGGGCCGGAGCTCGGTCAAAAGTTGATGGACCACGCTGAGAAGTTCGGACTGAACGTGGAGTACGCCGAGGTGGAGGACGTCGAGCTTGAGGGCGACTACAAGGTCGTCACGACGGATGACGGCGAAATCCGGGCAAAGACGCTAATCATTGCGACGGGCTCCATGCACAACAAGCTTGAGGTGCCGGGCGAGGACGAGTTCTCCGGCCGCGGCGTCTCTTACTGCGCGGTGTGCGACGGGGCATTCTTCCGCGATAAGGAGCTTGTGGTTGTCGGTGGCGGCGACGCGGCCGTTGAGGAAGGTGCGTACCTGACGCGTTTCGCGTCCAAGGTGACGATCATCCATCGGCGTGATGAGCTGCGGGCACAGAAGATCCTGCAGGAGCGTGCGTTCGCCAATGAGAAGATGGATTTCCTGTGGAACACTACAGTTCAGGAGATCAAGGGCAACGGCCTTGTCGACAAACTGGTGCTCAAGGACGTGACGCAGGACTCGCTTTCCGAAAGGAACGTCGACGGGGTATTCATCTATGTGGGCCTGACGCCGAACACGCAGTTCCTGAAGGGTAAGCTGCCTGCGGATGAGCAAGGGCATCTGCACGTGAACCTGAAGATGGAGACGAAGTTCCCCGGTGTGTTCGCGGCGGGTGACGTTCGGCAACAGTCTGCGCGACAGGTCGCGTCCGCGGTTGGCGATGGCGCGACAGCCGCGATCTTCGCTGAGAAGTACATCGCCGAACATTCTTAGTGGCCGCACGGCGTTTGAGGTTACTATTCCCTTGGGATAATGTTCCACTGAATAGCGACGCCCCCCTCCGTCGTCAGAGAGGGGATCTGGTAGGTTTTCCGCTTAGCGCGGGAGTAGATAGTTCCCGGTGGGGCTCACGGGCTTCAACCCCGATGGGGGGCGGCCAGCGCCGTCCCCGGTGGGTTCGACTCCCTCCTACTCCCGCCATTTTGGTTACAAAAAGTGGAGGGCCCCGATGCAGCTGCATCGGGGCCCTCTTGTGGTCTTCGGACTTGCTATCCGCGCCACATCAGCTCAGCGGTATGGCTTACCGATCAAGCCAGACGTGGGAATAGCGACCCTGCGGCCCGTAGAACGCGAGGTAATTGAGGGCCGGCATGAAGCCGCGAACGTCCTTATTGACCGCCGGGATGTAGGAGCTGTGAGAGACGACGATCTTGGCGACTTCACTCAACGCCAACTCCATCGCGTCCCACGCCAACTCCTTGCGCTCTTGCTGATCCAGGGTTCGGCTCATCTGGTTAACGAGGTTGTCGAACTCCGGATTGCTGTAGCGGTTGTAGTTGCGGTCGGAACCCGTGTAGAAGTGCTCGTACAGGGTCACGTCCGGGTCGATTCCCGCGATCCAGAAACTGTGGACTCCGAAGTCGAAGTTGGCTGTCGCCCAGTTCCCGTATGCGGTGGCCGACTCCTGGACATCGGCGTTGACCTTCACGCCGACCTCCTCAAGGTCACTCTGGAAGGCGGGGACATCACCCTGGATGGGCGACCACACCGTCCAATTCACCTCAAGCGGATTCTCTGCCGTGTACCCGGCTTCAGCCAGCAATGCCCGGGCCTTCTCCTTGTCAGCCGCAGACGCGGCCGCGCGCTCCTCGCGGGTCTCAGGAACCACGTCGGCAAAGCCGATGATCTGACCACAGCGCTCTCTCGGCATGGCCCACGGGGAGGTGGGATAGAATCCGCAGCCTACCGGGAGCTCATACCAGTCGTTGCGAACCGTTGTGATGTATTTCTGGTTGTCAACGGCCAATGCAAAAGCCTCATGGATCCTCTGGTCTTGCATCCAGCCTTCTCTCTCCTTGTTTATGAAGAGGGCCGGGCTGAATGAGGATGCAATGATGCGATCCCAGAATTGGCAGGTGTCTTGACACTCTTGGATGAGCGTATCCGCCTGCCCGCCGGTGTAGCCGCTGCCACTTCCAATGTCCAGCCGGCCACCGCGCAGCGCAGTTGGGACGGCTGAACTTGCAAGGAATTGCATCACAACGCCATCAAGGTACGGAAGCGGCTGATCCCAATAATCAGCGTTGCGTTCGAACGTGAAGGACTCGCCGGGAATCCACTCGGCCAGGGTGTAGGCGCCGGAGGTTGCCTTGGAGGGTTCTTCCCGGAAGGACCTCAGCGCGCAGGTCTCCAGGAATTCCGTCTGGTAGACGTGCGCGGGGAAAATGACGTTGTACGGCTGCCCGATGACTTCGAGCATGGCCGGCTTCGCCCACCTGAGGTTAAAGACCACGGTTAGGTCATCCGGGCAGACGATTGAATCGACAGCCAGGTAGTGAGTCTTGCGTGGGCTGGTGGGCAACCCTGCATCCTGCTGGAGTCTGATTGTGTCAAACGACCACTTGATATCGTTGCACGTGACCGGGACGCCATCCGACCAATTCACGCCGTCACGCAGTTGGAACGTGTACGCCTGTCCATCCTCGGACTGTTCCCAACTTGTGGCGAGGTCAGGATGCAACTCGAAGTAGGCCAGGTTGTTGTAGTCTTCCCTGGTTCCCCACGTCCGTGGCTTTATAAGCATGTTGTTAATCAGGTGGCCGACGGGGAAGGCATGCCCTGCCGCCGACTCCCACGGAACAAAGCTCGGACTGTTGGACGTGTACGACGTTTGCAGGACGCCTCCATACTTGGCATCCGGATCAAGCGGGATGCCGCTAACGGAGGTATCAGGATCATCCATCGGTTCAGCCATTTCGGGTGTTGCCGTAGGATCTGCAGCGCTGCCCGTAATGACGATCGCCGTAGCGGTGGGCTCCGGCGGTTGTGTTGTTTCCTCCTCATCTTCTTCGGCCGTGCCACACGCGGCTGCAAGCAGAGCAAGCGTGGCCACCAAACCGACAAGGAGCAATGTCCATCTGCTCATGATTCCCCTCCCCCCAAAGAATGAAACACGATTATGACATTATGACTAGGCCATAACGCGTGTCAACCCTAGCAGTGCTAGGTACAAAAAGTAGAGGGCCCCGGGGCAGTTGCCCCGGGGCCCTCTTGTGGTCTATGGACTTACTATCCTCGCCACATCACCTCAGCGGTCTGGACTACTCATCAAGCCAGACGTGGGCATAGCGCTTCAGTGGTCCGTAAGCGGAGAGGTAGTTGATGGCTGGCATAAAGCCGCGAACATCCTTGTTGATGGCCATCACGTAGGAGCTGTGCGAGACGACGATCTTGGCGACGTCATTCAGCGCCATCTCCATCGCGTCCCAGGCAAGCTCCCTGCGCACCTCAAAGTCCAATGTCCGGCTCATCTGGTTGACGAGGTTGTCGAACTCAGGGTTGCTGTAGCGGTTGTAGTTGCGGTCTGAACCCGTGTAGAAGTGCTCGTACAGGGTCACGTCCGGGTCAATTCCCGCGATCCAGAAGCTGTGGACTCCGAAGTCGAAGTTGGCTGTCGCCCAGTTACCGTAAGCGGTAGCAGACTCCTGCACATCCGCCTCGGCAGTGACACCAATGGCCGCAAGGTCATTGATGAACTGCGGGGCGTCGCCCTGGATTGGGGACCACACTGTGAAGTCGACCGTGAGAGGATTCATCTCGTCGTAGCCGGCTTCCTTCAGCAGTTCCCGTGCACGCTCCTTATCAGCAGCGGCAGCAGCGGCTCGCTCTTCAGTCGTCTCGCCAACAACATCCGCGAATCCGGTGATCTGACCGCAGCGATCCTTCGGCATAGCCCACGGGGATGTCGGATAGAATCCGCAGCCTACCGGGAGCTCGTACCAGTCGTTACGAACGGTGGTGATGTATGCCTGGTTGTCAACCGCCAGTGCGAAGGCCTCGTGAATCCTCTGATCCTGCATCCAGCCTTCCCGCTCCTTGTTGATGAAGAGGGCGGGGCTGAAGGAGGAGGCGATGATGCGGTTCTGCCAGAATTGGCACGTTTCTGTGCACTCCTGGAGGAGAGTGTCCGCCTGTCCCCCGGTGTATCCGT
The DNA here is from genome assembly GCA_026713485.1 of Chloroflexota bacterium. GTDB lineage: Bacteria > Chloroflexota > Dehalococcoidia > UBA6926 > UBA6926 > VXMO01. The sequence continues at coordinate 11,514 of JAPOOK010000029.1, read as the reverse complement.
TGGGGCTGCCGATGTGCAGACGGCCTGCACGCAGCGCCGGTGGAATCTGGGACGAGCCGGGGCCAAGGAATCGCATTTCAACGCCATCAAGGTAGGGGAGCGGCTGATCCCAGTAGTCAGGGTTCCGCTCGAAGGTGAATACTTCACCCGGAATGTAGTTAGCCAGCCTGTAGGCGCCGGTCGTTACCTGGGAGGGTTCGTCCTGGAATGAGCGCAGCGCGCCGGTCTCCAGGAACTCTGTCTGGTAGATGTGCGCCGGGAAGATGACGTTGTATGGCTGGCCGATGACTTCAATCATGGCCGGCTTCGCCCATCGGAGGTTGAAGACCACTGTCAAATCATCCGGGCAAACGATTGAGTCGACTGCCAGGTAGTGGGTCTTTCGTGGGCTCGTGCTCAAACCTGCGTCCTGCGCAAGCCTGATCGTGTCAAACGACCACTTGATGTCGTTGCACGTGACCGGCACCCCATCTGACCAATCCACGCCGTCCCGCAGGTTGAAGGTGTACGCCAATCCGTCGGCGGACTGTTCCCAATCCGTGGCGAGGTCAGGGTGCAACTCGAAGTAGGCAAAGTTATTGAAATCTTCCTCTGTGCCCCACGTGCGCGACTTGATCAGCATGTTGTTCAACATTTGCGCCACTTCAAATGAGTGGCCGGCTGCCGATTCCCACGGCACGAAGCTCGGGCTGTGGCTTGTGTACGAGATTTGAAGGGTGCCGCCGTATTTGGCATCCGGATCGAGTGGGATGCCGCTGACGGAGGCGTTTTCATCCATCGTCATATCGTCTTCGTCGTCCATGTCATCGCCCGTCTCGGGCTCCGGAGTGTCTGCTGCGCTCCCTGTGATGACAATGGCCGTCGCGGTAGGTTCTTCCGCTACCGGCGTGTCTTCGTCCTCTTCGGCCGTACCACACGCAGCCGCAAGCAGCGCAAGCGTGGCCACTAAGCCCACAAGGAGCAATGTCCATCTGCTCATAGTTATTCTCCTCCCAAGGTAAGACGTGATTAGGCAATTATGACGTGCGCCTAGCTAGTGTCAACCCTCGGAATACTAGGTACTAAAGAGGATGATATATGAGAGGTAGATGACGTTTCCGCATCTAGCTAGTTACTGGAGTACAAGATTCTTGCTTTCGCGGGAATGACTAAGTGGCGCGAGGCGGGGACTTAAGAGCAGAGGGCCCCGATGCTGGTGCATCGGGGCCCTCTTGTGGTCTCGGACTTGTCGTCCGCGCCACGCGGCTCAGCGGTATGGCTTACCGATCAAGCCAGACGTGGGCGTAGCGGTACGTCGGGCCGTAGCCGGCGAGGTAGTTGAGGGCCGGCATGTAGCCTCGGACATCCTTGTTGACCGCCGCAACGTAGGAACTGTGGGAGACAACGATCTTGGCTACATCACTCAGTGCCATTTCCATTGCGTCCCATGCGAGCGCCTTACGCTCTTCCTGATCCAGTGTCCGGCTCATCTGGTTGACGAGGTTGTCGAACTCAGGATTGCTGTAGCGGTTGTAGTTGCGGTCGGAACCCGTGTAGAAGTGCTCGTACAGGGTCACGTCCGGGTCGATGCCTGCGATCCAGAAGCTGTGAAGGCCGAAGTCGAAGTTAGCGGTCGCCCAGTTGCCATACGCAGTGGCTGACTCCTGAACATCCGTAGTCACTTTGACGCCGATCTCTTCGAGGTCGCTCTGGAATGCCGGGATGTCACCCTGGATGGGAGCCCAGACTGTCCAGGTTACCTCGAGCGGATTCATCTCATCGTAGCCGGCGTCCTTCAGCAGTTGCCGTGCGCGCTCCTTATCAGCGGCGGCGGCGGTGGCACGCTCTGCAGTCGTATCGCCAACAACATCCGCGAATCCGATGATCTGGCCGCAGCGATCCTTGGGCATGGCCCACGGGGAGGTAGGATAGAATCCGCAGCCTACCGGGAGCTCGTACCAGTCGTTGCGAACCGTCGTGATGTACTTCTGGTTGTCAACGGCCAAGGCAAAGGCCTCATGAATCCTCTGATCCGACATCCAGCCTTCTCTCTCCTTGTTGATGAAGAGTGCCGGGCTGAACGAGGATGCGATGACGCGGTCCTCCCAGAACTGGCACATTTCTGTGCACTCTGCGAGAAGCGTGTCAGCCTGACCGCCCGTGTAGCCGGTGGTGCTGCCAATGTCCAGTCGGCCTGCGCGCAGCGCCGGCGGGAGCTGGGAGGATCCTGGGCCAAGGAATCGCATCTCTACGCCATCCAGGTACGGAAGCGGCTGGTCCCAGTAGTCATCGTTGCGCTCGAATACGAAGATCTCACCAGCAATGTACTGAGTGAGCGTATACGCGCCGGAAGTTGCCTTGGAAGGCTCCTCCCGGAAGGACCGCAGCGCGCCTGTCTCCAGGAATTCAGTCTGGTAGATGTGCGCTGGGAAGATGACGTTGTAGGGCTGGCCGATGACTTCAATCATCGCCGGCTTCGCCCACCTGAGGTTGAAGACCACGGTCAGGTCATCCGGGCATGTGATGGAGTCGATGGCCAGGTAGTGGGTCTTGCGCGGGCTGGTAGGCAGTCCTGCGTCTTGCTGGAGCCTGATCGTGTCAAACGACCACTTGATGTCGTTGCACGTGACCGGAACACCATCTGACCAGTTCACACCGTCGCGGAGATTAAAGGTGTAGGCCCTTCCATCTTCGGACTGTTCCCAGCTCTCGGCGAGATCAGGATGCAACTCGAAGTAGACCTGGTTCCTAAAGTCGTCCCGATCGCCCCATGTTCGTGGCTTGATGAGCATGTTATTCAGCAAGTGAGCAACAGGGAATGAATGTCCCGCTGCTGACTCCCACGGAACGAAGCTCGGGCTGTGGGATGTATATGACGTCTGGAGAATGCCGCCGTGCCTGGCATCCGGATCAAGTGGGATGCCGCTGACGGAGACGTTCTCATCCATCGGCGGTTCACTCCCGCCGCTCGTGTCAGCGGGTACCGCTGTTGGCGAGCTCCCCGTAATGACGATCGCGGTCGCTGTAGGCTCCACCGGTTCGGGTGTGTCATCCGGTTCGTCAGCCGTACCACACGCCGCTGCAAGCAACGCAAGCGTGGCAATTAAGCCAACAAGGAGCAATGTCCATCTGCTCATAGCCTCCCCCTCCCTTTTCTAATCGGGCGATTGTGTCATTATGACGCGCGCTTAGCTAGTGTCAACCCCTGTAATACTAGGTATTGCAAAAAGGAATAATGCCCCTGCCGGTGCGGCAGGGGCATTATCGCTCTTCGGAATCGGCTCTTGGCCGTTTTCAGAAGTGTCAGGCGTCCTTTGGATTACTCGTCAATCCAGACATGGGAGTAGCGCTTCTGCGGACCGTAGCCTGCGAGGTAGTTGGGTGCAGGCATGTAGCCGCGGAGGTTGGCGCTGACCATGGGGTAGTAGGATCCGTGCGAGATGACGACCTTACCGACGTCATTCAACGCGAGTTCCATGGCTTGCCACGCAAGCTCCTTCCGCTCTTCCTTGTCCAGGGTTCGACTCATCGTGTTGACGAGGTTATCAAACTCAGGATTGCTGTAGCGGTTGTAGTTGCGATCCGAACCTGTGTAGAAGTGCTCGTACAGGGTCACGTCCGGGTCGATTCCGGCGATCCAGAAGCTGTGGACTCCCACGTCGAAGTCTGCGTTCGACCATTTGGTGTAGGTGGTCGTGGAGTCAAACTCGACAATCTCCACGTTCACGCCGACTTCCTGCAAGTCCAGCTGGATGGCTGGGCCGTCCGCCCGGATCACGCCCCACACGACCATGTTCAGGTTGAGCGCGTTCTCGCCAGTGTAACCGGCCTCTACAAGGATCTGCTTGGCGCGCTCTTTGTCCCTGGCAGATTGAGCTAGACGCTCTTCGGGTGTGTCGCCGAAAACATCCGCGTAGCCTGGGATGGCCGCGCAGCGGTCGGCAGGCATCGCCCATTCACTGGTGGGATAGAAGCCGCAGCCCGTCGGCAGAACGAAGAGGTCGTTCTGGACGGTGGTGACGTAGTTCTGGTTGCCAATTGCCAGCGCGAATGCGGTATTCACGGCCGGGTCATTCCATGGCTCGCGGTTCTTGTTGAGGAAGAGCGCGGGGCTGAATGAGGATGCAATGACACGATCGTAGATCTTGAAGACCTCTTCATCTGCCTCCTGGATCAGCGTGAGCGCCTGCCCACCGGTGTAGCCGTGTGAATCACCAACGTGGACGGCTCCTGTGCGGAGGGCGGGCGGAATGTTGGAACCGGAGAGGAAGATCATTTCTACGTTGTCCACGTAGGGAAGCGGCGCATCCCAGTAATCTTCGTTCTTCTCAAACGTATATCCCTCGCCCGGGATGTACTCAACCACCCTGAACGCTCCCGTGGTGGCCTTGGAGGGCTCTTCCCGCATGGAGTTCAGCCTGCCGGTCTCCAGGAATTCGGTCTGGTAGATGTGAGACGGGAAGATGATGTTGTACGGCTGCCCAATGACTTCCAGGACGGCAGGCTTCGCCCACCGAAGGTTGAAGACCACGGTCAGATCGTCTGCGCAAACGATGCTATCGATGGCTAGGTAGTGGGTCTTCCGCGGGCTGCGGAGGAGTCCGGCATCATTCGCAAGCCGGATTGTGTCGAACGACCACTTGACGTCATTACACGTCATAGGCACGCCGTCGGACCACTCAATGCCATCGCGGAGGTTGAATGACCACGCGAGGCCATCTTCAGACTGCTCCCAGCTGCTGGCCATATCAGGATGCAGCTCAAAGAACGCGTTGTTTCTGAAATCGTCTTCGGTTCCCCACGTTCGGGGCTTGATCAACATGTTGTTGAGCAGGTGCCCAACATCGAATGCGGGCCCGGCCGCCTCTTCCCACGGGTTCAAGGGGTTGTTGGACCTATAGGCGAGCTTGAGAGTGCCGCCATAGACTGCATCCGGGTCAAGCGGGATACCACTGACGGAAACGTTTTCGTCCGTCATGTCGTCATCCATGTCGTCCCTGCTGTCGTCCATATCATCGGGAACCGCCGTTGGCGAGCTCCCTGTAATCAAAAGCGGCGTCGCGGTGGGCTCCGCCGGCCCGGGTGTCTCCTCGTCGTCTTCCTCGGCCGTTCCACACGCTGCGGCAAGCAGCGCGAGCGTGGCGATAAGCCCGACAAGGAGCAGTGTCCATCTGCTCATGAGGTCTCCCTTCCTGCCTAAGAACCTAGTTAGATTTATCGATTATGACAGCCGCTATAGGTATGTCAATCCTAGTAGTACAAGGGTGGGGGGAATGAGGATGGTTGAGGACGGGGGTTCTGCGGCTGATCAGGGTGCCAACCAGGCGTGATCGTAACGGAGTTGAGGGCCGTGTTCAGCCTGGAAGTCAAGTCCGGGCATTACACCGCGCAACCGCTCACTGTAGATGGGCACGAGGACGCCGTGGGAGACAACAATCTTTGCCTGTTGTTCGAGCGCGAGTTCCAGCGCGTCCCACGCAAGTTCCCGTCGGTTGGTGAGGTCCGCGGTGGCGCCCATTTCGTCGATGAGGTCATCGAGTTCCGGACTGCTGAATTGCCCAAAGTTGTCATGACCACCTGTATAAAAGTGCCCCAGAAGCAGGATGTCCAGAGCATCGCTGATGGCCCATTCAGAATGAACGGCCGCTTCAAAGTCTCCTTCGGAGATACGCGCAAGGAAGTCTCGTTCGTTGAGGACGACAGCAGCAGCGTTTATGCCGATTTCCTGAAAATCGGAGATGACGGCAGGTACATCCTGCTCAGTTGTTTCGCTAAATAAGATGGAGATGGACAACTCACCCGGCGAGTAGCCAAGGTCGGTGAGGATTTCTCTGGCCTGCGCCTTGTCCGCAGCCGGCGAAGATTTTGTGGAGAAATCGCCGAAGCCGGGAATATCCGTGCAGCGATCAATCGGCATTGCCCAGGTTGAGAAGGGATATGTGCCGCAACCGGTGGGTGGGAAATGCCAGCCGTTATGCACATTTCGAATGTTCTTTGTGTTGTCGATTGCGAGGGCAATTACCTCTTTAAGGCCACTAGTATTCCAGGGTTCCTTGGAGTGGTTGAGGATAATGTGGTGTGTGTTCCACATGGCCAATGCCCGGGGCCATACCTGGCAGTTATCACATTCACTTTCCAGGGTTTCCGCTTCCTCATAGGCGTAGCCCGACGGCTTTCCCACGTCGATGGTTCCTGAACGGAGTCCGGTCGCCAAGGCAGACTCGGCCAGGATCACGAATTGCAGACCGGACAAGAATGGAAAGGGTTGATCCCAATAAGTGTCGTTCCGCCGATAGGTGATACTCTCGCCAGGCACGTGTTCTGAAACGACAAACGGCCCTGTAGTGACAGTGGGGAGACGATCCCGCATGGCCGCCGTGTCATTGGCGTAGACATGCTGTGGCCGAATGATGTTGTGTGGAAGTGCAAGCGCATCGATGATTGATGCCTGAGGTTCACGGAGGATGAAGCGGACTGTGTAATCGTCCTCACAGAGCACCTGACTAACGGAGGCGAGGTAAACGGACCTCGGACTGCGAATCAGGCCTCTGCCGGTTCGGATGGAATTATATGTCCAGGCAATGTCCCCACACGTTAATGGCGTACCGTCTGTCCAGACAACGTCACTCCTCAGGTTGACGGTGACGTTGAATCCGTCACTAGAGATTTCCCACCCCAGAGCCAGGTCCGGATGGACCTCAAGAAAGCGGTGTTGCTGAAAATCATCGGTGTCACCCCAGGTTCGAGGCTGCAGGAGGAGATTATGCAAGGGGTGCATCATAACGAATGACGCGCCTCCATGATCCTCCCACGTGCTGAAAGTCTGCTCTGAATGCCAGACAGATGCGATAAGCGTCCCTCCGCGCATGGCGGCGGCGGGAACAGGCTTGCCGCTGACTGACATTGCGTCGACAGTACCGGTCCCAACGGGCTGAACGGTGGGAACCGGCGGATTCACCGTCGGTGTGGGTCGAGCTCTGTCTCCGTTTTGGCCGCCTGCGTCGTCTCCGGTTGCAGTTGGCTCAGCAGTGGACGTAGATGTCGAGTCGTCATTGGTACAGGCCGCCGCGACGATGAGCAGTGCAAGGCAGATGGCAAGCAAAAGCCCTAGCCTACTCAATCTTGTCATTTGCTTCCGCCTTCGCTGCCTGATACCTAGGAATGCCTTTTCCGCGCCTACCTATCGATTATGGGGCAAGTGGGTGCATCGTCAACTGCCTACCCTGTTGGATCGCGGGCGCAGACACCACCTGTGCGTTACTCTGGTGACGGAATCATGATGCAACGACGCGAACCGGAAAGGTCAGGCGCGAACCGCATTGCGCCGGGCGGCTTGGAGGCCAAGACGCTGCACGAACGCTATGACGAGGCGTTGGCGGCGCTCGGGGAGGCTGAATCTCGGGTGCAAGCCCTCGCAGGGAGCCTCAGCGGCTTGGGGCGGGCACTAACGGAGAATCCTCTGACGATTGCTCCTCTGCACGAGACGGCGGGTGAATTGCTGCCCCTTCACATCACGACCCATCCATTCCGGACCCAGGTGGACATGGGGGATTGGCCGGAAGCCCGGTCAATCATTGAGGCGTTGGGGGAACTTCATCGGGCCAGGTCGCGGGCACTGGCGCTGAGGGCGTGGATGCTTCCTGAGGATCGTGACGCGGTCCCGACGCCGTAAGTTCTTTTGCAGCGCAGAGTAAGGCCCAGTTAGATGACACAGACAGCGGCAGGAAACAGAAGCGGCCGAGTACGCGGGATCGATGACGGCCTGGTTGTTCTGTTTGACGGCCACGCGATGTTTCATCGGGCTTTCCATGCCATCCAACATTTGTCTGTTTCCCAGACGGGAGAGGCTGTCAACGCCGTTTTCGGGGTGTCCGCTTCCCTACTTAAGGTATTAGGGCAGATGCGTCCGGCGTATGCCGCGGTTGCGTTCGATCTGTCCGGCCCGACGTTTCGGCACGAGATGTATGCGGAGTACAAGGCCCAACGTCCTCATATGCCGGATGAGATGCGCTCCCAGTATGGACGAGTGCGGGAGGCGGTAGAGACGATCGGGCTGCCCATCGTCGAGCTGCCGGGGTTTGAAGCAGATGACGTCCTGGGACATTTCTCGCGACGCGCGACGGAAAAAGGACTGCGGACGATCATCGTGACGGGCGACCAGGACACAATGCAGTTGGTCTCGCCGACGGTGAGCATCCTATATCAGCGGGGCGCGCGGAATGAGTCCCTATTCGACCCCGACGCGGTGCGGGAGCGGTACGGGCTTACGCCGGAACAGATACCCGACTTGAAGGCACTGCAAGGTGATCCCTCTGACAATATTCCGGGTGTGACGGGAGTGGGTGCCAAGACAGCCACGACGCTGCTGCAAGAATACGGAACCGTCGGCGATCTATATGAGCGCATTGATGACATCACGCCGGAGCGTGTACGGCAGCGGCTCATCGAGGGTCGTGAGGCGGCAATGCAGGGACTGGAGTTGACGCGGATCGTCACCGACCTTGATCTGCCGGTGACGGTGGATGACCTCCAGTGGACGGAGAACTTTGATCGGTCACGGCTCGTCGACTTCTTCCGTGAGATGGAGTTCACGTCGCTGTTGAATCGGATTCCCGACATCGGCGAACAAGGCGCGGAGGCGGCGGCTCCGGCGGTTTCGGCGGTCGATGCCGATGTGTCCTATCGGAGCGTTTCGACTGTCGATGAGTTGGATTCACTGCTTACCGAGATTGCGGATGCCACGCATGTTTCAATCGTGGCGCCGGCAACGTCCCATCGGGTGTTGGAGGGGACGCCAGCGGCGATTGGGCTGTCGTGGTCCGTGGGGCAGGCTGCCTACATGCCGCTGATGCAAGAGGGTTTGGGTATGCCGTTGGCGGCGGGTGGCGAACTTATGCAGAGGCTTGGCCGCTTTCTTGGGGAGGAAGGGCCGGGGGGCGCGCCGCGAACACTCGTAATGCACGTAGCACGGGAGGTGCTACCGCCGCTAGAGAATGCCGGAGTAGATATTGGCAATCCCATCTGGGATACGTCCGTTGCAGCGCACATGCTGGGGAAGCCGTCTACTGCCCTCCCGGCGCTTGTGTTGTCGGAGTACGGTCAGGAGTTGCCGACGCGTGAGGAGCTGCTGGGTCGCGGCGCAAAGGCGATCCAATTCCACGCGCTGGACGGCGAGACGGCCATGCGGTATACGTGCTCGGCCGCCGATTACGCGCTTCGGATGATGGAGTCGTGGGTGCCGGTCCTCAAAGAACAGGCGGCACAGGCGCTCTTTGAGGGCCTTGAGATGCCGCTCGCGCCCGTGCTCTCAACGATGGAACGAAACGGCGTGCGATTGGACACCGGTTTGTTAGGGCGGATGTCCGAGGAGATGCACGGGAATCTTGATCAGATGACGCAGGAGATCTATGACGAGTCCGGCGCAGCAGCCGGGATGGACGAGCCTCTTGTCTTTAACCTTAATTCCCCCAAGCAGCTGGGGGAGGTGCTTTTCGAGAAGCTGGGACTGCCGGCGCGGCGCCGGACACAGACCGGCTATTCGACGGACGCCGCCGTGCTCGAATGGCTGGCAAAGAACGCGGACGAGCATGGCCACATCGTGCAGCGCATCCTCGAGTACCGTGAGCTCTCCAAGCTGGTTTCCACGTATGTAGATTCGCTCCCCAAAGAGGTCTACACGGGAACGGGGCGGATTCACACGAGCTTCAATCAGACGGGCTCCGCGACCGGACGGATCGCGTCGCAGGACCCAAATCTGCAGAACATCCCCGTGCGGACGGAATCAGGTCGGCGAATCCGTGAGGCATTCATCGCGGGAGACGGGGCCTTGCTGGTTTCGGCGGATTACTCTCAGGTGGAACTGCGGGTGCTGGCACACCTTTCGGATGACACGGGATTGAAGGATGCGTTTCACGCGGGCGAGGATATTCACTCGTCGACGGCGTCGCAGGTGCTCGGCATTCCGCCGGACAATGTGACGTCTGAACATCGACGCATTGCGAAGGCCGTTAACTTTGGCATTGTCTATGGAATGGGCGGCTTCGGGCTGGCGACGCGTCTTGAGATCGAGCGTAAGGAGGCGGACGCCTTTATCGATGCGTATTTTGAGCGGTTCCCGCAGGTACGGAAATACATGGATGACACCATCGCGGGGGCTCGGGAGAACGGATACGTGCAGACTTTGATGGGGCGACGGCGATACCTCCCCGAGGTGACAGCGTCGAATCAGCAGGCTCGGGCGGCGGCGGAACGCATGGCGATCAACATGCCCGTGCAAGGGACGGCGGCTGAGATTATCAAGCTGGCGATGCTGAGAATGCAGGAACGGCTTGACGACACGGGGATGCAGACGCAGATGCTGCTGCAGATTCACGATGAGCTGCTGTTCGAGACGCCTGAGGATGAGCGGGATGCGCTGACCGCCATCGTCGACGAGGTGATGCCCGCAGTAATGCCGGAGCTTGACGTGCCGCTCGTGGTGGACGTTAAGGCCGGGCCGTCCTGGGGGCAGATGGGGTAGCCGGGCCGGAAGCCACCCCATGGATTCCGGCTTTGGCCGGATTGAGAGCAAAGTTCAAGCAATGTCCCGGGGGCGGCGAGGAATTCGCCCTGGCCTGTGGCACGGCGAAACCATCGGATTACGAGGATGCCTTAATCCCATGTTAACGGAGCGTTGTCTCGTCCTTAATCAGCCCTGCCTACGCTCAGTGGAGAAGACTGGGCGAAAGCCAAAGTGCAGGACGACAAGGAGGAACGATGCAGTTAGGTAAGACGTGGCGCCGGCTATTGTTTGTCGGCGTCCTTGGATTGTTTGTCGTGCTTGGGGGCGCGGCATGTGGAGACGACGATTCTTCGGCATCGGCGTCAGATTCCGGTTCATCAAGCACTACCTCAACGAGCAGTGGCTCAAGCGTGTCCACTCCCAGCACCACCGGTGGCACGACATCGCAGACGACCACAACGTCCAGCAGCGATACCATGATGGACCTGGAGGGCACCATCGAGATAGATGGGTCCAGCACGGTTGCGCCGATCTCCGAGGCAGTTGCCGAGGAGTTCCTTGCCCTGTACCCTGACGTTCGCGTCAACGTTGGTATCTCCGGCACGGGAGGCGGATTCAAGCGATTCACGGTTGGTGAGACGGAGATCTCCGACGCTTCCCGCCCGATCAAGGACAGTGAGGCGGGAGCAGCAGTTGCCAACGGAATCAACTTCATCCCGCTGACGGTGGCCCTGGACGGGCTGGCGGTGATGGTCAGCACGCAGAACGACTTCGTGAACTGCCTGACGGTGGCCGAGCTCAATGAAATCTGGAAGCCGGACAGCACTGTGGATTCATGGGACGACGTGCGCTCCAGTTTCCCTAATGAGCCGATCAACCTGTACGGACCCGATACGGAGTCCGGCACGTTTGACTACTTCACGGACGTGGTGAACGGGGATGAGGGGGTTTCTCGATCCAATTACGTCGCGTCCTCTGACGACAACGTGCTGGTGCGCGGTATCGCAGGAGACCGGAATTCCCTGGGTTACTTC
>JAPOOK010000028.1 GCA_026713485.1 Chloroflexota bacterium | reverse complement strand
GGCTGATGTCGTGCGCGTTCATGCGATCCCAGAGCGCCTGGATGTTGACATCGGCGCGCTCTGCTGGCGCGGCCTCGACGGAACCCTCCAGGGCAGCCTCAAGCCGCTTCCGCACGTTCACGGTCATGATCCTATGGCCGCGCGACACCTGCGAGACATAGTTATGCGACAACCCTGCGCGGGCCGCCACATCGCGCATCGTCAGCCCCAGCTCGCGGGCCCGCTCGCGGATGTACGTGCTCTCGCCGTCGACGGCCTCCTGCTGCATGCGGACCATGCTCTGTCCGGGCACTTCGCCCAGGACCGCCATGACCTTCGCCCTCATCTTGGGCGTCCACTTGCGGTGCCCGTTCGCAATTTGCGACAAGTAGCCCTTTGTCACCCCCATCTTGGCAGCCAGTTCGCCGAACGTGAGTCCCTTCTTCCGTGCGGCCCCCTGGACCTCGGACTCCGTCCTCTCAATAATCTTCGTCGTGGACATCTCGCTTCCTCCTGAATGGACAAAGCGGGACGCCCCCACGGAGGAGACAGTCCCGCTTGCTTGTGTCCCGTCGCCGGGACTGTCTCCGTTAGTTCGTTGGCCATGACGCATGGCCGTTGCGGCGTCGCGTGCATGCGACGCCGCGTGCTGGACCTGCTACGGATTCGATCCGAAGCAGGCCACGCCGACTGTTGGCGGCCCACGCCGGCATCCGGGCGCAGGCCTAGTGCGATCTATGAGAGGAATGTCAAAGCCCACCGACGGCCGGATGCCAGGCCGCCGCGCGGGTTGAAAAGGGATTCAGCGGACGTAGCAGTGCATGTCATCCAAGGGGATGCACGCCATCACTGCCGCCCGAAATGGCAACGCCGGCCTGCGGCAGATGCCGAGACCGGCGATGTGTGAGGAGCCCGCTTAGCTACGATTCACGTGGCTTTCGCGGACAAGTCAAATCAGCCCAACCGCTCATGGCGTTCCGGCTGATGCAAGAGGGATCAGGCCACGCTTGGCAACCTGTCCGTCAGTTCCCGCTGTTCGAGGTGACCCGCTTGAGAAGACTCCCAACCGTGATCCGCCTCTCGCCCCGGGGAGCGATGGTCCCGTGTTCGCGATGAGAACGGAGAGAAACTCGATCCCTTCTCAACACTCGCCGCAGGAGGCGATGGTCCCGATTTCGTCCGCTCGGAGAGAAATGAATCGATCCCCGTGTGCGGCGCAGGTCGTTCGGGACAACCCGTCCAGGTTTCTATGGTGGGAAACGCTGGAAAAGCCAAACAACCCTGCCATTCTTCACACCCAGAGCGCCGGAGGCAAGAGTTTTTGGGCATAGCGACCCCAAATGCTTACTTTTGTTCGACTTTTGCTTGCTCTCGTTTGCAGACTCATCCCCACCACGCCCCGAACGTGGCCACCCGGCGGCTCCAACGCAACAGCTTGCGGCACAGAATCCGCCTGCGCAGCACTCGCAGATCCCCGAGCCGCCACTCCGTCACGTGCCGTCTCCACTGGTCGTCGATGGGCTGCGCGTCCGGCGGCAGGGTCAGCCCGTGCTCGTTCAGCAGTGCCAGCTCGACCGTCAACAGCCGCTCTTGCCTCTCCATCCACGACAGCGTCTTCCCCCTGACTGGATGGCCCCGCCGAAGCATCCGCCATTGCCTGACCAACGGCCACGCCCTGCCGTACACATACGAATCGTCATTGGCCGGTTCGACAGTCACGATCTCGTTGTAGTCCCGTCGTGCGAACGTCGGCCTCGTGGGTCTTGCCGGAGCCTCGATGGTCAACGCCGGCGTCACACCCCTCGCTCGCTTGGCTGTCTTCCTGTCTTCACCGCCACCCGCCCTCGCCTCCACGCCATAATTCCCGCTGAGCCGCCGTTCCAGGAGCCGGTTGACCCGGTCCTGCTCCGTGCGGTGCGTGTCTAGGGACGCCCTCAGTTGCCCGACTCCCGTGACCAGTTCCTTGACGACACCCTCCAGTGAGTCCAGCCGTTCGTCCGTCGCAGTGATCCGGTCCTCGTACCGCTGAAGGGTCGGGTTGTCCTCGGACAGCAGTAACAGTTCCAGGGCATGGGTCATCCTCCGTGACAGGTGCCGAGTCTCCAGAGCCGCCGCCACCGTCTTGTAGTTGACCCCCAGCTGCTCGGCCGCCCCCGCCTGCCCCTGCTCCCGCACAATGCGTTCTAGCAAGACCATCAGCGACGACTTATCGACAGCTTCACCGTTCTGTCCGTCGTCCAGCATCAGAAATTCCTCTTCCATGCATCGCCTCCGTCTCACCACCGTTTTCGGTGTCGATCCAATCTGAGCGCTGGTGTCGGCTACCCATCGAAGCTCTGGAAAATTCGGTGCCCTCCAATCTGGCTTTCGGTGGACCACCTCACAGTTCCGACTAAACCTGAAATGCTCACATTCATCACTTCACAAAACCCGTTTCCCGCATGACGACGCCGTAAACAACCCCTGAGTCTCCTTCCACTTACACCCTCAATCTCTGTACACCCCGCAGGCCTCGAAAGGCCGATTCGTGGCAAAAGGGGTGACATGAGGCCTTTACAGACGCCGATAGTATGAGAACATATGTACGTGTTCCTGTCCACTCTCATCCGCCCAGACGCCGGGGTTTTCGATGAGAAAACGGCGCAGGGACGCTTCACCGGCACTAGGCGGAGGCACGTCTCAAGGGCCGCCGCCGCAGAACACGAAGGAGGCCGCACATGAAACCGTTTTCATTCCTCAGCAGACTCTTCGGGTCACGCCGGAAGAACGAACCGGTCATTCTCTCCATCACCCCGCCGCAATTCGGGGAGCGCACGCTCCTCGGCATCGAGAACCTGCTCCAGTCAATCGCCTTTCCCGAGCCCTTCTCCCTGGAACTCGTCGGAGACGAGGACGGCGTGCGGCTGCTCGCCCGCTGCTACGACTCGCGGAGCGTCGCCGCGCAGATCGCGGCCCACTACCCGCAGGCGCGTATCAGGCGTCTGAGCCCGGATGAAGACCCGATGCTCGTCGACGACGACCATGAGGCGTGGACGATGTCGCTCCGGCCGGGAGGCCCGCCTCAGGCATCGCTGCAGCAGTTCAGCGAGGATGTGCTCTCCGACGAGGGCTCCGATCCCATGCTCGCCACCATCGGCGCGCTCTCCCCGCTGCGAGGCGGCGCACGCGTTGTGTCGCGCCTGCTGCTGCGTTCGCTCGGACCGCAGTGGTCCGCCCCCTACGAACTCCAACTCGAACGGCAGGCGGCCGCCGCCTACCGGCCCGCGCAGCAGCAGGAGTCCCAGGTCAATCACGGCGAGATCGTTCGCTACATGGTCCTCGGCATCGCCGCCCTGGTGGGCCTCAGGACGTGGCAGTACTGGCAGGACGGGGATGCCCTCAGGGCGATCGGGCTCGCGGGCGGGACGGTGTTGGCCGTGCTCACCGCCGCGATCCTGTGGGCGAAGATCAAGGGCGGGAAGGGGAACGTCCGCGATTCGCAGCAGGTCCGCGACAAGTTTTCGCGCATGGCCTTCGACGCGGAGCTTCGGATCACCGCCGTCGTCCATGTCCTCGAGGGCAAGCGCCGCGCCGAGGAGCTCCTGCGGAAGACCGCGGCGGCCTACCGCCACTACGACAACCCCGCAGGCGCTCGCTTCGTCGGACGAAAGATCCGGCCCGAACCCGAGACCGTCGGTCTCGCTCCGGCGGGGCCCGGCTTCTTCGGCAGGCGCGGCATCCTCCGCGGCCCGGGCGTCGCCGCCCCCTCGCCTCCGCCCTCCGC
>JAPOOK010000027.1 GCA_026713485.1 Chloroflexota bacterium | reverse complement strand
CTTCGCCTCTGTCGACCTCTCCGAAGAGTCCGCAGAGCGACGCCCCGCCGTACAGGTCGGCAACCCCTTCCTCGAAAAACTCGTGCTTGAGGGCTGCCTTGAGATTGCCCAGGCCGGCCTCCTCGTTGGTATGCAGGACCTCGGCGCGGGAGGCCTCACCAGCTCCGTCATCGAGTGCGCAGCCCGCGCCAACAACGGCGTTGATATAGATGTCGCCCGCGTCCCGCGCCGCGAGGACGGCATGTCAGCCTACGAAATCATGCTCTCCGAATCCCAGGAGCGAATGCTCCTCGTCGTCCCCCCTGAAAACGTCTCCAAGACCCGCGCCATCTGCGATAAGTGGGAACTCGCCTGCGATGAGATAGGTGTTGTGACCGACGGCGACCGTGCGATCATCCGCGATAACGGCGAGATTGTCGGTGACATGCCCATTGCCGCCCTCACCGAGCCCCCCGCCTACGAACTCTCCGGCGTCGAAGACCCTGCAATCGCCGCCCTCCGCGACCATGATCTCTCCGATCTCCCCCAGCCCTCAGATTGGAACGACACCCTACTCCAAATGCTCGCCACCCCCTCCCTGGCCAGCAAACGCCCCGTTTACCGGCAATACGACCACCAGGTCGGCAACAACACCGTCCTGCCCCCGGGCGACGCTGATGCCGCTGTCCTCCGTATCAAGGGAACCAACAAAGGCATCGCCCTCACCATCGACGTCAACTCCCGCGCATGCTTTCTCGACCCCTACGCCGGCGGAGCCCTCACCGTCATTGAGGCCGCCCGTAACCTCTCATGCGTCGGCGCGCGCCCGCTTGCCATCACGGACTGCCTCAACTTCGGCAACCCCGAGCGAGAACCCATCGCCTACCAATTTGAGCAGGCCATCCGCGGCATGGCCGACGCCTGCCGTGCCCTCAACATCCCCGTCATCAGCGGCAACGTCAGCCTCTACAACGAGTCCGCCGACGGCCCCATCGACCCCACGCCGACGGTGGGGATGGTCGGCCTGCTCGATGACCTCTCCCACCATGCCGGTGCTGGCTTCCGCAACGAGGGCGACCGCGTCATCCTCTTAGGCGCATCTTCCGCCGAACTCTCCATTGAAACGCTCGGCGCAAGCGAATACCTCTCCCGCATCCACAACACCGTGGCCGGACGCCCAGCTGTCGATCTCGACGCCGAGGCCCGAGTGCAAACCCTCTTGCGTGAGGCCATCACCCGGGGGCTCATCACCTCCGCCCACGACGTCTCAGAGGGTGGCCTTGCCGTCGCTGTGGCAGAATCCTGCGCCATCGGCGGTACTGGAGCATCCCTTGAACTTGACCTGGCAGAGAACGACCGCACCGACGCGACCCTGTTTGGCGAAGCGCCCGCGCGTATCGTTGTGTCCACCGCCTCAGATCACCTGAATGCGCTCCGCAGATTGTGCGAGCAAAACGGAGTCGCAATGTGTGAGATCGGCGCTGTGGGTGGCGACTCCCTCACCATCACCGGCCTCATCGATATCCCGCTCTCCGATGCCGCCACCACGTGGGAGACTGCCCTCCTCTCCTAGCCACCCCCGCGCCCCAATCCCCGTATACTGGACGCCGTACATGGACTGGATTGTGACGGAGAGGAATGATGGTCGAGGCAAGGAAGGCCCGCTCGGAGCAGCACCAACAGCCACACGAGGATAAGTTGCCGATCAACGAGTGGCTGCTCAAACACTTCACCCGGCATGATGTGGAGTTGGAACTGCCGGATCGCGGTGATTACAGGCCCGTGCCGTTCTATGATTATGACCGTGACGCCATTCTGGACTCAAATGGCGAGGCAAACGTGGAATG
This sequence comes from Chloroflexota bacterium, assembly GCA_026713485.1. Taxonomy (GTDB): domain Bacteria; phylum Chloroflexota; class Dehalococcoidia; order UBA6926; family UBA6926; genus VXMO01. Next base: position 49,317 of record JAPOOK010000027.1, on the reverse strand, counting down.
ACGGCGTATCTACCTGATACAAATGTCTTCTCTGAATTGCTAAAGACCAGGCCGGAGCCAAACGTCCTTCAATTCTTTGCTGACAACAGCGATCTCTGGTTGTCTGTCGTGGTGCGGCATGAGATGCAGTACGGAGTAGAACGGATGGATCCGGGGCAACGTCGTGATGACCTGCAGTCTGACATGACGCAACTCTTCGCTGAGTACGAGGAACGATATCTGCCCTTTGATCGAACCTGTGCGGATTGGGCCGCGCGTTATCGTGCAATCAATCACCGCCAAGGGCGTGCAACCGGCTGGGGTGATGCGCTCATCGCTGGCACAGCCCGCACCCACGGCTTAACTGTTGCCACGCGCAACATGAGGGACTTTGAAGTGATTGGCGTTGACGCCATCAACCCATGGGATTCTCCCTTAAGCCCTTGAGTCACGAACTCCTTGGAGACCACGCTCCACGCCCAAAATGTGGATAACTCCCCGCAAGACCCTTGCCGTCCCACCCATGACACACTTAATCTTGTCTCTTGTGTGTCGCCCCCAGAATGCTGTTCGATCACCATGGCGGGTTTGACATGCTAATACATACGTTCTAATATTGCTTGCGAAAGGAATCCCAATGAAAGTCGTATTGATTGATGAGGCGCCCGGGCTGGGCATCGCCGGTGATGTCCGCGATGTCAAAGACGGTTACGCCCGCAATTTCCTCATCCCCAAAGGGCTGGCCGTCTTGGCAACTCCACAGGAACTCGCCCGTGCCGATGCACGGAAGAAGGTTGAAATTGAGCGGCGTACCAAGCTCAATCTTGAGATGGAAAGCGTCGGCGAGAAGCTCACAGAGGAGCGCCTGTTGATTGCTGTGCGCGTCGGCCCCGGCGGCCGCCTCTACGGCAGCGTGACCGCTGCGGAGATCGCCGAAGCCGTCAACGAGACCATGGGTGTCGAGATTGACCGCCGCTCAGTACAGCTTGCACAGCCGATCCGGGAACTTGGCCACCACCAGACCCCCGTTCGTCTCGCGCCGGATGTCATCCCGAACGTGACCATCACTGTCTATCAGGAGGGAACCGAACCCCCGCCTCTCGTGGAAGAGACTCCCGAAGAGGACCAGGAGGGCGCGGAGACCGCCGAGGCCTCTGGAGACGAAGTGACTGCCGAAGCGGCGACTGAGGAGCCGGAAGCGACCGGGGAGAGTTCGGAGGCTGCTGAGTCCGAAGACGAGGAGGCAGAGACAACTGCCCCTGAAGAGGGTGGGACCGAGGCCACTGACGAGGATGACGACAAGGAGTAACTGGCCCGGAAACCCGTCCCGGCCTGTTACTTACAGGCGCAGTGGGCGGGACCGAGGTGTTTTGTGTACACCGAGCAACTCCCCCCACACGACGACGAAGCTGAGGAAGCCGTCCTCGGCTCGATGCTCATTGACGGCGAGACCGTCCCCGGCGTCCAGATCATTCTCGAAGCCAACGACTTCTACCGGCAGCGACACTCCTGGATATTTGACGCCTGCGTAACCCTTTTCGCTCGCAATGACCCCATAAGCCAGATAAGCGTCGCGGATGAACTCGCGCGCCATCAACGACTCGAAGAGGTTGGCGGACTCCCCTTCCTAAGCCACCTCATCGCTGTCGTTCCCACTTCGGTTTATGCGGACAACTATGCCCGTGTCGTCCGGCGGCTCTCCATCCATCGCCGTCTCATTGATGCCGGTGGACAGATTGCCGGCATCGGAACCCGCGCAGAGGAAGATGAAGAGGAATCCCTCCGTAAGGCGGAGGAATTGCTCTATACGATGCGCCTCGGCCAGAACGCCCGAGACCTTGAGGCGTTGCGGGACGTCCTTGATCGATATGTAGAAGAAACTGAGCAGAGTGCCGGCGGGCGCGCTGGCGGCGTCGAAAGCGGCTTCGTGGACCTTGACCGACAGTTAGGCGGCGGTTTCCAGGCCTCAGACCTGCTCATCCTCGCCGCCCGGCCCGGCGTCGGGAAAAGCGCATTCGCGCTCAACGTCGCCAAGGCGGCCGCACAGACCCGACGAGCGGACAGTCGCCCCAGAATAGTCGCCTTCTTCAGCCTTGAAATGGCGGCGGAACAGGTCGTTGAGCGCCTGCTGGCAGGCGAATCCGGCATCAACTCCACACGCATCCGCGGCCATATATGGACCGACTACGAAGAGGGCGCAATCATGAACGCCGTCGGGCGGCTCGCCGAGCTGCCCCTCTTTATCGATGATTCGGTTAACCTCAGCGTCGTCGCGCTCCGTTCCAAGGCCCGGCGTCTCTCCCTTGAACAGGGGCTTGATCTCATCGTCGTTGACTACATGCAACTTATGTCCGGCACGAACACGTTTGGCAACAGGGTGCAGGAAATCAGTGAAATTTCCCGCTCACTGAAAGCGCTCGCCCGCGACCTGAGTGTGCCCGTCCTGGCCCTGTCCCAACTCTCCCGTGCCGTGGAGAACCGCCCCCGCCATGAACCCCTCCTGTCTGATCTACGTGAGAGCGGCGCGATCGAGCAGGACGCCGATGTCGTTCTGTTTCTCTACCGCCCGGATATGGTTTTCACGGGCGAAGAATGGGAGCGGCAGCACCCGGACCAGGAATATCCCCGCGGTGTTGCTGACGTCATCATTGCCAAACATCGCAACGGACCAACGGGCCGGATGCAGGTTGTGTTTGAAGAGCAGACCACAACGTTCCGCAACGCCGCGCGCGCCGGCGGCGGCCCGGACGGATACTACTAGCCATGAAGCGCCGGACACAACGCCATGCGTGATATCGAGGAGTTTCAGGGCTTTCCCACGCCGACACAGGCAACACCGGTGCCGGAAGCATTCTTCAGTGAGATCCTCCCACAGCTCAACAGCGTTGCTGAAATCAAAACCTTTCTGGTTGCCCTGCGCCGCATCCGAAGTCGCAAAGGGGCGATCAGGTTCGTTACCGGCAGCGAATTGACGAACGCCCCGGAGCTTGGCGAGTTGTCAGACAGTGGTGCTCCCGAACTGGTGAAAAGGGACGACGGCCCTCAGGAAGCTGTCCAAAGTGTCATGGCGGGTTTTGTGCGTGCCGGCGTGTTTCTTGGGGTTCCACTGGGTGACGACGACGTGGCATATTTTGTGAACGACTCGGAGGGCAGGCGGGGCGCCGAGCGGGTCAAGGCCGGTGATGCGGCACTATCACCGCAACCGGCGAGAGCCCAACCGGAGGAGCCACCGTCGCAGCCCGGCGAGATATTCCGCCTGTATGAAGACACCATCGGACCGATTCCTGGCGCAGGCATCGCACAGGAACTTTCTGAGGCGGAACAAGAGTATCCCGCCATATGGATACGAGAAGCCTTTCAGGAGGCGGCAGCACAGAATGCGCGGCGCTGGGCGTACGTGCGCTCGGTTCTTCGCAACTGGAGAGATAGGGGTAGGGGAGATGGAACGACTCAGCGACGTCCTGCGAAGGACCGCTATCGCGGAGGGGAATACGGCCAGGTCGTCCGCTGGCGCTGACGCCCCCGAACGCGAAGAGGCTCCGGACACTGACCGCTGCCCCGTCTGTGACGGCATGGGGTGGGTCAGCCGTGACCTGCCGCTCGATGATCCCGAATTCGGGAAAGTGATTCCCTGCGCCTGCCGTGCAGAGGAACTCAAGCGCGAGCGTCTTCGTCGGCTGCAGCGCTACGGACAGCTTGAGCCCTTCGCCAATGTCACCTTCGAAACCCTCGAGTCCGAGCTTGAGCGGTCGACGAACGATAGGAACGAAACCTATGTCGACGCTCTCGCAAGAGCGCGAGCGTACGCTGTAGACCCGGATGGCTGGCTTGTTCTTCACGGCCCCTCCGGCAGCGGCAAAACCCATCTCGCTGCCGCCGTCGCCAACGATGTCATCGGCCGCGGTATTCCGGCGCTCCTAATATCAGTGCCCGATTTTCTCGACTACCTTAGGGCTGCATACGCCCCAAACGCAGAGACGCCGTTTGATTCCCTCTTTGAGCAGGTCAAGGAAGCGCCGCTGCTCATCCTTGACGACCTCGGTGTTCATTCGGCAACGCCGTGGGCGCAAGAAAAACTCTTCCAGGTATTCAATCAACGATTCATTGAGCGCCGCCCGACCGTCGTAACCCTCAGCAAGCCCCTCATGGAAATGGAGCCGCAACTTCTAAGCCGCCTCACTGCTCCCGGCCTGGCAACGGTGCTTGCCACGGGCGCGGCCGGCGCTCGCCTCCCCGTGACGGACGCGCTGGAGCTCCCTCGATTCAAGGACATGACGTTCGCGAACTTCGATGGTCGTAACAATGACGCATTGGAACGTCGTCAGCGCCAGAGCCTCGAAGGCGCGCTCAAGATGTCACGAAGCTATGCAGAGCAGCCCGATGGCTGGCTGGTCTTTACCGGCGAAAACGGTGTTGGCAAGACTCACCTCGCCGCTGCCATCGCAAACCATTGCCGCGCCAACGGAGTCGAAACCCTCTTTGTGGTCGTGGCAGACCTGCTGGATCACCTCCGCTATACCTTTGGTCCGCAGAGCGATGTCTCATACGACGAACTCTTTGAAGGTGTGCGGACCGTCCCGCTTCTGGTCATGGATGATCTTGGCGCTCATGCCACCACGGCGTGGGCTCGCGAAAAGCTCTTTCAGATCATCAACTTCCGCTACAACGCCCGCCTGCCAACCATCGTGACGATGAACATCTCGTTGGATGAGTTGGCTCAGGACGAGCCTCGCGTCGCCTCGCGTCTCGCCGGTACGCCCTTCAGCATTCCGTTCAACATCGATGTCCCGAACTATATGCTCCGTCGAAACCTGACCGAGCCGCTGTCGGAGTCGCGGACGCGTCGCGGTCGTGGTTAGACTTGTCGCATGACGAGTCCTGCCCAACCGTACTGCGTCTTCTGTGAGATCATCGCAGGCCGGGAACCGGCCGAGGTCTGGCACGAGGACGAGAGCCTGATCGTTTTTCGCAACCACCTGCGCTGGCTGCCGATCCAATTGCTCATCGTCCCGAAAGAACACAAGACGCAGGAAGAGTTCTGGAAAGACGACATGGAGCGCGCCTCCGCCCTCGCCGTCCAGCTCGGCAAAGAGCACGCGCCCGGCGGTTTCCGGGTCCTGTCGAATTTCGGCGAGGACGGCATGCAGTCCCAGCCCCACGGTCACCTGCACCTGCTGGGAGGCCGGCCACTCGGCATGTACGTGGAGGCAGCTCGGCGTTCACCATTTTGGGTTTAAATGAGCGCAGACCGCTTAAATGGCCCGTATTGCCTCTAAAACATCGTTAATCGAGCCTACTGTGTGATTTTTGGCACAAGCCTCCGCATTTGCCCTCCGCGTGGAGGGCACGTTGTTTAAGCTCTTCGCCGCGCGTCAAAAGGGGATTGACACCGACTCTCGGCGGCGTGTAACGTTTCCTACTGAAATGACTCGTACTTTGCTCTCGGGGAGCGCTTGATTCGTGACTGAAATCGACCCGCAGTCATTGACGTCCGCAGATTGGGATCAGATTCAGACCACGCTGGTCTATCTGTGGGTTCTGTGGCTGTCCGTAATAGCGATGGCACTTTCTCTCCTCGTCGCCCACGCCGTCATTCCATCACTCGCCACCACCGGCCACATCGGGTCCGGCGTTGAGCGCGTCCGACCAATTTTCTATGTCGCTGCCGCCATAGCAGCGGCAATTGCCATATTCACTTTTGTCGGATTCGTGACGGAATCCGAAGTTGTCCGGACCATCTACACGAAGGTCTGGATCTAGGGACGGGGCGTTCGTTCAGATGCGACAACGAATGGGAGCCTTGCCACTCCGTGTCGTCGGCGTACTCATCGCAATCCCCCTTGCCTTGATCGTTATCGGCATCGTCGCGTTTTCCGGAGGAAGCGCCGCCCTCGGCGCCGTCTATTCAGTGCCGGAGAACGAAATGGAGTTCCCGCACGACCAGCACGTGAACTCACTCGCCATAGAGTGCGAGTTCTGCCACCGAGCCGCGGACACGTCGCGAACCGCGACGGTACCGTCTGTAGAGCAGTGCATGTTCTGCCATAAGACTGTAGCCACTGCAAATCCCAACCTTGAGCCGTTGCGTGCCGCGTGGGAATCCGGGGAGCCTCTCAATTGGATACGGCAGCATCGACTTCCCGACCACACCCAATTCAGGCACGAGCCTCATATCACCGCCGGTTTTGAGTGCACAGAATGCCACGGCGACGTGGGAAGTATGAGACAAGTTGAACAGGTACGGATTCTCAAGATGGGAGACTGCGTTGGCTGCCACAAGGAAAACAGCGCACCAACCACGTGCTCCACGTGTCACTCATAAGGGACTGACGAGAGAGAAACGAACGGATTACGCGAGATGGATCTGACAAGGCGGGACTTTCTGAGGGTAGCCGGAGCCACATCCGTGGCCGGCGTCCTTTTTGCGGGTTGCGCCATTCCCGAACGGGAGCTCATCAAGCAGAGTCCGCGTGATCTGCCCGAGGACCTCGCCCAGGGCCTTGAGGACATGTACGCCACATCCTGTGTGTCATGCGGGGAGGGTCATGGCATCCTCGTACGCGTCGCAGAGGGGCGTGCAAAGAAGATTGAAGGCAACCCTGATCACCCACTGAATCGAGGAGGACTGCTACCCGGCTGCCTGGCCGGCGTGCAATCTCTTTACCATCCGGACAGGTTCAGCGGACCGATGGAGAATGGTCAGAGCATCACATGGGCCAATGGCCTCGCGCGTCTGAATGCTTTGCTCAGTGGAGCAGACGCGTCACGCACGCTGCTCATTACCCGTCCGAATCGGGGCCATCTTGGGGCAGTGACCCACGAGTTCGCCCAGGGTTTCGGCATTCGCCACTTGCAGTTGGAGCCGCTTGAGAACGCTGCCATCAGGCAGGCAGCCAAAGACGTATTCGGCCAGGACAGACTCCCCTTCTTTGACATTGCGAATGCGGGTTCTGTGATTTCAATTGGAGCCGATTTCCTCGAGTCCTGGCTCGCGCCAATCCACTACAGCAAGGCCTATGGCCAGTTCCGTCGTGGAGAGGGCAGGAGCAGGGGAACGCACGTCCATGCCAGCCCCCGCTTTTCTATGACCGCCGCGAATGCGGACACGTGGCTGCCCATCGCCCCCGGACGTGAGGGCATTCTGGCTCTCAGCATTGCCTACGTTCTCGCCCATGAAGGGCTCGCTGATGAGGCGACCGTGAATGCCATGACGGGAGGCCTTGGTGAAGCCGCGCTTGCGCCCTACCGCCCGGATGCGATCGCGGATCAACTCGGCGCGACGCCGGGCGTGTTGACAGGGCAGATGATCACGGACGTCGCGCACAACCTCGCTTCTCACGGCCCAACGGTGGTTCTAGTTGGCAGCTCTGCCGCTGCCCAACCGAACGGTCTATTCAACGCCAAGGCAGGAATGATTCTCAATGGCGTACTTGGCAGTGTTGGCAGGCGAGGCGGAGTGCAGTTCAACAGCGATACCTCGCTCCCGGAGCTTCAAGAATTGCCAGCCCCGACTACGTACTCGGAATGGCGTGGTGTTCGAGATCGACTCGATCGCGGAGACATCGATCTAGTGCTCGTTGATGGCGCCAATCCAGTTCATGCGTTGGCTAACCTAAAATTCGGGCAGGCGCTCAGCCGTGCCAGAAACGTCGTCAGTTTCTCGTCGGAACCGAACGAGACAACGGCAATGGCCGATCTTATCCTTCCTGATCAGCATTACCTGGAATCCTGGGGAACGGACGTGCCTGACCCCGGCCCAGGCTATGAGGCTCTTACGGTGCAGCAGCCGGTTGCCGCGCCCCTGCTCGATGGCTCACGGCGTGCCGTGCATGACTCTCGAGCAATGGGGGATGTGCTGATTTCACTGATGCAACCCCGTGGAACGAGCCGAAAGACGCGTGGCGACAGCATGGAACGGGTGGTGCTGAATGCCCTCGCGGATCTGCACGCGGCAAATCCCGGCCGCGGCTCCGTTCAGGGTTCAACATTGGCAGCCTTCACGACAGGCGTGCTGCAGCGCGGCGGTTGGTGGAACATCGCTGGTCGCGGTGTGACCATCTGGGAGCGTCCCGCATTTGACTTCGCCCCGGCGCTTGCCGATATGCCTGAAAGAATCCCTGAGCACACGGATCGATACCACCTGATTCCGTTCGCAAGCTCTACTGTCGGTGATGGCAGCGCCGGTCACTTGCCGTGGACTCAATCCGCACCCGACCCTGTTACCTCTATGGTGTGGCACAGTTGGGTTGAGGTGAACAGCCGCGAGGCCGCCCGCTTGGGTCTGCGCGATGGTGATCTGGTCGCACTGGAGTCTGACAGTGGCTCTGTCGAGGTTCCGGTGTATCTCCATCCTGGCATTCCGCCGAATGTCGTCGCCGTTCCGTTTGGACGCGGGCGAGCATTTTCCGGACGGTATGGCGACAATCCAGACGGTAATGTCAACACCGTTCTGGCAGACATCGAAGTCGACGGCACCGGATCGCAAGCGTGGGGCGCTACAACAGTGACAATTCGCCCCCTCGGTCGCCGCATGCGTATGGCACGCATGGAGGGCGGCTTCACGGGACAGCAACTTGAAGGAACGCACATCATTCAGGTGGAATACACGTAATCAGAAAGGGCGACGGAGAATAGCGCGATGACAATGTCAGATTATAAGTGGGGCATGGCGGTCGACATCGACGCATGCACGGGTTGTCAGGCGTGTGTAATTGCGTGCGCTGCTGAAAACAACTTGCCAATCAACCTGGAACGCGACTTCACTGAGCGGCGCGCAATCGCCTGGATCCGCATTGAGCGCTATTGGGAGGGCGAGTATCCGAACGTTCACGCGTATTTCCTGCCGGTCCTGTGTCAGCACTGCGGCAACGCTCCTTGTGAGCCCGTCTGCCCTGTCTACGCCACATATCACAACCCCGCCGGCCTGAACGTGCAGGTGTACAACCGCTGCGTCGGCACCCGCTACTGTGCCAATAACTGCCCATACCATGCCCGCTTTTTCAACTATCGCCGCCCAACGTGGCCGGAGACGTTCCACAACTATCTGAATCCGGACGTGACAGTGCGTGAACGCGGAATTATGGAGAAGTGCACCTTCTGCATTCAGCGCATCAATGCGGCCGTGCGCATCGCGAAGCGAACCGGAACGGACGCGCCCGACCATTTCATGACGGCGTGTGAGCAGGCTTGTCCTACGGATGCGCTGACTTTTGGGAATTTGAACGATCCGAATAGCCGCGTTTCGCAGTTGTTTGCGGATGAGTCGCGGGCGTACACGCTGCAAGAGGCGATCGGGACGGAGCCGAATATTCGGTACCTGAAGGGCGTCGCCACGGCCAAGGCGGGTTCCGACGAGATGGCAGCGGCGGCACACTAACCCATAGACGCATGTTTAGTGAGAGAATTCACAAAGTAGACGTTGAAACCGACAGAATCGACACGAATTGAGCAATGAGGAGAGGATGACCACCACCCACAACGGTCATGAGGCGCCAGGGGCCCCCGCGACACAGGAGGAGCTAACACAAGAGCTCATCCATGATGCGCGGCAGACCGGCCCGCGGATGCGCCGTGCGCTGTGGATTCTCGCTCTGCTGACGGCGCTTGGCGCCACGGCGGCGATCCTCATGATGCTGGGCGGCCTGGACGATCACACGCGGTGGAAGTACTACGCCGTCGCGTATTTCTATGTTTTCTCCCTGGTGATGGGCATCCCGATGGCCGGTATCGGCCTGCGGTTCGCCCGGGCACAATGGCGGCGTCCCACGAGTCGGGCGGCAGAACTGTTCGCACTGGCCGGGCCCGTCATGCTGGTGTTCTTCCTGCCGATCATGGCGGCGCATCCGGGCCTCGAAGGACGCAACAGCCTGTGGATGGACTGGCGGCTAGGCCCGTGGTTCCCAGACCTGATCATGCTGACGGCATTCGTGTGCATTGGGCTGGCATTCATCTATGTGTCCGTGCTGCCTGACCTAGCGGCGGTACGCGACCATGGCAACGGGCGCTCACGCAACATTGCCGCGTCGCTTGCCTACGGCTGGATCGGCACTGCGCGGCAATGGGCGATGCACAAGTCGGCGCTCGGAATTCTGGGTGCGATGTATATCTCCGCCTACGCGATGACGCATACGGTGTTCGCGACGGATTTCGCGATGGTCCTGACGCCGGGCTGGAAGGATCCAATCTTCCCCGCTTTCCACGCCGTGACGGGCCTGCAGATGGGCTTGGGTCTGTTCATCGTGGTGCAATTCGCACTGCGCAAGTGGGGGGGACTGGCGCGTTATTTCGAGCTTGAGCAGTTCTGGGCGTACGGGCGGCTGTTGCTCGCGCTGACCTTGTTCTGGTTCTATTTCTTCTGGAGCGGATTCATCCTGTTCTGGTACGGGCGCCTGCCGCATGAGCAGCAGATCATAGCGCTCCTGGCATTTGGCGACCCTGCGATTGACAACTTATTGGCGCGACCACAGCTCTGGATGTTTGTGGGCGCAATCGGCCTGTCGTTCATCACGGCGTTCCTGCTGATCATGTGGAACCCGGTGCGACGGAGCATTCTCGGGCCGGCCGTGGTCGGCGTCGTTATCATCATCGGAAACTTCTTTGACAGACTGCGCATTTACGTGAATACGTGGTCCATCGAACAAGTCGGTGGCCATGAGCTGCACGAGATACCGACGAACATCGGATACCCAGGCCTCCTTGAAATCCTGGTGTTTATCGGAATGTTGTCTGCGGTTGCCCTGATGATCCTGTTGGCCTCGCGAGTGGTACCGTTCGTGTCCCTGTGGGAGACGAGAGAGGCGCTATTGCTGCGCGTGGTGAGGCCATTCGGAGTAGGACACGCGCACATTGTGGCGAAGCCGGACTAGCGGAGAGACGGAGTAATGCAAGATCGACCGGTCCTGACGGCCAGCCAGATCAACGACGAGTTGCTCTGGCCGGTCTTTGAACTGCGGAGGCGGCATGTGCTCGCCTTCCTGCCGCCGTTCATCCTCGTCATGGCGGGCGCGGTCGCCGTCACCATCCTGATCTGGCAAGGTCTGTGGATCACTGGCCTGCAGCGTCCGGCGTTCTGGGGATTCTTCATCGTCAACTTCGTGTTCTGGATTGGTGTCAGCCACGCCGGAACGATGATCTCGTCCATCCTGAGGCTGACGCAGGCGGAATGGAAACGTCCAATCACCCGCGCGGCGGAGGTGATGACGGTCTTTGCCCTCGTCACGTCCCTGATCCACCCGGTGATTCATGCCGGACGGCCATGGCGCATCATCTACTGGCTTCTGCCGTACGACTTCACACGCGGCATATGGCCGGATGTTCGCTCCCCATTGGTGTGGGATCCCGTCGCGATTACGACATATCTGACAGGCAGCATCCTGTTCGTCTTCACGGCGTTGATTCCAGACTTCGCGATCATCCGCGACCAGAGCACAGGCATGCGCCGAACGATCTACGGAGCGCTGGCGATGGGCTGGCGGGGTACGCCGAGGCAGTGGCAGCTACAGGGAATCTTCGGAATCCTGATGTCCGCCCTGATCCTGCCGGTATTCGTGTCCGTCCACAGCATCGTGTCGTGGGACTTCGCAGCGTCCGTGGTGCCGGCGTGGCACGTTACGGTTTACGCGCCGTACTTCGTCATCGGCGCAGTCCACTCCGGCGTGTCCATGGTACTAACGCTCATGGCGTTCATGCGCTGGATCTTCAAGCTTGAAAACTTCATCTGGGAAGACCACTTTGATGCTGTTGGCCGTCTGCTGATCTTCATCGCGACCGCCTGGCTGTTCTTCTTCTTCCTGGACTTCGCCTTCTCGTTCTACACACGGGAGGAGCAGGAAATCGCGGTGATGGAGCGCCGGCTGCTTGAGTGGCCGTTCAACGCCATCACAATCATCATGGTGATGACCTCATACGTGATACCGATACCGTTATGGTTGAACCGGAAGGTCCGCCGGAACATCGCGTTGATGTTCTGGACGTCGATCCTGGTCAACATTGGTATGTGGCTGGAGAGGTTCTTCCTCATCATCCCGGCCATTGAACGGAAACAGGAGCTCACATTCTTATGGGCGAACTATGTCCCGAGCCTGACGGAGAGCGTTATTGTTCTTGCGTCGTTCGGAATGGTGGCAATGCTGCTCATCATATTCGCCAAGCTGGTGCCGTTAGTGCCGGCGTGGGAGCAGAAGGAGGGGCAAGTCTTCCGATCCGAGGTTCAAATCGGTGAGGTGACGGTGCCCGCGATCGTACGGGAATCAGAGGAGCCGCGGGCCTGGTAGCCCGCATGTTGGGAGCGGAAGCAATGGCAAACCAGAGTGTTCTCGGCTTGTACGAAAACGCGGACACCGCCGCGGAAGGAGCACGCAACCTGCGTGCGGCCGGATTCACCAGTGATGATTACGAGGTGATGACCGGCAATCCGTATCCGGAGGGAGCGTTCGGAGAGCATGTGAAGAAGAACAAGCTCTTTCGATTCTCCCTGTTCGGCGGGTTTATCGGCTTCATCACCGCTTTCCTCTTCGTGTTTGCGACACAGACGGCATTCCCGCTCGTGACGGGAGGCAAGCCCATCCTCGCGATTCCGGCAAGCATGATCATCATGTACGAGTTCACGCTGTTGGTTGCGATGATCTTCACGGTCATCGGCGTGATCTTTGAGAGCCGCCTGCCCCGCCCCGGCGGCGCAGGCCCCCTGTATGACGCGCGAATCACGCTCGGTTACATCGGCCTGCTGGTCACGGTAGACCAGGAGAGAATTGGAAACGCGCAGCAGGCCCTACAGAGCGGCGGCGCAGAAGAAGTCATCAACGAGCCTGCATAGATGCAGGAAAGAAACACAAGAGAGTAGAGACGGCGGATAGACGCAGTGATGCAGAGAGCGCACAAGAAATTGGGTTTGCCAGGGCGACGACCGGCCGTAATGGTGCTTGCGCTTGTTGCGGTCGCCGTTATCGCGCTCACCGGCTGCTCGACGGGCGCCTATCCGGTGGACTTCTTCCAAGAGATGCACTACTCCCCTGCCGTACGCAAGCAGGAAGGGCCTTCCATGTCCGTGAGGCCCGGCACGGTAGCGTTCAACAGTGGCGGCGCGCCGGAGGAGCAATTGAACGCGGACCTGCGCCTTGAGCACTTCGACCTGATGCCGGACGATGAGCTAAATGGCGTCGAAGGCAACCCGATCGTTGTTACGCCCGATGTTCTGGAATATGGCAGCTTCCTCTTCCAGCGAAACTGCTCCATGTGCCACGGGGCGGCAGGGGACGGCGAAGGCCTGTTGCAGGTCACCATCGCGTTCGAGGCCGCCGGAGTGGAAGTACCGAAGAACCTGACGGAGGACGATACGCAGGAGCGGACTGCCGGCGATCTCTATCGGATTATCAGCCGTGGCAACGGCGATTTCCCTGCTCCGGCGTGGGCGGAAAACCCGGCTGCCTGGGAGGGCTCGACGAACATGCCGCGATTCGCTCAACTGCTCTCACCCGCCGAGCGCTGGATGCTGGTGGCACATATCCGCACGCTGGAGGAGTAGCTACCCACTCGGCCTTCGAGGGCCCTTTTCGCCGAAGTGGTGTCAGTATCTCAATCTCTCGACCGGAGCTAGCCTCGCGTTCAAAGGGTCTACGACAAGCCGAACGCTTTCGAGAGCGAGAGCGCCCAAGACAGGCTCCACACCGTCCTCTTCAAAAACGACGATTGTCGTGGCGTTCCGCCAGTTGACGAAGATACGCGCCTCAGAGATGTTCCGCCGATCCTGCAATCCCCTCGTCATATAGGGTGCTAATGACCGTATCGGGCCGCCCCGCCTACCTCCTGCCCGGGTTCGCTGCCTCCGTCATGCGGGTCTGCAGTTCCGCCAGGGCTGAGGAGATATCCACGGGGTAGGTTGCTGCGCCGGTTAGGGCTTTGACGTCCTCCGGCAGGGCGGCGAAGCCCCGTTGGAAAAGCTCGCGGGACTCGTCAAGCGTGGGGTGGGGCCGCAGGGCGCGGCCATCCTGCATGATGTCTTCCAGCAGTGGAGTGGAACCATCCGGCGGCGGCTCATCCGCCATAGCGATCACATCACGCGCGTAGCCGCCGTTTTCGTCCTCGTATCGGTAGATCTGTTTGCGGCCCGGCAGAGTCTCTTTGCCGACGCTGAGCTTGAGTACGGGCTCTCCGGCGTATTCAACGAGCTTGTAAACAGAGTCCGTCCAGGGGGCGTCGGCTGAAGAGCCAATACGCGTGCCGACGCCGAATCCGGCGATGGGCGCGCTGTCTCGCAACAGGCCGTCGATGACAAACTCATCCAGTTCGCCGCTTGCGACGATGTCCACTTCTTCCAAGCCTGCCCCGTCCAGCATGGCGCGCACACGGCGTGAGAGGTTGAGCAGATCGCCGCTGTCGAGTCGCACCGCGCCCAACCTGTGACCGACTTCTTTCATCTCGAGCGCAACGGTGATGGCGTTGCGCGCGCCTTCGATGGGGTCGTAGGTGTCGATCAGGAACGTTGAGGCGTCCGGGAAGGAGCGGGCAAAGGCGCGAAAGGCATCAAGCTCCGTTGGGAAGGACCCCACGAATGAGTGGGCCATGGTGCCCATGGGGCTGATGCCGTGTTGGGCGGCGGCGAGGACGTTGCCTGTTCCGGCGAAGCCGGTCAAGGAGCCAACGCGCGCCATCTGCCCGGCGGCATCAATGCCCGGAGCGCGGCGGGAACCATAGTACGTGACCGGGCGGCCACGGGCGGCGTGCATGACGCGGGCGGCCTTGGTGGCAAGCATCGTTTGCAGGCTGATGCGGTTGATGACGTAGTTCTCGAGTATCTGGCACTCGATGACGGGCCCGGAGATTTCCATAACCGGCTCATCAGCAAAGAAGATCTCGCCCTCGCGCATGGCGCGAACGCTGCCGGTGAAACGCAGATCCGCCAGAAACTCCAGGAAGCCGCCGTCAAAGCGTCCGAGTGAACCGAGATAGGCGATGTCCGCATCCGTGAATCGGAAATCGGTTAGATAGTCGAGGATGTCATGGACGCCCGCGAGCACGAAGTAGGATCGGTTGGGCGGAAAGCGGCGGATAAAGAGGCTGAATGTTGCATCGTGAGCGTTGCCGCTCTGCCACCATGCCTGCGACATGGTGAGCTCATAGAGAGCCGTGAAGATGGCGAGGCTGTGGCCTGACGAATCAAGCGCGCCACGAGGGGACATTGCTCCACCTGACCGCGCCGCCATGTTCATGTTCTCAGGCCTCCCACAGGCTTGTCTTAACAATGATGGTGGCGCGATAGCGACCTACGTTCGCGACGACTACGCCGGGAACACAATGACGCAACGCCCGCGTGTGCCTCCAGCTTCAAGCCGCTCGTGCGCGGCTGCGGCCTCGTCCGGCGCATACGTGGCGGCGACCCGCAGAGTGATAGTACCGTCTTCTGCCTGTTCACGCAGTTGCCCGAGGAGGTCTGCGCGGTGGTCGTAGCTCGTCACCAAAGTGCGATGGAATACGATGCCGCGCTCACCCGTACCGCGCCAGCCACGTACGGATGCGAACCCACCGCCGTCTCGAACAGCCGCCACCACGAGCTCGGACTGCACCGACCCGTCCGCCAGGCCGTCGACGCCGTCAGGGGCGGCATCACGGATGCGCTTGGCGACATCGTCGCCGCGACGCACGACCACATCAGCACCGAGGTCTCTGACGAGTTGTTCGTCCGCCTCGGATGCGTCGGCAATGACGCGCAACCCTTCGGCCTTTGCGAGCTGGATGACATACCCGCCGTAGCAACCCGCCGCGCCAGTCACCGCGATGGTTTGTCCGGGGCGGAGGGCGAGCTGGTCAAGCGATTGGCGCGCGGTAAGACCGTTCATCGGCAGGGTGCATGCCTCGATGTGCGTGGATTCAGCCGGGGCGCGGACGACGGAGTCCGCCGCGAGCACGATGCTCTCACGGTACGCGCCATGGCTGGCATTCGGCACGACCATCGCCATGACCGAGTCGCCCACGGCGAGGTCTGTGTCAGTACCCGATCCGACCTCATCGATGACGCCGGCGAGGTCCATGCCGGGAACGTAGGGCGGCGGAACATCGGCCAGCATGGCGGCTCGCGAGCCGTTGCGAAGCCCGGTGTCGGTGGGGTTTACCGCGGCGGCGTGAACGCGAATACGAACCTCGCCGTTTCCGGCGTGCACCTCTGGAAGGTCAACAATCTGCAGGACCTCCGGCCCCCCGAACCCGATCACTCCTACCCCACGCATAGATTCAGCCCCCTCGGTCGTGTTAACGTGGCGCGCGTGGCGCAGCGCTCTGCGAGCGGCAGTAGACCTGCCGGCTCGCGCGATTGCCTACGACTCGGACTCAGGCTCCGGCTCTGCCAGTGAGCCGAAATAGACGATAGAGTTGAACGAGACGACGACAGTGAATCCTATAAGGAAGCCGGTCACGACATCCGCGCCGGCCTCAAGTGAACTGAACATGTACTGTCGGATTAGAATGGTAACGAGCATTGTGCCAACGAGGAGGCTCACATCGGCGGCGAGCAACCGGAGCTTGGCTTCAAGGCTCGGAATGAAGAAGCGGTACATCGCGTTGAGATAACTCACCCGTGCAAACCTCGTTGAAATTAGATTGGTTCCGGCGGCGTGTTTCACGCACGTCGATGATACGCGCGCAGCTTGAATACGGTCAAGATGAAGTAGGCCGCGCGTGAGGCGTATTATCGGTCTGACGAGCGCTCTGCTGTTGATTGTGACGGCGGTTCTTGTGGGGGCGTGCGGGGAGCAGACAACGCCAGTTTCCAGCCCAATGCCCGAGCGTCCGGAAGGGGCGCCGTTCTCTGTGTCGTCGCCAACGGCAACAGTTGAGGGCTCGCAGGCGCCAACGCCGCGGCCGACGTTCAGCACTGTTGCGACACTGAGTGAGGAGCGACTGCGGGAGTCGCTGGTGGCGGCGCTTCATCAGCGACCTGACGTATCAACAGGATCGTCGATTACGGACTTCCTTGCGCCGGGCGTGGACCTCATTCGCCTTACGAGGGACCCGCGCTATGCACCGTTCGTGGTCGATATGTTGAACGTGTTTCCCTATGGGCAGATCTACAGGACACACCTTCTTGATACGCTTCGCGACCTGACCGGAGAGGATATCTTCGCGCAGGACGGTTTTCCGTGGCTCCAATGGGTTGGGGATCACCCGGAGTACGATGCGCCGCCGTCGGTCTATCCCTGGTGGAAGGGCGAGATTCTCAAGACGCTGGATGAGCGGTTCCGTGAGTTCCTGCCGGAGGACGGCGTGGAGCACACGATCCGGCTGGAGGAGGTGGTGTGGGGCGGGGTCGTTGTCGATGGCATCCCGTCGCTGGACAACCCCGCCGTCATTCGGGCTCATGAGGCACGCTACCTTGAGTCGGATGAGCAGGTGTTCGGCGTGTTCTTGAACGGCGAGGCACGGGCGTACCCGCTTCGGATCATGAATTGGCACGAGATGACGAACGATGTGGTGGGTGGGCAGCCATTTGCGCTTGCCTATTGCACGTTGTGCGGCTCCGGCATCCTGTACGACACGCGACGGGGCGATGGACAGGGCCCATACATCTTTGGGTCGTCCGGGCTGTTGTATCGCTCAAACAAGCTCATGTATGACGCCGACACTAACAGCTTGTGGAACCAGTTCACGGGGATTCCCGTTGTTGGGGAGCTAGTCGGCGAGGATATTGAACTGCCGATTCTGCCGGTGACGCTCACGACGTGGGGGCAATGGAATAGTCAACATCCCGACACGACGGTGCTTTCACTTGATACGGGTCATGAGCGGCCGTATGAGAAGCCCGGGACGCCGGGCGCGGCGTACTACGACTATTTCTCCAGCCCGAGCCTGATGTTCCCGGGCGGTCCCGGAGCGAATGACGTGCAACTGCGGCCAAAGGACCAGGTGTTTGTGGCGATCCTGGACAGCGGAGAAAGCAAAGCGTACCCGCTGGAAATCCTCGAGGGATTGGGGGCGATGGCCGTCTTGAATGATGCTGTGAGCGAGGTCCCCGTCGTGGTGGTCACGGACTCCGGCGGAGGGGTGCAAGCGTTCTTGCGGGAGAACCGGTCGTTCGAGTTGGCGCCGGACGGCGGGTTGATTGATGGGCAGGGCGGGGAGTGGCGTGTGACGCCGGAGGGCCTTAGCGGTCCTGGCGGAGAGTTCGCCGCCCGTGTTTCCGGCCATGTCGCGTTCTGGTTCGGCTATGCTTCGTTCAGGCCGGGCGGGGAGCTGTACACGGGGAACTAGCGGGTGGCTGACTGTTATGCTTAGTTCACCCACCATCCCCTGACAACAGTGTTCGACTGGCATGGAGGTGTGAGATGCCGATTCAGTCAGTGCTACTTAGCTACGACGGGCGAATAGGCCGATCTGACTTCTGGATAAAAGGGGTCCTGCCGATAATTGCGATAGGCATACTTGCGGCGATAGCCGCCGCCGTGCTCACCTTGGTAGCCGAAATCCTGGCAATAGTGGTCTACTTGCTATTCATCCCACTCAGCATCTGGATTTACTATGCGGTTGTCGCCAAGCGCTTTCATGACCGTGGCAAGACCGGCTGGTGGGGACTGGTCAACTTAATCCCGCTGATAGGCCCCTTCTGGATCATCATCGAATGCGGGTTTATGGAAGGCACCAACGGCGACAACGCGTTCGGCCCGCAACCGTAGGACCTAGTTCACCTTCCCAAGCGCCTCTTTAATCTCCTCTAGCACTCCGGCGTCTTTCTCACGCTGAGCCGCGCCCCTGAGGGCTCCTACAGCTTCGTCCGTCCTGATGCGCCCGAGCGCCCAGGCGGCGTGGCCGCGGACTATGGGGGATGAGTCTTCTCTCAGGACCCGGGCGAGTGCGGGTACTGTTGACGGGTCGGCGATGTTGCCGAGGGCGATACAAACGTTTCGGCGCATGCCCTCCGGTTTAGCGCGCAGCACGGCGCTCTGCTTGAATCGCTCACGGAAGCCGTCGTCATCCAGTTCCAGCAGTTCTACGAGCTCGGGGCGGGCGCGATTGTCCGCGTCACGTGTCAGTTCCGTATACGCCTTCCCAACCTGCGCCTTGCGGTTGACGGGGCAGACGTCCTGGCATATGTCACAGCCGAAAATCCAGTCGCCGATGAGGGGCCGCAATTCGCGAGGTATCGGGCCGCGATTCTCGATGGTGAGATACGAGATGCACTTGCGGTTGTCGAGCACATAGGGCGCGACGATTGCTCCGGTTGGGCAGGCATCGACGCAGATGTTGCAGGCCCCGCACGTGTTCTTGAGCGGCTCATCCGGCACGAGATCGAGCGTCGTGATGATCTGCGCCAAAAGCATCCAAGAGCCCTGCGAGGTCAGGATGTTTGTGTTTTTACCGAACCAGCCGACGCCTGCCCGCTCGGCCACGGCGCGGTCGAGCATCGGCCCTGTGTCCGTGTACCAGCGCGTGCCGATGTCCTCTACGCCGGTGATCTCCGGCAGCGACTCGATGAATGCTCGCACCTTGCGGGCAAAGATACGGTGATAGTCCTCGCCCCACGCGTAGCGGGCTATGCGGCCACGGGGAGCGTTGTCCGGCGCCTCGGCGTCGCCCTCATGGTGGTGGCTGAGCGCGAGGGAGATGATGGAGCGGGCGTTGGGCAACATGGTGGCCGGATCCATGCCGCGCTCCACGCGCTCCTCCGTGAACCACGGCAGGCCGTCCATGAGTCCGTCGCCGACGCGCTCTTTCGCCGTCTCTCCGCGCTCATGGAACACATCTGCGGACGCGATGCCAACTACGTCAAAGCCTGCCTGCCGGGCAGCATCCTTGACGGCCTGTGCCAGCGTATCCGTGTGACTGCTACGATTCATACGTGATTGTTGCACGAATCTCTATCTATGCCGCGCTGACACCCAACCGCTGACCGGAGCAGGAATTGGTCTCTGTCGATCCCAACGCCCGTATCTTCATGGTCAATGTGGGAGTGAACGCTTCTCATGGCGCGCTCCGCAGCCCCGTCTTCCCTAACGGCACGTTTGAGTTCCTGTCCATCCCGGAGGAGAGGAGGCTGTGGTCACCGACGCTGCCCGCCTACCCCAAGCTTGCCGCCTATAACGACCCCGACAAGACGCTCGCAGACTACGCTCCGGTCTCGCGCTGGAATGACCGACTACACGACGATCCGGAATTCCGCACGTTCACCTATGGTGATGACCCTCGGAGAACTGGGCGCGGCGCAGGACTTAAGCCCTGCGGTCCCGGTGACTACATCGTGTTCCTGGCGCGGTTGGTTGGTCATGATGGTGAGGATCGATTCGTGGGGCCTTCGGGTTTCTATCTGATCGGGTTTTTTCGCGTTGCGGACGTGCTGCGTGACGTTGAGACGTACCCGGCGGGCCGGGATTTCACCGTGTTCGGCGCGAACGCGCACATACGCCGGGCGGCATATCACTCGCGAGCGCTGGATAAGTTCTGGGTGTGGAAAGGAGACTCTGACGCCTCGCTGAGGCTGCCGATCGCTGCCCCGTTCGATCGTTCGTTGGCAGAGGCAACATTGCTGGACGCTCGCGGCCGCCCCTGGACGTGGGCACCGAACCGCAGCGAATTACAGACAATCGGCTCCTACACGCGCTCCGGCAGGCTGGTCATCGATCCCTCAGAGCAGGGGGGACGAGAGAGGGCGGTACGCCTGTGGGAGGCGGTGGCGGAGCGGAATATAGATGTGGAGATTAGTTAGACTACTCACCTTATACTTAAGACGAATGCGCTATGACCAGTGACTTTGCTCCGTTTACCGTACGCGCACCTGCCTCGACGGCGAATTTTGGCTCTGCCTTTGACGCCGTCGGGATGGCGCTTGATCTGTGGCTCGATCTCCGCGTTGAATCTGCGGACGCAAACCGCTTCGAGATACGAGGCGAGGGCGAGGACGAGATCTCAGGCCCCGCTAACTCCAATCTCATCTTTCGTGCCGCCTATATCGGCGCCGCGCGCCTGGGTAGCTCCTTGCCCCCCCTGCGAATAGCTGCATCAAATGCGATCCCGTTGGCGCGTGGACTGGGAAGCAGCGCAGCCGCGTGCGCAGCCGGCCTGCTCATCGCCAATACGGTTGCCGGACGTGAACGAGACATGGACGACATGATTACCGATGCTGCCAGGATCGAGGGACATCCTGACAATGCCACGCCTGCCCTGCTGGGAGGAGTGTGCGTCGCCGTCGCTTCGGAGGGCGGTGCTCCGGTTGCCCGCCAATTGGCATTTCCGGATGGTCTTGATTGCATCGCGTTTATTCCTGACCACACCCTTTCAACTGCAGACGCCCGATCCGCCCTCCCTCGACAGGTTCCCTTTGGGGATGCGGCCTTCAACGTTGCGCGGACGGCTTTGCTTATCCATGCGTTCACAACGCGTCACTGGGCGGACCTGGCATTGGCAACCGAGGACAGGCTGCATCAGCCATATCGTGCAGAGCTTGTGCCATGGCTCGCTCCCCTTACCCAAGCAGCCAAGCAGGTAGGGGCATATACGGCATTCCTTTCCGGCGCGGGGCCGACCATCATGGCAATGAGTGCGCCGAGAAACTCTGAAGCCGTCGCCGACGCGATGGCCGAGTCCGGGCGGAAGTTAAATATCCCCGGTCGAGCGCTCGTCCTTTCTCCGTCAGGTCGTGGCGCGCATATCGTCTCGGAGCCTTAATCGGTGCTCAGGGTCCAGAAATACGGTGGGAGTTCCGTCGCCTCCGCCGACCACATCAAGCGTGTTGCGTCACGAGTGGCGAGAGAGCGGCAGGACGGTGATGATCTCGTCATCGTCGTTTCGGCCATGGGGCAGACAACCAACCAGCTTATCGAGTTGAGTCGCAGCATCTCGCACAACCCCGCGCCGCGCGAGATGGACCTTCTTCTATCGACCGGCGAACTCATCTCCGGCGCGTTGCTGGCCATGGCGCTGCGCGATCTTGGTCACGGCGCGGTCAGCCTGAGCGGATTCCAGGCCGGTATCCGCACGGACACGGATTTCTCACGGGCTCGGATCACGCAGATTGAACCCAAGCGACTGCAGGACGAGATTGGGCGCGGCAACATCGTCATCGTCGCGGGATTCCAGGGCACGACGGATGATTTTGAGGTCACGACACTGGGGCGGGGCGGATCGGACACGACGGCCGTTGCTCTGGCCGCCGAACTCCGCGCGCCTGTGTGCGAGATCTATACGGACGTGGACGGCATCTACACGGCGGATCCCCGGATTGTCCCGGATGCCCGGCGCCTGATCGACATCAACTACGATGAGATGCTGGAGATGGCGAGTGAGGGCGCGCGCGTTATGCATAACCGCGCCGTCGAGCTTGGTTGGGTCTACGATGTGCCCATCCTCGTGGCCTCAAGCCTGCTGGACGACCCCGGCGGCACCCGCATACACGGAGGAGAACTCATGGAGAATCGGAACAAGGTACGCGGCATCGCCCATGACGCCGGCATCGCGCGCGTCACGCTGCTGGGCGTGCCGGACCGCCCCGGCATCGCCGCGCAGGTTTTTTCGCCTCTCGCCGACGCCGGAATCAGCGTCGATATTATCTTGCAGAATGCCGGCCAGCACGGCCTTAGCGACCTCTCATTCACCGTGACGCGGGGCGACCTGGAGGAGACCATTGAGCGGACCCGCGCCATACAGGCCGAGCTTGGCGCGGCAGACGTGACAGCGGACGACCATCTTGCCAAGGTCAGCATCGTTGGGGCGGGCCTGACGAACTCTCCCGGCTACGCAGGCGCGATGTTCCGCGCGCTGCGCGACGCCAACGTCAATATCGAGATGATTACGACGGCTGAGATCAGCCTGACGTGTGTCGTTCACCAGGACCATGTGGAGGACGCCGTCCGCGCCCTGCACCGGGCGTTCAGCCTCGAAACCCCGGACGACATCCCGGTCTAGGGTGATGCGAGGCGTCCCGTGACTGAAGCGGCTTCGCTCTCGCTGTCCGTCATCATCCCCGTCTACAACGAGGAGGCGCGGCTGCCAGACGCCCTCGACGAAGTGACCGCGTATCTTGACGCCCACTATCCCGACGCCGAGTTGATTATCGCGAGTGATGGGAGCATGGACGACACGGAGTCCATCGCGCGGGAATTCGCCGGGAAATCGCCCCGTGTTCGCCTTCTTTCCTTGCCGCATCGGGGCAAGGGTCACGCCGTCAAGCAGGGGATGCTGGAGGCGACGGGCGCGGTGCGTCTGTTCATGGATGTTGACCTGGCAGTGCCAGTGGAGTTGATCGCCCCCCTTGTGGAGGCGACGCAGAACGCAGACGTGGTGATTGGGTCGAGGTCCATAGAGGGAGCGGAACGAAGCGGGGAGCCGCTGTCACGCCGCATCGGTGGGCGAATCGTTGGCCGGGCGACGCGACTCATTCTCGGCCTATCGGTGTCGGACACGCAGTGCGGGTTCAAGGCGTTCCGGGCGGAAGCGGCGGAACTGCTATTTGACGGGCAACGTGTGGACGGCTTCGCGTTCGATGCGGAGATCCTGTACCTGGCGCGGAGGTGGGGGATGCGGGTGGCGGAGATGCCTGTGACATGGAGATACGGCGAGATGAGCACCGTCCGCCTCCACCACGGCCCGCAAACGCTGGCGGAAATCGTCAAGATTCGGCTGCGTGGAATGCCCAAGCATATTGCGATGCTGGGGCGAAGGGATTGAGCGGGGCTATACGCGTTCGCTAAACTCCTTGATGGCCACTGCAAGGCATTGATCAAGCCAATGGCCAAATGACTCCCTTGCCTCCTCCACCTTTGTTCTGTGGGAAAACACAAAAGGTTCCAACGAGCACGGAATGTGGGACTCTCTTGGCCCTTCGTCGTCGCCAGAGTTGCCAATGGATTCCAAGTTCGCAAAGGCTATCGCCTGCATTATTCCAGACGGTACCCGTCCTACGTGATGACATGAGATTACGAAACTCAGCCTCAGCTGGTCAGCCCGGATTGTGCCTTTGACAAAGTAGTGATCCTCGTCAAAATTGGCGAATGACTTGGCCTCCTGTGCCGCATTAACGATTTGCCACCTGTACCAATGCGGGTTGCTGTGGTCGGTTCCTCCATCGAACAGAGCAACGTCAGCGGCAGTCAATGGGGCCAAAGCATCCTGAAGCCGCTCCAAAGTTCTCTCTATTGTCGTGTGAGCAACTCCTCTAAAGTCTCTTGCATTGGCATTCACCTGCGAAAGGTCAACCTGTCTCTTCTGGCTCCTCTGCCGAAATCTGTCGGAGAGGGCGTCAATCATTGCGTCAGTAACCGACCGTTGGTAGCTTTCCTCGCTATCGGCATCGATGCTGAGAGCCTGAAGTATAGCGGCTTTCTCAAGCCGCACAAATAAAGAAACTAGAGGCTGTAAATCACCCGCGTCTGCGCTCTCCAGAGCTTTTATGTATTCAGTTCTGCCACTCCTGTCGATAACTAGTGGAAATAGCTCGTTCCGCAGCAAGAGCAGGGTCGTTAGAGTGCGGGCAACACGGCCATTGCCATCCGTATAAGGATGAATCTGTGTAAACCGGTGGTGGAACCATGCGGCGGTGACAATCGGATCTTCATCGACATAGCCCGGCAGATAGCCCAGAAGCCGATCCACTTCCGAGTCCACCTGTTCTGGTGGGCAATATTCGTGAACAAGCCCATCCGGTCGCGTCGGGTTATTAGGGTTTTGTTTGAATTTTCCTGACTCTAAAGGCACTTCATGTCGGTTCCCAAACTGATCGACTGCCGTATATGTTGGTTGGTTTCGCGTCAATACGCTATGAACCTCATGCATGAAGCCGCGGGTCAATTCACGTTGCCGTCCTATTCCATCCATGACCAGTGAAACAGCGCTCTCATGGTCACGGAGTATGTCGATTAACCGAGCAGGTTCAATGTTCGTACTGGCACTGGAAACGTGTTCCTCCAAGAAACCTTCCGCAACGAGAGTTTCAGTTGTTCCAAGGTCAAGTTCGTATAGGTGCTCGATGATTCCAGTTTCGATGCTAAGTCGGCGTACTAACCGCTTGTTGAATTCGTCAAGGTTGGCTGGCCCTGATTCCTGTAGTCTTGCTCGTGTGGCTAACCAAGCCTCCCGGAGAGAGACAATCTCGTCTGACCTCATGCCTCTCTCTTTGTCATTGAGGGGCTCAATCGGCGCCCATTTGTATCCCTGCAAGACCATCCTCCATTGATTGGCAGCTGGCTGACAAAGAATTATACCCACTCCTCTTCGCATAGCACCCTGCTTGACAGTTGGTAGACAATAGTTTTGGACTGAGTTCGAAAAATGCCGTCCAATAGCGCGGGGAGGCGGCAGGGACGAACTGCAGCAGACGGCGGCTCATCACGCTGAGCATCCGGGTTGGTCGTTCTATGGCGGCCGGTTCGTGCTTCAACGTGCGGAGGGGCAGGTGTGAATCGCCCCTCGCGCCGCCAGGCCTGCCTGTTGTCCGTTGTGCGTCTTGTCCCCGCGCTGAGTTGCGCATCGAGAAGGGACAGCCGTACCCGGGAAGGCAGGACATCCACCATGGCGACCACACAAATCGATGAACGCGCCCAAGCCCGTGAAGTAAAGGCCCAGACTGACGCAGCCATTGCGGCGGCGTTGGCCCAGGACTGGAGGAAGGCCGTTGAGGCCAACAGGGCTGTCCTGCAGATTGCGCCCAACAACATCGAGGCGTTGAACAGACTGACCAAGGCGCTGCTTGAACGGGGAGAGCTTGCGGAGGCGCGAGACGCCGTGGACGGCGCGCTTCATCTCGATTCGTCAAATACTATCGCCCGACGCAACCGGGATCGACTGGAACGCGCGGAAGCAACGGCTGAGACCACCACATCTGCGCCCGCTCCTGCCGGTCAAGGGAAGGTGGGCGAGGCGGTCGCTGAGTATGCGACGGGAGGGGCGGCGCAATCCGATGCGCCGAATCGGAACGTCTTTTCCGCGCACTTGCTGATGAGTGAGACGGGCAAGAGCACGATTGCGACACTGATCGATGCGACGGACCGTACGGCAGTTGGTCATTTGAGCAGCGGCGAGGCCCTGACGCTGAGTAGGGAGGACAACAGGTTGCTGGTGCATTCAAGCCGCGGGGAGCCTGTTGGCCGCGTTCATCCTCGTCTTGCTCAGCGGATCTTTTCGCTCATGGATGCCGGCAATCGCTATGAGGCTGCGTTCTTGAGGGATCATCCCGCGCAGGGCGTACAGGCAATCATCGGCGAGGTCTATCAGCATCCGTCGCAAGAGGGGCGGCCATCATTCCCGCCGTCAGGCGCATCCGATTTCCGGGGCTACGTTCGCAACAACCACGATTTGGTGGACAGCGGCCTTGGTGGGCCGCCTGCTCGAGATATCTCCGACGACGAGGCCGAACCACCGGCGTTCGATGCCCTGGTGCGCGCTCATGATCGTGGCGAGCTGGGACGGTCGAACGGCGCGTCAGCGGACGACCTCGGCTAGGCGCGACGCCCCTTTCCTGCTCCCAGCCCTGTGATTCAGGCCGGACGGTTAGCGTCCGGTTCTTACTCAATTGCCCAAAGCCGGTTCTGGTGACTAGCCTCGCGCGAACGTGCGTGCTAGGCTTCATGTGACACGAGCTCGTTGACTCAGGAACCGGCCATCTGAAACAGAAAGGACTCCAACTTGGAAACCGTCATCGGTCTGGTAGCGGGGGCAATTGTTGTGGGTTTGGCGGCGTGGCTGGTCCAGGAATTCAGGTGGCGGCAGAGGAATGCTGAACTACGAGGCCAACTCACCCGTGCGGTAGACGCGGAACAATTGATGCAGGCGACCGAACAGCGCATGGGCACGGCATTCCAAGCTGCTGCGGCTCCGGTGATGAAACAGAGCATGGAGCAGTTCCTCGTCTCAGCCACCAACAGCTTCAGCCAGAGTCGAAAGTCTTTCGAAGAGTTGGTGAAGCCGCTGCGGGAGAACTACGAGAAACTCAACCCGAATATTGAGTCGCTAATGCGACAGAACATCTCCATTGCTGAGGCAACCCGGGGCTTGAGAGACGCACTGAGCGACAATCGGCAAGTGGGCGCGTGGGGAGAGATCCAGTTGAGGCGCATCATCGAACTGGCCAACATGGTCGACTATTGCGATTTCTCTGAGCAGACAACCGTGGACGACGGCAGCGGGCGACCGGATGTCACTGTGCGTCTACCCGAGAATCGGGCAATCGTTATCGACTCAAAGGCAAGCGCGGCCGCGTATCTTGAGGCGCAAGAGGCTGAGACTGACGATGAGGCCGAAGAGGCATTGGTGCGTCATGCCGGCGCTCTCCGTTCCAAGGTGGATGACCTGGCAAGAAAGGACTACGGCAAGCAGGTCGCCGGGTCCCTCGACTTTGTCGTGATGTTTGTGCCCGGCGACCAGTTTCTCGCCGAGGCCCTTCGCGCCCGGAACGACCTGATCGAATACGCCATGAGCAGGCGTATTGCCATCGCGACGCCAAGCACGCTTATCTCCCTCCTGTGGGCCGTCGCAAACGGCTGGGAGCGGCACAGCCTAGAGCAGAACGCGGAGGAGATACGCAAGGCTGGAGAGGAAATGCACGGTCGCCTGCTTACATTCATGAATCACTACTCACGGGCCGGGAATCAGCTCAGGCAGGCCGTCGACTCATTCAATGCTTCGGTCGGCTCATTCGATACCCGTGTCATCCCGCAGGCACAGAGGTTTGCCCAGCTGCGCGGGCAAGACCCGGAAGTTTTTTCCGGGCCGCCGCAGATTGAAGCGGAGCCGCGGGAATCGAGATATACAAGCGCTGCCGTTACAGCCGGCGCCGATGAAAACGAAACCCCCTAGCCGCCGTGCTACGCTTGAGACGGTATGGCTCAGGTTGGAATCACATCTCAAGTGGCGGCGGAGCAGGACGGCGCGGGAGCGACGAACGCTAAACCCGTCGTAGCGCAGAATCTCATCAAGGAATTCGGCGAACTCGTCGCTGTGCGCGGCATCGACTTTGAGGTGCGGCCCGGCGAGTGTTTTGGATTCCTTGGCCCGAATGGCGCGGGCAAGACGAGCACCATGCGCATGATTACCTGCGCCTCGCCTGTTACATCCGGTAGCCTCCTAGTAAATGGCATGCCTGTGCAAACGCAGGCGCGGGCAGTCAAATCCATCATCGGCGTCGTGCCGCAGGGCGACAATCTGGACGATGAGATCACTGTGATCGACAACCTGCGACTCTACGCTGGTTACTTTGGCATCGGCAGAGCGGAGGCCAATACGCGCGCAAGGAGCGCGCTGGAACTCTTTCAACTTGCGGACCGCGCAAACTCAAAGGTTGATGAACTCTCCGGCGGCATGAAGCGTCGGCTGCTGATCGCCCGAGGGCTCATCAATGAGCCGTCCATCATCGTTCTGGATGAGCCGACCACTGGTCTGGACCCACAGGCGCGGCACCTGGTGTGGCGCACGCTGCGCCGCCTCAAAGACCAGGGCGTGACGATGCTGCTAACGACACACTACATGGACGAGGCGGCTACGCTCTGCGATCGGCTAATCGTGATGCACGAGGGACGAATATTGGCGGAGGGAACGCCATTGGAGCTCATCCGGCGCATTGCGGGCGAGACGGTCATTGAGGCGCACTCATTGGACGTCGCCGCGCTTGATCGCATCGCCGAACATCTCCGTGATGCCGGCGCCGAAATCGAGCAGACGCCGGACACGGTGCACGCGTTCGGTCTCAACGGCACTGATGTTACTGAATCCAACGTGCATGGCGCTCAGATCTATTCCCGTCCAGCCAACCTTGAAGACGTTTTCTTGCGCCTCACAGGTCGCGGCCTGGAAGAATAATCATGCTGTTGACGCCTGAACGTGTACCGTTCGGCTTCCGCGTGTGGAGGCGGAATTGGACGGTCTTCAAGAAATTCGCGATGGCGGAGGTGGGGCCGCTGTTCGTGGAGCCGCTGGTCGTGCTGGGCGCAATGGGGATTGGCTTGGGCGCATACGTTTCGTTGAGCGGCGATGAGAGCTATGTGCAGTTCATCGGGCCAGGCATCGTCGGCGGATATTCACTCTTCGCGGCGTTCTTTGAATGCACGTACGGTTCCTACACGCGCATGGCCATACGAGGCCTGTACGAGGCCATGATTGCCACACCGTTGTCCATTGAGGACGTCATCACCGGCGAGGTCTTATGGGGCGCAACCCGGTCAGTATTCAGCGCGACCGTGATCCTGTTTGTGTTGACGGTGATGGGATTCGTCGATTCACCGTTGGCTATCCTCATTCCGCCGCTCGCATTCCTTGGAGGCATCCTGTTCTCATCGATGGCGCTGCTGGTCACCGCGCACGCGCCGTCATTCTGGACGTTCAACTATGCGATCACGCTTGGTGTGATGCCTATGTATTTCTTCGGGGGCGTGTTCTTCCCGCTGGAGCGATATCCGGACGTTGTGCGGGAACTGGCATGGATCATCCCTCTTACACCGTACGTCGCCGTTATTCGTGAACTGGTTGCCGGCAGCCTATCAATGACGACCGTTTGGGGACTTCTCTATCTCGTAGTTCTCGGCGCGGCGTTCTACTACCTTGCCGTCGCACGGATGAAGGCGCGGCTCATTCGGTAGGTAATCTCGTACCCGTTCGAACGGCGCGCTTCAGACAGTCTTACGGTTGACCCTCCCAAGAACGCAATTCTTCTTCCGGCAAGGGTTCGAAGAATAGTTGTCCAGAGAGACCTGTCCTTTCAGTGAGCCGAAAAGACGCTTTCCTCGTATTCGTGGTTCGCGTGCTGGAACCAAACGCGCCACAGGTTTTCCTTCGCGAGTGATGACGAATTCTTCGCCTGCTTCGACTCACGCCAGCAGACGAGACAATTTGGTCTTGGCTTCTCGAATGTTCACCGTATTCTCATCGGCCATATCATCGGCACCCTTGCCCTAAGGATTACTGTTAGCCACCCTTGATTTTGCGGAGTGGCAGAGCCCCGGTTTCCACAGTTGATAAATCGAGACGCTGCGAGGCTTGGTCTATGTCGAAACCGACGACCTGCCCGTTCGCATCAAGATCCACGTTGAGCCCGTCCGTGACTTCGATGGTTTGCGTGCCAGGCCGGTCGGAGAATTCGACATAGAGGCTATCCGTATCCGGGTAGTAGTGCAATTTCATGGCTCATTCACTCCGTTCGAAACCTTCGATCAAAGAACGCATTATGAATTGTTTCGCCATCAGCTAGTGTAATGACCCGGAGGTAGCGCGGCTCGGTTTCACCGGGAACGTTGACCATTCCCCAATGTCTGATGCGTCCATCAGCTTGCAACTCCCGGCGCAAAGGCGCAGCAACGACACGCTCACACCATTGCAATTCGATGTAGGGACGCTTCCTGAGAACTTGTTCACTGAAATATCGCGTTGTCTTCAACGTATCTTCCGCAAGGGTACCCTTTCTGCACAATCCGGACGTGATATTGGCGCGGCGTTGTGGGTAATCTTCTAATGTGGGTCGCCGTAGCCTCTTGGGCCGGGCGTCTGTTCGATCTCGTGGATGACGTGGGATTGGCGATCAAAGGTCGCTTTGACCCACAAGCCCTCTTTCATCCAGTCATAGCCGCCGCGGCGAAGCGGAGCAGGATCCAGTCGGTATTGGATGCCGCTGATGATGATGACGAGTACTGAGTTGTATTTGGGTCCCGCCGAAAAGAGTCCGGACGTCGCACCCTCGATTTCCACGTCCTCAACGGCCATGCGGTCGATGCGTCCCTCAAGCTGGGCGGGCTCAAGGAGCGGCCCGGCGGGCAGGGGGACTGGGGGCGGTTCCGGCCGTGTCTTTCGAACAAGAAAGATGAGTCCGACTACGAAAAGAATCGGCAGTCCGATGAGCAGCGCGATGTAGAGATTGCCCGTGAGGAAGACGATGAACAGGGCAAATATGACGATCGTGGCGAAAATCCAGGAGTTTGCCCGCATGTCAGTCCCTATCCCCGCGCCCGCCTGTGCGAGTCCGCTCGTCGTGCCTACACGCTATAGTTGCACTAATGGTTGAAACCGACACCCCCCGAACTGAAGTAGTCGAGGCTCCTGCATATCGATTCGTCATCTATGCCCTCGTCATCCTCATGCACCTCATGCTGGGGGTCGCATTCCTTGCCCCGGCGTCAGTTCTTCCGCTCATCACGGAATCGTGGGATCTGACCCGGTCGCAAGGCGGATTCGTCGTCACGAGTGTGACGTTAGTCTTCACGGTTGTCACCATTCCTGCGGCAATTATTGTTTCACGATGGAATCTCCGGGTAGTGTTTGGCGTCGGCTGGGCACTCCTGGGCATCACGGCGCTCACACCGTTTCTCTCAGGATTCTGGTGGTTCATCGCTCTACGCTCGGTGCAGGGGGTGGGGGCGGCCACAGTCGCTCCGTTGACCGCTACCATCATCATGCGATGGGCGCCGCCGCGAGAGGTGCCCATCGTAAATGCCGTCGCCCTCGCCTTTCTGACCGTAGGCCTTGGGGTGGCGCAGTACATGGGGCCGTTGCTCGCCGGTTGGACCAACTGGGAGTGGGCCATTGCCATAGAGGGATTCGTCGCGGCGGCGGCAGCGCTCTTGTTCGTGTTCCTCTGGCGTGAACGAGCACCGTTGGGTGGCGTGCCTCCCGAGCCGGTGAAGATTGGCGCCATTCTCAGCGTTTTCAAGCGGCGCGAAACGTGGCTGATGTCCTTCGCCGTCGTGGGGCCGTGGGCGCAGTTCATCACGCTGAATACCTGGCTGCCCACCTTTTTCGAGGAGGAGCGCGGATTGAGCCTCGCCATGGCGGGGCTTATGGCGGGTATCTTCTCATTGGCAGGCGCGCCGGCGAACGTTATCGGAGGAGCTATTGCGACGTTCATTGGGCGCAGGCGTCCCGTTATCATCTGGTCCGGGCTGATTGTTGGCGCGGCGGGAATGACGACCATCTATGCCCCGGTGGGGATATTAATGTTCACCGCGGTAATCGTGACCGGCTTCCTGCACTGGTTATATGAGCCATCGCTTTTCACAATCCCAATAGAACTGCCGGGGTCATCGCCTGAGAAGGCAGGGGCAATCTGGGCGGCTATCCTGACGGCGGGCAATGCCTCAAGCTTCATAGCACCCATCATTGCCGGGTTCATCATCGATGAGACGGGGAGCTTTGTGATTGGCATTGCGGTTATCGCAGTAACGTCGTTCACCCTGTTCATCGCAGGTATATTGCTGCCGGAGACGGGGCCGGGTCGACTGAACTCGCCGCGCCCCGTGAACTAAGCCGTTCCTATCTGGAGTGCTACACTACAAGCGTTCAATCCGACCCCAAAACACATTGCCTATGGAGTTCAGTGGATGACGTCATCGTCCCGTTCGGCGCTGTTAGGGCCGACGCCTGCCGCGCGCCGCTACTTTCAACAGTTCCTGGGTGAACTCGCGGAAATGACCGACGATGACATGCGGCTGGTTGCGGCAATCGAATCGATGGATCAGGCGGCGCTGTTGACACTGGGCGACGCGGTTTACACGGCCATCAGCAACGGTGATGCTCCGCTGCCCGGAGAAGGCGTGGCCGCAGCACTGCCGGAGGGGCTGGACGGAGCAGGCCTTCGTACCGCCCTGTACATCACCCTGATGAACACCGTCACACGGGAACTGGAGATCGAATCTCCGATTGAGGCGCGGGCGGCGCAGGGCGTGTCAATCGAGGGAAACGTGCTGCCCCGCCTTGGGCATGACCATCTGGTACTGTCCGCCCGATTCTCACTGGATACGATCCAGGCACAGAAACCGCCCGATACATTCCAGGGAATGGTCGAATTGACTGTTGAGCGGTTGTCGTCGCTAGTGGAGCTGGCCTCGCAGGCGATGATGGGCGCTGACGTTGACCCGTTCGAGACGTTCGAGCACAAGGACTGCGAGAAATGCGGGCACCTGCTGCAGCTTCACGTGGGCTTTGAGAGTTGGAACGACGTGATGGCTGAGCACAACGCGTGGTGCCCGGGCAGGCGCGGAGCATGAACGCTCCGTGTGACTCTCCCCTCTGATGACCGATTCCACCGGCGTTCGCGTTACGGCTCTGTTGTTGGGGCAAGACTCTTTCCGAGATGAGCGCGGTCGGGCGCACGTCATCGGCATATTTGACACTGTTGGGGCGCAGCAGTTTCCGATGGCGTTCCAGTTCTCCATCTACTGCCGCTTGCATGGCGAGGGATCGCATCAGCTTATCCTGCGTGTGCTGGACCCCAACGGGATGGAGATTGTGCGAAGTGAGCCGATCACGGCGAATCTCCTGCCAGTCCAGGGCCACCAGTTCTTTATGAGCATCGGCATCCAGGCTGAGAATGACGGTCTGTTCCTGGTGCAAGCGGTGGTTGACGGCAACGTGGCGCAGGAGGCGCCGCTGCTGGTGGAGTCCGGCGATAACGAATGGCACCACGACCCGGACCCACTGCACCTGGGCGGGCCGCCGCCGTCCAATTAGCCGGAGAACCGTCCCATGATTGGGATCGACACCGGCGGGACGTTCACCGATGTCATCCGCGTTGATGATGACGGCTCGATCCGGCTGATAAAGATTCCGTCCACTCCCACAGACCCGGCCCAATCATTTCTTGACGGTGTGCGGGAAATCGGCGGGGACGGCGACCATGGCGACCAAGTCGTTCATGGCAGTACCGTTGGCACCAACGCGGTGCTTGAGCGACGCGGCGCAGGTACGGCGGTCATCACAACGCGCGGCATGGCGGACGTTATCGAGATTGGTCGGCAGGCTCGCAACGATCTCTACAGTCTGCGCGTCACTCGTCCAGTGCCCCTCGTTTCCCGAGAGCTGCGTTTTGAGATCGATGAACGCGTTACCGCGGAAGGGGAGATTCTCAAGGCGCCGAGCGCGGCTGAGCTTGGAGCGCTTGCTGAGCTAGTTGCCGCGTCACGAGCCGAAACGGTGGCAGTTGCGCTCCTGTTCTCCTTCCTTCGCCCGGAGCATGAACAGGCTGTTAGAGAGGCGCTGAGACGCCGCCTACCCGCCAACTTTCCCATCTCCCTTTCAAGTGAGGTGGTGCCGGAGTTCCGCGAGTTCGAGCGAACGTCAACAACCGTGCTGAATGCCTATGTCGCGCCCGTCATGCAGTCCTATTTGTCCCGTATCGACGAGACGGTTGAATCGACTGTCCGAATCATGTCGTCCAACGGCGGCAGCATGACCATCGGGCAGGCAAGCAGTTTCCCGGTAGAGACGCTCCTGAGCGGGCCGGCGGGGGGTGTTGTCGGAGCGTTCGAGGTGGCACGCGCGGCCGGATTCGACCGCATCATCACGCTGGACATGGGCGGCACGTCAACGGATGTGTCGTTGTGCGACGGCGAGGTGCAACGCACGTCTGAGGGCAGCATCGGCGGGTATCCCTTGCGCGTTCCGATTGTCGACATTCACACGGTCGGGGCAGGCGGCGGGTCGCTCGCAAGTGTGGACGCAGGCGGCGCGCTGACCGTTGGGCCGGAGTCGGCGGGCGCAGACCCGGGGCCGGCCGCATATGGTCGCGGTGGCGGACCGACCGTGACGGATGCCAACATCGTGTTGGGTCGGCTGTCTGCGGACAGGCCGCTTGCAGGAAGGATGGTGCTGGACGGCAACGCGGCGCTGGCGGCGTTGGGGGGCGTGGCTCAGGAGCTGGGCATCACCCCACAGCAGGCCGCCGCAGGTGTCGCGCGAATTGCAAATGCCAACATGGAGCAGGCGCTGCGCGTCGTTTCATTGGAGCAAGGTCATGACCCGCGTGACTTCACGCTGGTGGCGTTCGGCGGGGCGGGGCCGCTGCACGCCTGCGAGCTTGCTGACGGGCTCGGCATCGGCAGCGTGCTTATTCCGCGTATGCCCGGGGCTTTGTCCGCGTGGGGGATGCTGAGCGTAGATGTCACGCGTGATTATTCGAGGACCGCCATGCGGGAACTGTCAGACACGTTTGAGGAAGAGATAGCCCGGCTGCTCGGTGAGATTGAGCAGGACGCGCGGAGAGACTTGGAAGCAGTTGGCCTATCTGCTGCGCAGGCGATATTTTCAGCTTCGGCAGACATCCGCTATCAGGGGCAGGGATATGAACTGTCCATTCCATTGGATGCACCGGACGGCCTTGCTCTCGAGGAGCGATTTCACGCTGCCCACCTGCGCCGCTTCGACCACAGCCATCCCGACTGGCCGACGGAGGTTGTTACGCTGCGTCTTCGGGCAGCGATACCGGCGCGTCGCCCTGAGGTTGAAGTCGCGGATACGGATGGCGGGCCCGACGCGAGCCACGCGCTGCTTGGCGAGACCACGTTGATGGCGGACGCGGGGGAGGCCGCCGCCCCACTCTATGACCGGGATGCGCTGCTCGTCGGCAATCTGATCGCGGGCCCCGCCGTGCTTACGCAGACGGACTGCACCACATTCGTGCCGCCGGGGTGGGTTGGCCGCGTGGATGAATACCTGAATCTGATTCTCGAAAGGGCGTCCGCATGAGCGTGGATGCAATCTCGCTGGAGGTCTTTCGACGACTCTTCGCGGCCATCGCGGAGGAGATGGGCGCGGTGTTGGGGCGGACCGCGTGGTCGCCGAATATCAAGGAGCGGCGCGATTTCTCCTGCGCCGTCTTTGACGCGGACGGCCGCATATTGGCGCAAGCGGAACATATTCCCGTTCATCTCGGCGCGATGCCCGCGTCCGTGCAGGCCGCCATCGAGCGGTTCGAATCGTTCGCGCCAGGCGACCTCATCGCTCTCAACGACCCGTATCTCGGCGGTACGCATCTGCCTGATCTGACGCTGATCTCGCCGGTATTCATCCCTGATGGCGTTGCGGACGGCGACACCGGGGAACTTGCGGGGTTTGTGGCGACACGTGCCCATCACGCGGACGTGGGCGGCATGGCCCCCGGTTCAATGCCTGCGTCAACGACGATCTACCAGGAGGGATTCATCGTCCCGCCAATCAGGCTTGCGAAGGCGGGAACGCTCAATGAGGAAGCGGTCGAGCTATTCATGCGGAACGTCCGCACGCCGGACGAGCGACGCGGCGACCTAGCCGCACAGATTGCCGCCAACCGCATCGGCGAGGGACGCTACGAGTCGCTCATCGAGCGGTATGGCTGGGGGACGGTGACGGAGCACGCCGACGCGCTCATCGACTACGCGGAACGCCTAGTGCGGGCTGCTCTACGGGACATTCCGGCAGGGCGGTACACGTTTGAGGACGACATGGAGCCGCCGGCGTCCGGCGCGGAGCGGCCTCGTATTTCAGTGGCCATCACGAGCGACGGCGACGGGTCGTTTATCGTCGATTTCACAGGAACGTCGGCGGAACAGCCGCTCAGCAATATCAACGCCGTGCGGGCCGTGACCGTTTCAGCAGTTCAGTACTGCGTGCGTTGCCTGGCCGGGCCGCGGGCTCCGGCCAATCACGGCTCATTCGCGTCCGTGGAGGTGATTACGCCGGAAGGATCGCTGGTCAATCCGCGTCCCCCGCGGGCCGTCGCTGCCGGGAATGTGGAGACATCGCAGCGGATAGTCGATGCCGTATTTGGGGCGCTGGCAGATGTGCTGCCCGAAAAAATTCCTGCGGCCAGCCAGGGAACGATGAACAATGTCACCATCGGCGGCACTGACCCACGTACGGGTCAGCCCTTCGCCTACTATGAGACGCTCGCGGGAGGTGTGGGCGCGGATCCGGACGGGCCGGGAGAATCCGCCATCCACAGCCACATGACCAATACGCTCAACACGCCGATTGAGGCGCTGGAATACCAGTATCCGTTCCGTGTGCTGGAGTACGGCGTACGGCGCGGCTCCGGTGGTGAGGGACAATTCCGTGGCGGGGACGGTCTTGTCCGCACTGTGGAATTCCTGGGCGATGCGACAGTATCT
The DNA here is from genome assembly GCA_026713485.1 of Chloroflexota bacterium. Classification (GTDB taxonomy): domain Bacteria; phylum Chloroflexota; class Dehalococcoidia; order UBA6926; family UBA6926; genus VXMO01. Next base: position 12,529 of record JAPOOK010000027.1, on the reverse strand, counting down.
CTGTTGACGGAGCGGCGCTCGCGTGGGGCGTGGGGCCTTGCGGGAGGACACGACGGAGTGCCGGGCCGGAATACGCTGCGTAGAATAGAAAGTGACCAAGTTGAGGAGTTGCCTGCGACCGTCACCATTGACGTTGCCCGCGGTGACAGGCTTACCATTGAGACACCCGGCGGCGGCGGTTGGGGCGTGTTCGACTTAGCACCATGAACATGGAGGAGGCGGACCTGTGAGCATACGATTGCAGACGTGGCCCGGCGCCATGCTCGGCGCGCTGTTGGTGGCGGCGCTGATGATGGTGGCCGTCGCTTGCGGCACAGAAGCTGCGGATGACGCGCCTGCGGACTCGCCCACTGCTGATTCATCTGCTGACGCCTCGCCGGAGATCGGCAACCGTGTCGGCAATCTCGCGCCGGACTTCTCCGTTACCACCACAGACGGAGTCACTCGCTCATTGACCGATTTCAAGCAGGCCAATCAGCCTGTTGTCGTCTATTTCTTCGCAAGCTGGTGACCGTCCTGCCGGTCTGAGTTGCAGACCGCCAAGAATGTTTACCCTGACTACCAGGATGAGGTTGCTTTCATCGCCGTCGATGTCGATCCGTCGGAGAGCGAGGAAACGATCATCTCGTATGCGGAACGGCAGGGATACCCGTGGGAAATGGCAGTCCATCATGGCGACGTGATGTCCACGTTTGGCATCAGGAGTCAGCCGTCGAAGGTGTTCATTGATGGTGATGGCGTCATCACGCTGCGCCAGCTCTCTCGCACCATGGGCGAGGGTAACTGGCGCGAGGCGCTGGACGCGGTGACGGCGTAGCGTTGGTGGTGGTCAATACGATGCTGCGATTCTTACCGTTCCCCAGGTTCCTTCAAGGGATTATCGTAGCGGTCGTTGTTGCTATCGGCATGGTCAGCGTCGTTGCGGGATGCACGGAGGTTGATGTGGGGGAACCTGAGGAGCCGCCTCTGCCAACGCAGCCCGCCACCGAGCCCACGTCCACATCCGGTTCCGACGACACGTCTGAAGGCTCAATCAGTCTCGCAACGCCGGATGATGCGACCTCGCTTGAGAGTGACACAACGGTTGAAGGAACACTTGCGGCGGAGGCCGGTGTCACACCTCCCGCCCTGCTTCCCGGAACTGTGGAGCCGACTCCTCCCGTGGTGAGAAGCGGTACAACGCCAGAGAGTGAGGGCCCGGCGCCGACGGAAACACCGACCTCCCCGCCGCCGCAAACTGAGATTCGTCCCACTGATACGCCGGTACCTGTGCCGCCAACGGACACGCCGGAGCCTCCTGCTGAACCCACCCCGCCAACAGGCAACCGCGTAGGGCAGTCAGCGCCGGACTTTGAGGTGACGACGACGGAGGGTGTGACGCGCTCGCTCACTGACTTCAAACAGGCCAACCAGCCCATTGTGCTGTATTTCTTCTCAAGCACTTGACCGATATGTCGGTCTGATTTGCAGGCCTTGAAGAGTTTGTACGGGGATTACTCGGATCGCGTTGCCGTTCTCGGCATCGCTGCGAGCCCAATTGACGACGAGGGCTCTATCCGCCGGTATGCTCAACAGCAGGGGTATACATGGGATATGGCGGTTTTCGATACCGACGTGACGAGAACATTCGGCATTAACCAACACGCCTCCGCTGTGGCGATTGACGGCAACGGAGTCATCACGTTCAAGAAGGGCTATCGCGACGGCAGTCTCCCCACCAGCGCATGGCGCGGAATCCTGGACCACGTGACGGGCGGTTAGCGCTATACCCCCAGGAACTCCCGCGTTACGGCGATGAACTCTTGTGGCTTGTCTACGGTGACGACGTGGCCGGCATCCGGTACGTCCACCCATGAGAGGTTCTTCGCCGTTGCGATCATCTTGTCCTTGAGCTTGTCGTCAAGCAGGGGGCTTTCCAGCCCGCGCACCTCAAGGATCGGCTGCTCGATGGTCTCAAGCGCCTTCCAGTAGCGGTTGATCAGCGTCTCATCCGTGCCGTCTGCGAGCGGGACGTTGAACAGAGCGGCGTCCGCCCTCCACGTCCATGTGCCGTCGGCCGTCTGCTTCAGCTTCTCCTCAATATCCTTGCGGAGCCGCGCATCGGATGCCCACGGGTTGCCGTCACGCGCCCAGGCGAATGCCTCATCGACGCTTGCGAAGGACATGGGCGTTGGCGGGCGATTGCCCCACTCCTGCTGCGCTCGTTCGCTGGATTCCGGGCCGATGTCCACGATGACGATGCGTTCCACCTTTTCGGGGTGCTTCTCGCCGGTGTAGAGCAGCGAGTGCCAGCCGCCCATCGAGAGGCCGACGAGCACGAATCGGTCGAAGCCCAGTGCTACTACCAGCTCATCAAGGTCCTCGACGAATCGATCGCGCATGTAGCCGGTTGAGGCGTGCTCGCTCTCGCCGTGGCCGCGCTGATCGATGGTGACGACGTGGAAATTGGGGGCCATGGCCTCCGCAAACTCGTCCCAAATATGGGCTTGCCCCGTGTGGCCGTGCAGGCACACCATCGGCATTGCGCCCTCATTGCCGTAGTCGAAATAGCGTAGACGTACGCCGTTCACCGTGACGTGCTTCTCTTGTACTTGTGTGGCGGTCATGTCCCAGTCCTCCCCGTCGTTTGCTGTCTAATCCCCCAAACCGACGCGGCTATTGTAACAAGGGTGGCTGGCTGAAGCGTGCTACTGTCCCCAGACGGTGGTGTCCGGGAAGAGGTCTACCCAGGCGAACCAGAATGAGGGTGTTGTGGGAATCTGGATGAGGCTTGCGCCCTCCAGCGGGCCGGAGATTGACTCGCCTGTGCTGGCGCTCCAGATGGAACCCGTCTCGCGGTCGCGCATCACCGGGCCCGAAACCATTGGGGCGTCCCCGATCTGCGCCTCGTTCGCCTGCTCGAAGGTCAGGACCTCCGGCGCGTTCATGCCGAAAGGCCCCTGAGCAATTTCGTAGGCCTCATCGTCCAGCAGTCGGCTCCACGCCGCCGCGAATCCCGCTTCCGGTTCATGGATGACGACGATTTCCAGTCCGCCGAGGATATCGTTCGCGATAGGTGTCTCGGCAAGGTCATCGTAGGCGTAGGCGCGCTTGGCCGTGCCGATCTCCACGCCCAATACGAGTTCCTTGATTTCAAGCCTGAAGTCACGGACGTTTCGGCCCAGGATCCCGGCGGACGGATCCGTGTAATACGAGTCGTAGGTGTCTCGCTGAAAGCGGCCGCGCTTGTCCAGCACCTGCGTCTCGGGGTACAGCGCTTTCCACGCTTCCCACGACATCAGCCGTGATGCCACAAGCTCCAGTTCCACGCCCTCAAGCGGGCCGGAGAGGGCGGTGCCGTACGCCTGGCTCCATTCCGAGTCCGTCTGGTCATCGAACATCACCAGGTTGTTGAGGATGAGCTTGCCGGAGACGCCGAACGTCAGCAGTTCCCCCTCCACCTCTCGGCCATACACGATGGCCGTGTAGCAGAGTGGTCACCACGTCACCGCGAGCGGTATTCCTCCCACGGTGTCATTCACGATCTCGTGGCGGCTGAGCATGGCGACGGGATAGGCGCGGGCGTCGCCATCGAGCTCCACGCCGATGATCGGCTCATCCGCGTTCATCCAGGCCTCGGCTCCGGCGGCGTCCACGAACTCCGGCGCGCGGATCGCGGGGATGGCGTCCTTGGCGAGAACCGTCACCACGTCCAGATCACGCTCGATAGTTGTCGGTGTCACGGCCGGCTGACCCGCAGACGGTGTTGATGCCGCAGATTGGGACGACGACGTTGAGGCGGGCGATTCAGGGGTGGCGGTCGGGTTCCGCGTTTCAACGACAGGTTCGGCCTCGTAGGTGACCTGTATGGTTTCCTGCTCAACACCGCCGATATTGCAGGCGGCGAGGGTGAAGAACGCAGCTGTGCCGATTAGGATGGCTGCCAGGGGCGGCCTAAATCGTCCAAGGGTTCGAAACATACTTCAGTCTAAAAGGGAAACGGCGACGATGGCGGTGCTAACGCTTGCCACTGACGTGATGGCTGCTGAGCGGAGGAGACCCTTAATCTGTTCCATACATCCAGTTTAATGGGAACCGCAAACGGCCGTTCTAGGTCTTGCCGGGACGTCTGCGTTGACGCTGCGCACGGGCGCTCCTATTCTGAGCGTGATTGCTCCTAGTCCGCGAAATGAGGATGTCATGACAAACGGGACAGGCTCCGGAGGGACAGGCGCGCTGCACGGGCTGACCGTACTTGACCTCACCGGACCGCAAGGACAGCCGTGTGGACGGATTCTTGCCGACCTCGGCGCGGATGTCACTCTCATCGAGCCGCCGTCCGGAAGCCCCTCCCGCCGAATGGCGCCGTTCGCGCACGGCGAGGCGGGTCCGGACAACAGCCTCTTCTTCCTCCCCTTCAATACCAACAAGCGCGGCATCACGCTTGATCTTGATTCGGGGCAGGATAGGGCGCGCTTACTTGAACTGGTCAGGAACGCGGACGTTGTACTCGAATCCGGTCACCCCGGCGAGATGGAGGCGCGCGGCCTCGGCTACGACGATCTCGCCGCTATCAATCCTGGCGTCGTCGTCACGTCCATCACGCCGTTTGGGCGCACGGGCCCGTACCGCGACTTTGTGGGCGCGGACATTGCCGTGACCGCGTTGGGCGGCTCCGTCTACCCGGAGGGCGAAGCAGAGGGCCCTCCCGTCACCATGCCCCGCTACCAGGGTTTCCAACTGAGTTCTATCCATGCCGCGTTCGGCACGCTCATCGCCCTGTGGCATCGGCGTACCACGGGCCGCGGCCAGCATCTCGATGTTTCGATGACCGAGGTACACGCTCATAAGACCATGAACCTCATGCGCTATGCCGCGATGAGCGAGGTCATGCCGCGACGCGGCAGCAAGGGCGGAATTGGCCCAACCCAGTATTTCCAGGCGTCCGACGGTGTGTGGGTACAGCTTGCGCTGACCTCGCCCCGGCAATGGGTTGAGTTCGCCAACTGGGTCAACCACCCGATGCTGCTCGACCCCGCAATGCGTGAGTTGAGTGGACGGGACGGCAAAGCAGACGAGATCACGGCAATCGCCGGGGAATTCATCAGCACGATGACGGCTGAGGAGTACCTGAGCGGCGGCGTGGAAAGGCACGTCACCGTTGCCCCCGCCAACACGCCAGCGGATTTTGCCGCGCACCCGCACGCGGAGGTCTATGGATTCTTCTCGCCAATGGAGCATCCCGTTCTGGGCAAGTACATGATTCCGGGCGGAACGGCACGTTTCGGCGCGAGCCCCCTGAGCGTTCGTCGCCCTGCGCCCCTGCTGGGACAGCACCAGGATGAGATCCTCGGCGCTGCGCCTGTCGAGCGCCAGGCTGTCCCCGTTGGGGGCTCAAACGGCGCAAGCGGTTCCGGCCTGCCGCTGGACGGCGTGCGGATTCTCGCATTCGAGCGTGTATGGGCAGCGCCTTTCGGCACGCGATTCATCGCCGACTATGGCGCGGACGTCATAAAGGTGGAATCCACCAAGTTCGCGGACGGACGCGTTCACGATCGTGAGGGCAACCCGACGGCATGGCGCAGCACCAACGCGGCCTACGGCGAGAACAATCGCAACAAGAGATCAATCGCGATTGATCTGCATACGCCTGACGGGCAGGAGCTGTTCAGGCGGCTTGCGGCGGAGGCAGACGTTGTTGTGGAGAACAACGCGCCGGGCGCGATAGACCGATTCAACATCAACTATGACGTGCTCAAGCAGGTCAACCCGCGCCTCATCATGGTCAGCTGTCCCGGCTACGGCGCGATGGGGCCGATGAGGAATTTCACGGCCGTTGGCCAGTGCCTCACTTCGTTCACCGGGCTTGGCTACCTGTGGGCGCAGCCGGACGCGCAATGGCCCGCGCGCGGCAGGAATGCCTACCCGGACTTCATTACTGCCGGCAACCTTGCCCTCTCTATCATGGCTGCGCTTCACTACCGTGACCGCACCGGAGAGGGGCAATACATCGAGATTCCGCAATTCCAGGCCACCGCGAGCATGATCGGCATGGCGTTCCTTGAGACACAGTTCGGCGCGGAGTCGGCGGAGGCGTGGGGCAACCGCGATCCGAATGCCGCGCCGCAGGGTGTCTACCAGTGCGGCGGAGGCGACCGCTGGTGCGCCATCTCCTGCCCGGACGACGACAACGTGTCGTGGCGTGCGCTGACGGAAGTGATTGGGAGGCCGGAACTTGCCGACGATCCTCGTTTCGCAACGTTCGCGGATCGGCAGGCCAACCACGATGCCCTCGACGAGGAGATCTCGGCGTGGACGCGCACGCGCTCCGCGCACCAAGTTATGTATACGTGTCAGCGCGCCGGCATCGCTGCGGGCATGGCGGCCACCGGTGAGGACCTGTACCTCGATCCGCAGCTGCGCTCCCGGGGGTACGTCGTTGAAGTGAATCACAACGTGCCGGGTCCCGTTGAACACCCGGGCATGACAATCAAATTCAGCGAATCACCCGGTCGCGTTCGCATGGGGGCGCCCACGCCCGGCCTCCACACGCGGGAGGTCCTGATGGGCATCCTGGGGCTCTCCGACGAGGAATACGCGGGGCTCGAAGAATCCGGCGCAATCGGCTAGCGCCACCGCTAGCCGCGTCCGTTCACAGCGCGCCATGACAGGCAGGCGGCTTCCCCGGCAGATGACGGTCGTCCCGGCCTATCGGCTTGAAGGCTATTTTGCCGAGCAGGCGCTGAACCAGGTTGAGCAACCCCCGCTCGAATCGTTCAAACAGCGGCTGAGGCTGTACATCCACCGCCTGCTTGCGGGAGAGCAGCCCACGTTCATCGACATCGGCGAACACTGGACGATGACGCAGACGGGTGATCCGGAACTCAACGCATTCATCCGCGCGGTGAATGCCACGGACGCCCTCTCGCCACGCGGCATCGTTGAAGACACGCTGTACAAGTGCTCACAGGCGCTGCCGCGCCCGGACCTGTCAGCCCGTGTCGTCATCCTGATGGGAGATGGTGAAAGCCGCGGACTGACGCAGGCGATGCAGTACGCGAATGGCGTCAGCCTCAGCTCCGGCGTCACCCTCCTGTTCGTGTGGCCAGCGCACAACTGGACTGAAACGCTTGCCTATATTACGGCTCACGAGTACGTCCACCTTGTCCGCAATTGGCTCTTCCCGCGCGGCCTCACTGGCGGTCGCATGATCTACGTCAAGAACAATGAGCCGGACACGCTGCTGGACGCGATGGTGACTGAAGGGATTGCGGATGTCTTTGCGGGCGGTATCGTGCCGGAGCATCAGCCCCACTGGGTCTCAGCGCTCCCGCCGGAGGTTGAACGCGCAATCTGGCCCAGCGTGGAGAGCCGGCTGGACGATACCGATCCACTAGAGATTCGTCGGTACCTGTTTGGAGACGATGACCGTGTGCCTGTTTGGACCGGTCATGCGATCGGCTACGCCATCGTGCAGTCCTACCTTGAGTCGCACCCGGAAGCGCGCGTGGGGTCAATCATCGGCCTGCCTGTGCGCACGCTCTTTGAGGAGAGCGGCTACGTGCCCGGCGGTCGGGAGGCTTAAGCAAGAGGGGCGCGGCATATGCCGCGCCCCTCTCTGACATGACTTCGGGCGTTCCTTGCCTGCCGTGTCCCGCAGCAGATGGACGAAGAGCGGGACGGGGAGGAGTGGCAGGTCAGTTCGTTACGCCCGGTGTGTCTTCTTATTTGCCCCAGCGCTGATGGCCGAATCCCTTTCCGTGGCGGCCGAACCCGCGACTGAACGAGGCTCCGTCCGGCCTGTCGTCGTACCAATCCAGGTACTCGTCGGCCTCGTCTTGTGTGATCTTTCCGGCCTCAACGGCTGCGTCAAGCTTCTCTTCCAGCTTGTCGCGGTAGGCCTGTTCCCACTTCTCTTTCCACGCTTCCTTCGTTTCTTCCCGCGCGGTTTCCATTGCGTCGCGAACCGTGTCCTCATCCTCGTCGAGGATCTCAGCTACACGCTCAACGAAGTCATCGAAAAAACTGTTCTTGTCGTCGTCATTGGATTCCTGGGCTATCACGACCGTGGTCGCCACTCCCAGCGCAAGCAGTCCCGCCAGCACTCCAATGATCAGAAATACTCGTTTCCTCACCCGCTGCTCCTCCTCGGGGTCGCCATGCGTGCCCTCAAAGGGGTTTACATGGTCGCCGGTGTTGGCTGTGTGTCTAATGACCGGTCAAAGAAGAAAACGCAGCCTCGATACCCGAGGTTAGCAGCCAGGGGGATTCCCAAGCCGACATACCGCAGATGACACTTTTCCGGACTCGACGCCGGAACGCGGCGGACCAACCGCTTGAACAACCATCGTTGGATCGCGAACTTTAAAACAATTTGACCGGCTTTGTGTGGCGTAACTAGAATGAATCTCACCCGCCAATGGCCAAGGCGACGCGGTTGACACGGGTACTGTGGGCGGTTAGCTCAGTTGGTTAGAGCGCAGCGTTGACATCGCTGAGGTCAGAGGTTCAAATCCTCTATCGCCCACCATTTTTCTCTGAATTGTCGTGTCGAGATATGCCTCGACGGACTTTGAGCACAAGGGGTGATTCATGACTGGATGGCGTGTGCGCGTACTTATGACGATTACGGGTGTCATTGCCGCGTCATCGCTCTTGCTAGCGGCGGGGTGCAGTGACCCGGAACCCACCCCAGCGCCGCAGCCAACGGCAACCCCGGCGCCGACGGCATCACCCCAGCCGCCCGCGCCACCGCAACCCACAGCCACACCTGCTCCAACCGCCACCCCGCAGCCGACGCCGACACCCCAGCCGTTCCCACTGACCGCCGAAGAGGTGTATGAACTTGTCAGCAGATCCGTCGTCCGTGTTGAGACTCCAATCACACTCGGTACCGGCGTGTTGATTGAAGGCGGCTACGTCATTACAAGCGCCCACCTCGTCCTACCGTACTCCCAGGTCAATGTGACGTTGGCAGACGGCCAATCGATTCCGGATGCGCCTGTGGCGCATCTGGACTATCTGTCGAACACGGCAGTGCTGGGGCCATTCCCGCCTATAGGTCAGTCACTGGCCATTGCGGATGCCTCCGACCTCAAGACGGGCGCGACCGTTTATCTTGTCGCGCATCAGTGGCATGAGGGGGCTGATCCGGAACCGTCTATGACGCAAGGGATCATATCCGGCACGGCTTATTGGGCGGCGGCCGATCTTACGCTCTTCCAAACGGACGCGGGCGTAACGGCAGGTCATCACGGAGGCGCGCTCGTTACGGAGACCGGCGCGCTAGCCGGGATTAGCGGCCTCGTCGGCCCGGACGTGTCAATTCCACTGATCCCCAATGCAGATAGCCTCTTCACGAGGATTGAGCCGCTCCTTGGCGGAGAGGACGTTTCAGAGTTGGGAGACCGGCTGCTTCGGGCAGAGCACGAACTCAGTGATGGCGAGGGCACACTTGTCGCCCGGCTTGGGCAGCACGGTTACGCAATAACCGGCCCGCTTGGAGAGACAGTCACCATCGACGTGACGAGCGACAATGATGTTTTTCTCATCGCATGGGATTTCATCGGCAATCACATCGTGAGTGTTGATGAGACGAACACCGGCACTGAGACTCTGTCACTGACAATCCGTGAAGATAGTCCCTATGTGGTCTTCGTTGAGCAATACGCACGAAGCGAAACAGAGTATGAGATCAGCAGCAGCCACGGGTTGTTCCCATTGATCGATCTCGATGACGGAACGGTTGTCGAGCCGGGGCAAAGTGTCATCGGTGCTCTGGATAACCCTGCTGATCATGACCTGTTCTTCATCGAGCTCGAAGAAGGCGATGCCATCGTCGTGGACGTTGAGGCGGCTGCCATTGATCCAGTCGTATTCGTTGGTCGTGACGATGTTTCATCGCGCCTGATGCGCAGCGACGATGACGGCGGACACGGATTGCTCAACCTGGATGCCAGTCTCATTTACGAGGCGTCGGAGACCGGCCGCCACGCGATCCTGGTGGCGGACGCCCGGCACACCCGATCAGCCGGTTACCTTCTCACGGTTACGAGGGATTCTGTGACCGAAGATGAGACTTAGACCAATTCGGTCGGGCAGTCTTAGGGTGTAAAATTTAGTGTCCGACCCCCATCAGGGAGGCGGAGAGACGGCGGTTGACCGTGCCTCCACCTCGAGGATTGTTTCCGTGCCGCAAGAATCGTCGGCAAGGAGGGAGAAATGAAGCACCCAATTGTTGCGATCCTTTTGCTCGTTGTGTCCAGCATGCTGATTTTCGGGGCTGCAGTGGGCTGCGAAAGTGATGATGAACCTGAAACCTACCGCATTGGTGTCATGGAGGCTCTCACCGGCCCCGGCGAGACGTATGGCAATGTGTCAAACCGTGCCAAGCAGTTGGCGCTGGAGGAAATCAATGAGGCAGGCGGAATCAACGGTACGCCGCTTGAGTTGGTGGTTGAGGACTCCAAGTGCAATGCACAGGACGCAATTACCGCCTATAACAAGCTGACGGACGTGGATGACATCAAGATTATTCTTGGCACGTCGTGCAGCGGCGCAATGTTGGGCGTCGCTCCACTGGCTGAAGAAGACGGCGTTGTGCTCTTCTCCTCATCGGCGACCAACCCGGATATCGCAGACGCAGGAGACTTCATCTTCCGCACCGCGATCAGCGATGAAAAACTGGGCATAGAAACAGGTAACCTCCTGTGGGCTGACGGCATTCGAACGCTGGCCACGATTTCCGAGTCGACTGACTACGCGGAGGGAGTGCGACGCGGCGTTTCAGAGCGGTTTGAGGTGCTCGGCGGGCAGGTGGTGGCTTCAGAACGCTATCAAACGGAAACGCTGGATTTCAGAACGCAACTTACTCTCTTGCGGGAGAGCAACCCCGATGCGTTGATGATAGCCGCGCAAGGTGAGGCAAGCGCGGGCTCGATAATCAAGCAGGCTCGGGAGATTGGGTATGACGGTCCAATCTATAGCGAGGTTGTCTCGATCGGCTCGACGGCCCTCGAGGTGGCCGGAGAGGCGGCGACGGGACTCAAGGCCGTGATCGCCGACCTGGATCCGGGCATTGCGAAGGGCCAGAGCGTCTTACAGAATTTCCGCGCCAAGTATGACTACGTCACGCTGCCCTGGTACCTGGGCTCCGCTTACGACAGCGTGTACATCGCTGCGGAATGCCTCAAGGAGACGGAGGACGACCAGGATACGGAGGCATTCCGGGATTGCCTCTACGATGTCACGTGGAGCGGCGCGATCGGCGAGAATTATTCCTTCGACGATCGCGGTGAGGTTGTCGGTCTTTCCAACGTTGTGATTGAGATTCTCCCGCTTGCAGAGCGGACCGAGCAAAACCAGGGCTATCGTGTCCTGGGCCCCGCCCCCGCCTGATAGCCGGACTGGTCCTGAGAATTACGGGCGGCGCTCCCGACACGGGAGCGCCGCTCCCTTTTATTAGGCAGTAGGGCTGTGCTCCTCGACAGGCTCGACGCGCACGTCCGGCAGCCAACGCAGGAACTTCGGCAGATACCAGTTGCGCGCCCCAAGCATCTCCATCGTCGCCGGCACGAGCACTGACCGCACCAGTGTTGCGTCCAGGAGAATCGCGACCGAAAGGCCGAAGCCGACCTGCTGATTGATGATCGTCTGGCCGGAGGCGAACGCGCCGAAAACGGCAACCATGATGAGCGCCGCTCCGGTGATGAGGCCGGCAGTCTCACGCAGTCCGAACGCCACAGCCTCGCGGTTGTCGCCCGTCTGGTCAAAGCGTTCCCGGATGCGGCTCAGCAGGAAGACGTGGTAGTCCATCGACAGCCCGAACAGGATCGAGAACAGGAACAGTGGTATCCATACATCGATGACGGCCGCCTCTTGGAATCCGAGCAGATCTCTGCCGTAGCCCTTCTGGAAGACCAGAACCAGCAGCCCGTACGCCGTGCCCACGGACAACAGGTTCATGAAGACGGCCTTAATCGGAATCACGATGGAGCGGAACACCAGCATCAGGATGAGGAAACTGACACCGAGCACAAACGCAAAGACGATTGGCGTGTATCGTTCAACGATGTCAAAGACGTCCGCCGCCGCCGCGGTTGGCCCCCCGACCAGCACCTCCGCGTCTACGCCCGCGAATGCCGCCGGAATGTGCGTGACTCTGATGTTGTTCACCGCATCGACGGCGGCTTGGCTCGCAGGTTCGCCCGGAATGACAACCCGCAACAAGCCAAGGTCATTGGCGGGGTTTGGCTCAAGCAGAGTCGGCAGCGGGAAAGCGGGATCGGCCAGCAGCGCGCCCTGGAGTTGTTGCACCGCGCCCGTGACGCTGGCATCCGTCAGGTCGCCGTCAATAACGACCTCTGTCGGATTGATCAGCCCAAAGGAGAATTCCTCTTCCATGACAAAGAAGGCCTCCCTGGTTTCGGCCTCTTCGGGGAAGACGTCCACGCCGTTCAGGCCCGTGTTGATGTCGAAATAGAAGTACGTGGCGAAGACCATCGGAACGCCGACAAGCACAACACTCAGCAGGGGATTACGCATGACGATG
>JAPOOK010000026.1 GCA_026713485.1 Chloroflexota bacterium | reverse complement strand
GCGCGATCGAATTTCATCGGCCAGCGATCCCAGCCCCGACTCGATGTCTTCAATCCGGCTCTTGCCTCGCCAGTGGCGCTTGGTCGGAAAGTTGACAATGAATCGCGGAGAGATCATCTCACCGGTTTCAAAAATGAACATCTTCCCCGGTTGAATCTCGTTGCGTTTGCAATGGGCGGCGTAGGCCTTGAAGTTTTCGGGAAACGCGCGCTTGAACTGAAGTGCGATGCCCCGCCCCATGACACCGACGCAGTTGACCGTGTTAACCAGCGCTTCCGCGTCTTCCGTGAGGATGTCGCCCGTCTTGTATTCGATCATGGCATCCCTCCTCCGATCTCAGTAATACCACCGGGGCTTGATCTGTACCCGCGGCCTGTGCTCGGCGCCTGCGAGTGCATTCATGGTCTGCTGGTAAACGTGTTTCGATAGTACACCAATCCTTGCAACCAACATCCAGGGGAACCGCTCCTCGATCAAGAACTCCGCCTGTTTCCCGTGCTGACATTCGCGCCAGTCTCGGGCAGCAACTGCCTTCCAGTCGATCTCGTCCAACCTGTCGAGGTCACAGAAGTCGTCGAAGTAGTAGGTGCCGGCATTGGACGAAGTAAACGCCCAGCGACGCCCCTGCTCCTCAGCCCACGCGACCGTGCTCCGCAGGTCCGCTTCCAAGTGAATGATGGAGCCCTGCCCGCCACGATAGGCCAGCGACTCGTGGTTTGCCCGGTGGATTACATAGAGCATGATCGAGCGTGGACAGAAATAAAACGGCACACACTCTCCGACGTGAAGACCTGGTCGGCACTCCAACGGCAAGGTCATCCGCCTCTGCTTGATGCTGGCCATCCCGATTGTCGTCCCAACCGTCGGTAGGTCGGCGATATCAGCGTCACACAGTAGTCTGCCTTCGTCGATGATCGACGGCAGGCGGTCAACGTGGCAGATATGAAATATTTTCGGATTTGCGGGAACAGGCATCGGCCACGAATTACCAGTCAGGTTGTTCAAGCAGGTCGACGGAGCCGATACCAGATGGCCTCTGAGCCCCGCCCATCCCTCGTATCATGGTAGTCCAAGCGCTACCCGTGTGCATTTCCCAAGCCGTGGCCTGGGCCAATTTGCTAATCGATGGCGGCACCAAGTTTGCCTCCAAACGCCTCGCCCTTAACCAAGAAAATCGACCACCAGTGCGGAGAGCCATGCGGTGGATCGCGCATCCCCCGTTCCTTGAGTGGCGTCGACGCTCGCCAAACTCCTATCCGGCCGTAGTTCTTGCTCATCGACACGACTCACGCCTCTTCCACCTCAACCACCACCAACAAATGCTTCGCCCGCGACCGCGCCACGTACCGATTGACCCGCTCCCTCCCCTCATCCCTGACCGGCGTCTCGACCGTCACGATGGCATCCGCCTCCAACCCCTTGAAGCGGTGCCAGGAAGCGATCAGCACGCCGTTGTCCTCACCCCATTCCTCAAAGCTCATCGTCGCGGGAATCGCCCCGAATTGATCCGGCCAATCGTCGCTGCTGTATCCGGGCGCAAGCACGGCGACCTGTGAGAACCTGAGCCCTCCCAGGTTGGGCATGCACAGGTTTCTGACTCGCCGGCCCGCCTCCCTGAACGCATCGGCAAGCGTACGCACGCGCACGACCTCCGGTTCGTCGCCCACGGGCGCGCCGTCCCGCGACCGGGTCTCCTGTCCGACCAGCGAGGCGCAGTGTTCGGCGATACGGACTGTGTTCCTGCAGTTCTCCGGCAGCTCGTAGGGCGCCCCGAGTTCCGGTGGCAGGCAGGGCCGCTCGACGTACAGGTTCTGATTCGGGTCATAGAAGACGT
>JAPOOK010000025.1 GCA_026713485.1 Chloroflexota bacterium | reverse complement strand
CGGCGGCATCCGGAGAGACCTCCAGGTAGGACGTCTTACCGCGCGCCTGGTGCATCGCCAAAAAATCCTCAGTCCGTGTGGCAACCCACTTTATAGGAACGCCAAGGTGCATCGACGCGATGCAGATGAGCGCATACTCGGGGTCCTCGTGCTTCACGCCAAAGCCGCCGCCAACGTCCGGCGCAACGACACGAACGTTGTCCGCTGACAGGTGCAGAATCTCGGCAAGATGATCGCGCAGCGCATGCGGAGTCTGCACCGTCGCCCACAAGCTCATCGTTTCCTGCACGGCATCCCAGTGTGCGAGGCCGGCCCGAGGCTCCATCGGCACGCCATGGATCTTCTGGTTGACGATCCGCTCACGGACGATAACCGCGGCCTCCTCGAAAGCCTGGGACACGTTTCCGAGTTGATAGCGCCAGTGGATGATTCCGTTTGGCCGGTCGTCATGGACGCGAGGGGCATCATCTCTCAGCGCCTTCTCTACCTCAATCGCGGGCGCAAGCGGCTCGTAATCAACGAAGATGAGATCGGCCGCGTCCCGCGCTCCGTAGCGCGTATCAGCAACCACAACGGCAACAACCTCACCAACGTGCCGCGCCTTGTCGACTGCAATCAGGTCATACGGGGCCGATTCCGCGTCGTAGAACTTCAGAGAGACTGTCGGGTTGGTGCCGAAGCGAGGGTGAATGTCCTTGCCGGTGAGAACGGCGTTGACGCCGGGCGTCTGCAAGGCAGCTGAGGTGTCGATACTGCGGATGCGCGCATGGGCGTGTGGGCTGCGGACAAGGCTCGCCCACTGGATGCCGGGAACCTTGATGTCCTCGACAAATGCGCCGCGACCACGCAGGAGTTTTTCATCCTCCCGCCGGGCAACAGATTGCCCAACAAGCTTCGTGTCTGTGGCCATGTCTCCGTCCTTCCTCGCGGCTATTCCCGCGCCCGCTCTACCGCCTTGGTAAGAGCGCGCTTGGTCAGCACACGGCACAGATTCTGCCGGTACTCCGGCGAACCGTGCAGGTCCGCAATGCACTCGAGGCCATCCGCCGCCATAGCGGATGCCGTTGCGATGGCGTCCGGTGTCGGCACGTGCCCTCTCAGGGCATCTTCAACGGCCGTTGCACGGGCCGCGCGTGACGCCGCGCCTGTTATGCCGACGGCGACGCGGGACAAGTACCCGCTATCATCCAGCGAAACGGTCGCAGCCGCGCCGACGATGGCAAAGTGTGACGCCTTGTTCGCAAATTTTAGATAGGCCGCGCCCGTCTGACCGTCAGAGATGGGGATGATGATCTCCGTGATGATTTCATCCTCAGCCAGCGTCGTAATGAACGCGTCCATGATGAGTTCATCAACGGATACGACACGAACGCCGTTCGGGCCCGCAATTTGCGCCCGCGCATCAAGCGCAAGCAGCGTGGCGGGGTAGTCGGCAACCGGGTCAGCGTGAGCGATGCTGCCGCCGATCGTGCCAAGATTTCGCACCTGGACGTCCGCAATCTCCGCAGCCGTCTCGGCCAACACCGGCAGCGTATCAAGCACGACGTCGGACCCGGCAATATGGGCATGGCTCGTCATCGCGCCGATTCGCAGATTGTTGCCGTCCGTGCTGATGTGGGACAACTCGCCGCGCGTCTTGCGCAAATCAACCACGAGGCCGGGCATGGCAACCCGGAGCTTCATCATCGGCAAGAGGCTCTGACCGCCGGCGATTATCTTGCCCTCCCCGGGCCGCTGTTGGAGGAGAGTTATCGCCTCCGCGACGGAATCAGGGGCGGCGTAGTCGAATGCTGCGGGAATCATGACTGATCTCCATTCTGCGCGTCCTGTATGGCGCGCCACACGCGCTCCGGCGTTAGCGGCATCGCGATGTCACGAACATTGAACGGGGCGAGCGCGTCAACAACTGCGTTGACCACGGCAGGGGGCGCCCCTGTCGTTGGTCCCTCTCCCATGCCCTTGACGCCAAGCGGGTTGGTGGGCGACGGCGTCTCGATGAATTCAGAGATGAACTCCGGCATCATCTCCGCTGTGGGCAGCGCGTAGTCCATCAGGGAACCGCTGAGCAGTTGGCCGTTCTCGTCGTAGACGATGTCCTCATAGAGCGCCTGGCCGATTCCCTGCGCTGCACCACCGTGAACCTGCCCTTCCACGATGACCGGATGGACGACGACGCCCTGATCATCCACGCAGAACAGCTGCTGCAGGTCAACATCACCCGTTTCCGGATCAACCTCCACCACGGCAACATACGTGCCGTAATTGAAGGTGAGGTGGGTCGGTTGGTAGAACGATGACTCGTCCAGGCCCATTTCCATGCCCGGGGGCCGTTCAAGGACCTGGTTGATTCGGGCGGCAACCTCACGGAATGTGATCGACGAGCCGTTGGCGTTGAACACGCTGTCAGTGAAATCCACACCGTCCGGGTCGCTGCCGAGAGCGTGACCAGCGAATCGGGTCATCTTGTCGAGAATCTTCTGGGAAGCCTGGAGGACGGCCATCCCGCCCACGACCATGTTGCGGCTGGCAAACGTGCCCATGCCGTACGTCACCGTTGCCGTATCACCGTGAGTCACGGAGATATCGTCTATCGAGACGTGAAGAGTGTCCGCCGCCACCTGCGCGTAGGTCGTGTAGTTGCCCTGCCCGTGCGGTGACGAGCCGGTGTAGATGGTCACTGCTCCGGCAGGAGACACTTTCACGCGCGCCCACTCCGGCATGGACGAAGAGGGATCGAGAGACGACGGCCCAAACCCGCCGGTCTTGACCCATGACGCCAGTCCGATACCCAGGTATTTCCCGTCCGCACGCATTTCGCGTTGCCGTTCCCGTAAGCCCTCGTAGCCACTGACCTCCAAGGCCCGTTCCAGCGCCTCGGGGTAATTGCCGCTATCGTAGATGTCCCCGCCGGGGGTGCGATAGTACGGAAACTCCTCTGGCTGAATCATGTTGCGCCTGCGAATCTCAGCAGGGTCGATATCCAGGTCACGCGCCAGCATGTCCATGGCGCGTTCAATCAGGTTGATGCCCTCAGGTCGACCGTACCCGCGGTACGCGCCCTCCGGCGTGTGGTTGGTGTAGACGGAATGGACTTCAAACGCGGCCTCTCGAATGCCGTAAACGCCGGTAGCGATGATGGCGGACGTTTGCGCGACGATTGGCGTTGCCCCCTTGGGAAACGCGCCCAAATCCGTGGTGTGCCGGAGGCGCAGCGCCTTGACGCGGCCATCACGATCAGCGGCTACCTCAAACTCCGAGGTTTTTCCACGCGCGTGGCTGAGCGACAAGAACTCTTCGGTGCGCGAAGCAGCCCACTTGACGGGCAGTCCGAGTTCCATCGACGCGATAGCCAGGAGGAAGTACTCCACTTCCCCACCGTGTTTCGCGCCAAATCCTCCGCCAACGTCCGGCGCGACGGAGCGAATCTGATCAGGAGAAATGCCCAGCACCTCCGCCATCTGTGTTCGCAGTTCATGCGCGCCCTGGATAGATGCCCAGATGGTGAGGAATTGTGTGGCGGGATCCCAGTGGGCGATGCCGGCGCGTGGCTCCATCGGGACGGCGTGAATTCGCTGGTTCACGAAATCATGCCGCAGGATGATCTCCGAGTCCTCAAAGGTGCTGGATACGTTCTCCGTGCTCTTGAGCCAGCGAACCTGCTCATTGGAGCGTTCGTCATGCACTCTAGGCGCGCCGGGCTCCATCGCCTGCTCCGGCGAATTAGCCACCGGAAGCGGCTCATACCTGACCATCAGCAGATCAGCCGCGTCACGTGCCGCCTCTCGAGTCTCAGCAACCACGATGGCAACGATTTCCCCGGCGTATTTGGCCTTGTCCCTGGCGATGAGAGTGAACGCGGGCGCCCCGGCCTCATTGTCGCGATTCTCGGCGTCCCGCACGGCGAGAACCGGCGGTATGGGGTGATAGGGAGGGTGAACATCCGCTCCGGTGAGAACGCGCAATACTCCCGGATGAGCCATAGCAGCCGAGAAGTCGATGTTGAGAATACGGGCGTGGGCATGCGGGCTGCGGACGAAGTGCGCCCACACGGTTCCGGGTATGTTGATGTCGTCGGAGAACGCGCCTTGCCCACGCAGAAGACGATCATCCTCCTTGCGACGGGGCGACTGGCCAATCTGGCGAGGCGGGCTGCTCGTGGTCATGGCGGTCACCTCACCGGGAAAGTTGACCCGCCGCGAATTCGATAGCCAGGACGATGTTCTGATACCCCGTGCAACGGCACATGTTTCCGGCTAGCGCGTGCTTAATCTCGTCCTTCGATGGATTCGGGTTCTCGTTGAGAAGCGCCTTGGAGAGCATCAACATGCCGGGGGTGCAGAAACCACACTGGAGTCCGTGCTTCTCCGCAAACGCCTGTTGGATGGGATGCAATGTGCCATCGGCTGCGGCGAGGCCCTCCACGGTCTCAATCTGCTGCCCGTCCGCCTGCACGGCGAGCATCGAGCATGACTTGACCGCTTCCCCATTCAGAAGAACGGTGCACGAGCCACACTGGGACGTATCACAGCCGACGTGCGTGCCGGTCAGGCCGATGACGTCACGGATAGCGTGAACCAGCAGTAAACGCGGCTCAACGTCTAAGTTGTATTCCGTGTCGTTGATGGTCAGTGTCACAGGAATCGAATCAGCCATAGTCGCACCCGCCCCCGTTGCTCTCTAGTGCCCTGAGGCGATGCTATTCCCACGTGGGGTAAAGGGTCAACCGGCGGCTCCTGCTATAGTTGACGCAATCTGCGCCTCATCGCTACGTCTACGGCCCCAAAAGGGGGCCCTTGGCGACATTATCAGAGCGCATCTGTCCCCCACAACCTGTTGAAAGCAGCGCGTATGCCAATGTCCGTATCATTTGACAATGCCATTCTCGATTAGTCCCAGCCCCACATTGAATGAACGCCAGATGCAGAGCAGTTTGCGGCTCATGGTATGGGAGGGCGCTGCCTCGGGAGCCATGTTCAGTCTGGGCAGCGGCGGCCTCATGGCCGCATTCGCATTGGCTCTTGGCGCGAACAATCTACAAGTCGGGATACTTGCGGCTCTTCCATTTATCACACAAATTGCACAACTTCCGTCGATCCTTGCGGTCGAGAAGTTCCGCGCAAGGAAGGCCCTTGGGGTTCCATTTAACATTGCCGCTCAACTGCTTTGGATTCCGATGGCGGCGGTTCCATTCTTTATGGAGACCCCCGGCTCGACAGCCATCTTCGCTGTCATTATTCTCCTTGGGCTTCGGGGCATCCTTGCCTCGACATGGACCACTGCATGGGCAAGCTGGATGCGAGACCTTGTGCCTCGTGGTCTCCTTGGACGCTATTATGGCCGGCGGCTTGCCATTATCACCATCGTTGTGTCAGTTGTCGGATTGAGCGCCAGTTTCTTCGTTAACTGGTGGGAAGGCCGGTCTGAGCCGAACGACGCGATCTACGCCTACTCTATTCTTCTCGTTGCAGGGTCGTTGACGTTCGGTCTAATCGGTTCGGCCCTCGCTCTCAGGGCAAGCGAGCCGCTCATGCCGGCTGCGATACGATCCGAGACATCGTCATTGTCAATACTCTCGGAGCCACTGAAAGACAAGAATTTTCAACAGCTGCTCAAGTTCCTGTTCACGTGGAGTTTCGCGTCGAATCTTGCGATCCCCTTCTTTGCTGTCTATATGCTCACGCAACTTGAGATGCCGTTGCCCCTCGTTGTCGGACTTGGTGTGCTAAGCCAGTTGTCAGGCGTGCTGTTTCTCCGCGTCTGGGGGCCGATGGCGGATCGTGTGGGCCTCAAGACTGTCCTGTCCTTGTCCGCATCTCTATACCTGTTAATCATATTGGGCTGGACGTTTACGGCATTCTCTCAGCAGACCGACTATATGCTCGGACTGATCATCTTGCTTCACTTCTTTGCGGGCGTGGCAGCAGCGGGCGTAACACTTACCGTTGGGGCGTTGAGCGTCAAGCTTGCGCCGGAGGAGAAGGCAACCGCCTTCATTGGAGTCGCGGGTATCGCCACCAATCTTGGTGTGGGTGTCGGTGCAGTTATAGGCGGACTATTGTCCGACTTCTTTATCGCAAGATCCCTGCAGCTGGAGATGAATTGGATTGGCCCGGCTGAGGCCATTTCCTGGGCCGCTCCAACAGTCGCCGGTTTCGACTTTCTATTTATCATTTCGTTCATCATCGGCCTGCTTGCCCTAAATCTTCTGGTTGCTCTCAGAGAAGAGGGGGAGCATTCGCGGGACGAAGCCCTGACCGAGCTCACGTCCCGTTTCAGCCCAACAATGCGCGCCATCTCATCCGTCCCGGGTGTGGGCACGGCATCAGCGATTTCCTACGGATACCTGAAGCGCGTTCCGGGGATTGATGTCGCACTTGGTGTCACCGCATACGAGGTTGCCGCCTCAACACAGGCTGCAGTGGAATCTGTGGCGCGGGGAAGAACGATTGCCGGCGGCGTGGCCGAAAGGGTTGGCCGAGCGCTGGAATCAAGTATTGCGAACGTGGATGATGCTCGGGCAGTTGGGCTTGAACTGACGCGCCAGGCAACACGCGGTGCAATGCACGCGGGCAGCCAGACCGCCAGCCGATTGGAGAACGTGGCGAAGGCTTCCGTACTCGGCAGTATTAGGGCCGCCATTGGAAATCGCATCACTCCCGATGATGCCCTGCGAGGAGCGGCCTATGGAATCGTGGAGGGCGCTATAGAGGCGGGCAGCGATGCTGGGATTGCTGCTGAGTTGGCGGTCGAAGCGGCGCGTGAAGTGGCATCAGAATTGAGCCTAAGTGAGCAAGAGGCTGTCCAACTTGCCTCGGCCGCCATGCTTGATGCAGCAAGTTCGGAAAGCGCCGAGGCAGCTGACATCGTCCACAGAGTACTTCGCCAGGATTCCGACTAAACGCTTGCCTCTCGCGATAGCGCGTCAAAGAACTGGCCCATCAGCATCCGCACGGCGGTCTGCACCATGCGCGAACCAATCTGCGCCAGGGTTCCCCCGACCTGCGCGTCCGCCTCAACCTCCACGAGCGTTCCCTCGCCGTCCTCGCTCAGGTTGATCATCCCCGCGCCGGTCACAAACCCCGTCGGCCCCTGTCCGTTCAGGGTCATCTTGTACGATTCATTGGCGGCAATGTCCTCGATTTCAACTGCCCCGCTGAACCGGCCACGGATTGGCCCGACTCCGACGGACAATGTCGCGGAAAACTTGGTGGGCGTCTCAGCGTCGAGGGTCTGGCATCCCGGAACCATCCGCTGCAGGGCATCGGGATCATGCAGAAGCTCCCAAACGCGCTCGCGCGACGCGGGGACTGTGTGACTGCCGGTGATATTCATAGATTGATGTTACCCGGCTCGCCCCGAAACGGGGGTGGCCGGACGCGGCGGCTCGATAGCCACGCGCATCCCTTCTTCAAGCTGCCCGCGCACATCGTCGATGCTGCTCAGGTGGTGTGTTTCCACATACGTCTTCAATCCCTCAATGACGTCCAGCATCGTCGTGGGACGCGTGAAGTTGGCAGTGCCGACGGCGACGGCCGTCGCGCCGGCAAGGATGAACTCCAGGGCGTCTTTCGCGGACGTAATGCCGCCGATACCGACAACCGGCAGCGACACCGCGCTGCACACCTGCCAGACCATGCGCACCGCGATGGGACGGATAGCGGGACCGGAGACGCCGCCGGTCATTGTGCCGGTAACGGTGCGCTGATTGTCTACGTCAATGACCATGCCGGACAGGGTGTTGATGGCGGAGATGGCCGTCGCGCCGCCCTGCTCCGAGGCCTTGGCAATGTCCGCAATACTCGTGATGTTCGGTGTCAGCTTGGCGATGACCGGGCCATCGAAACGGTCGGACACCCCGCGCAAGACCCGCTCAACATTGGCCGGGCTCGCGCCAATCTCCATGCCGCCAGCCTCAAGGTTGGGACAGGAGATATTGACCTCAAGACCCGCAACACCGGGCTCACCGTTCAGCCGCTCGGCAAGGCGGTCATACTCCTCGATCCCCAGCCCGCCGATGCTGACAATGACGGGGGAATCATACTTGGTGTATTCGGGCAGGAGCTCAGTCAGAAAATGCTCGACGCCGCGCGACGGTATGCCGATGGAGTTGAGCATTCCGGCGGGGGATTCAGCGGTGCGGGGAGCGGGATTGCCCGCGCGTTCACCGTAGAAGATCGTCTTGGGAACAAGCGCGCCCAGTTGGCCGAGGTCGAACAGGGTTCCCATCTCCGGCCCGAAACAGCCGGATGCGGGCATGACCGGGTTCTTGAGGGTTAGCCCGGCGCCGAGGTCAACCCCTAGCCTGCTGTCAGTCTCAGTGTCCTGTACGGCCATCGCCTATACAGTAACCCCTGCCGGGTGACAGCGAAAGACGGGGCCGTCGCGGCACACCAGCGGCGACTCCGCTGACTCTCCGAACGCGCCCGTCGCGCAGGAATGGCAGTAGCCCAGACCGCAGGCCATGTGGGCCTCGAGGGAGACGTAGGTCTCAACGTCCGCGGGCGCGGCGAGCCTGGTTACCAGTTCAATCAGGCGGTTGGAGCCGCAAACGTAGGCCTGCTGCACGCGGCCGGACTCGATGATCTCGCTGATCCACGGCTCAACATTCTCAACGTCGCTGCTCCCATCAGAATCGTCGACATAGAGTGCATTCCCACGGGCCTTCTTGATCATGTCTTTGCCGAGCACAACATCCTTGTTTCGCGCGCTGAACACGGCATAGATCTCAATGTTGCGGCGGTTCGCCTCGTCAATAAGCGTCGTTAGCGAGCACACGCCGATGCCACGTCCAACAATAAGGATTCCGTTGGTCGTATCGGAAATGGGGAACGGCCGCCCGACGGGGCCGACAATCTCCACGATGTCCCCCGCCCTGCGCTGAGCCATGGCAGCCGTGCCGTAACCCACCACGCGGTAGACGAAATCGGCAGTGCACGCAGCCTTGTCATACTGATAGACCGCCATGGGGCGCGGCAGGATGGGGTGGATGTCCGTCGCTGAACCGGGGCGAATGACGCCGAACTGACCCGGCTCGCCGTTCGCCAAAGCCTCGGAGCGCACACGCATCAGATAGTGTTCCGGCGCAATCTCCTCGTTGGAGATGATCTCCGTTTCGACGAACGTTGCAGCGGGTGCGTGATGGCCGTTTGTCTGCATCACCTCAAGCCGCACGCTGGACGGCAGGCGCAGCTGCGGGACGTGCGTGCCCGCGAAGACGGGAATCGTCCCGTTGGCGTCTAGAAGCTCGGATGTCATTCGGCAACCTCTTTCGTCAGGAATGTGTCGATATCACGGATGCTCTCCGCGAGCGCCTGCGCGCCGATGGCTATATCCTCCATGCTCGTCCACTCCTCGGGGCAGTGGCTGAGGCCATCGCGGCTGGGGACAAAGAGCATCGCGGCAGGGATACCTCGGGAGAGAATACCGGCGTCGTGCCCCGCCCCGCTCGTCGTAACGCGGTGCGGAACATCGAGGAGCTCGGCGGCGGCAGTTGTCAGGTCGCGCAGCCACCTGGGCAGCACCACAGGTGACGTATCGGAGACTACCTCCCAGTCGCAGCGCAAGCCGCGCCGGGCAGCAGTTTCCTCCGCCCGTGTAACGATGTCCTGGGTCGTCAGGCGCTGCCGATCGCTGTCCACGTCGCGCACGTCAAGATAGAACTCCACCTCGCCGGGGATGGTGGTGATGCTGTTCGGAAATACATGCAGGCGTCCGACGGTCGCTACGGTGGCGCGGCGGCGAGGCTCGTTGGCGATAGATTCAGCAGCAACGATGACCTCCGCGGCAGCAACCAGCGCGTCCTGCCGTTGCGACATCGGTGTTCCACCGGAGTGGTCTTGCCGTCCACGGATCGCGATGCGTATTCGCGTGTTGCCGGCGATCGCGTCCACCAGGCCGATGCGCTCATCCTCCTCATCCAGCGACCGCGACTGTTCAATATGAAGCTCAAGAAATGCGGCCAGAGTATTGGGCGCCCAACGAGCCTGCGGCATAGCGTATGGATCAAAACTCAGGGCGCGCATGGCCTGCGCAAGCGTGGTGCCGTTGGCGTCACGCAGTCGTTCAAGGTCCGCCTCTTGCAGCACACCCGCGACCGCCTTGCTGCCAAGGCACGGCTCCCCAAATCGCGCGCCCTCTTCCGATGCAAAGGCAACCACCATGAGTGGATGAGCCGTCTGAACGCCCGTCTCGTTGAACAAGCGAATCACTTCCAGTGCGCCCAGCACCCCGACTGCGCCGTCGAATCGTCCGCCATGCGGCACTGAATCAAGATGAGAGCCGAATCCGATTGCCGGACGTGTGGAATCAGTTCCGGCGAGTGTACCGAATGTGTTGCCGAAGCTGTCGGTGCGGACGGTCAGACCGAGATCACGCATCCAACCGGCAACAAGGTCATGCGCGTCACGCTCCTCACGAGAGAAAGGAATGCGAGACACGCCGCCGCCCGGTTCACCACCTATGGCGGAGAGGAGTTCGAAGTCGGCGGCGATACGGCCGGGATCGGCGCGCATTTCGGCGACTACAGCCTCAGATTCCTCCGCCGCGTCCGCTGATGCAGCCGCGACTTCCTGCTCAGTCGTTGCCATCAACCCCCACCTCAACCGTCACAAGAGACAACTCCCCTGTGACCTGCCCCACCCCAACCAGTGAAGCTGAGACGGCCAGTTTGCCGCCCTTGTTTTCAACAAATGCACGCGCGAGATTGGCGTCGCGCTCGCTCAGCGTCACCCCAACGAGAGCAACACTTTCATTCGCCTCAACGTTGCCGGAAGCCGTGACCAGTCCCTCGGCATCTGACAGAAGCACAACGGGCTTGTCCATCTGCACGCCGATTGCGAAAGCAAGCACGATGTTATCCAGACCCGGCCACGCTGCAATAAGGTCGGGCGCCGGGGTCGGCAGTGCCTCCGAGAGGCATCCGGCCAGTTCGGAGACGGCCGTGGGATTCGCAAGCGGCTCCATAGCGCCGGCAACCCAGCCGCCTTGCTCATCAGTGCCCTCAACCTGCCCCTCAACAAGGCAGCCGGTGGACTTCAAAAGGTCGACAATATGCGATTCATTCATTGCACTACTGTAGCGCGCCGGTCGCGGAACCTAGATACCGAGGTCGCGCCGCGTGAACAGCGCACGGAGTTGGTAGCCCGCGGCGGCAAGCATCTGCTGCGCCCCCTCTTCGCGATCGATGACAACAAGGACATCGGAAACCGTGGCTCCGGCGGCGCGCAGGGCGATGCCCGCCTCGATGGCCTGGCTGCCCGTCGTTACGACATCCTCCACAAGCAGGACTCGCTCGCCCGCGAATAGTTCCCCTTCCACAACGTTGCCGGTCGCGTAGGACTTCTGCTCTTTTTTGACGATGACGAACGGCAGGCCCATCTCAAGGGAGAGGGCTGTTGCGAGGGCCACCGCGCCGAGCTCCGGCCCCGCGATCCGATCCGTGCCCGGCGGCACAAGCTCCGCCATGAACGCGGCCAAACGGCGCAGGATGCTGGGCTTGGTCTCAAAGAGGTACTTGTCGAAGTAATAGTTGCTGGTGCGGCCGGAACGGAGAACAAAGCTGCCGCGCAGGTAGGCGGCGCTGAGCAGATCACGCCCAAGCTCCGTGATGCGCTGCTCACGCGACAGGCCAATTGACCGGCTCAAAGTCGCCACGTGCGGGTCTCCTTTCCGCGCCGTTCATCCGGATTGCACTATCAGCGCGTCCTTAATGGTACTAGATTCGTGAAGCGGCGCCCGTTCAGGCGTGGGCGCTACAATAACGATGAATCAATCGGCCGCAATTGGGGGAGTCTGGAGTTTCCGCTTATGCACATCGATACGCACAATCATTTCGCCGTTCCCGAGTACATTGACCTGCTGCTGAATCGCAACACTTTTCCGTATATGGAACGCAGCGGCGACGACATCATCTTCCACGTCAGCGACATGGACTCCTACACGATGCCCGCCGGCATGTTCAGGTTGGAGACGCGCGTCAACGACATGGACGAGGCAGGCGTGGACATGCACGTGATGAGTTGCATCGTTCCCGCGGGCGAGGTTGCTGACGACCCCGTTCTGAATGTGGAGCTTGCGGCGGCGGCGAATGAGGGCATCGCAAAGATCCAGAAGGACAACCCTGACCGATTCCTGGGGATGGGCACGCTGCCGCTGTTAGACCCCGACGCGGCGGTGAAAGAGCTGGACCGAGCGGTTAATGACCTTGGCCTGCGCAGCATGATGCTGACTTCAAATGTGGCGGGAAAACAGCTGCATGAGCCGGACTTGTGGCCGATCTATGAGAGGGCAGAAGAACTTGGCGTCGTGATGATGATCCACCCAAGCTGGCCAGTGATGGCAAAGCATCTTGAGGGTTGGACAATGGCCGTCAACATGGGATTCCTGTTCGATTCATCTGCGGCCATGATGCGCATCATCCTCAGTGGCGTCATGGAGAAGTACCCGAACCTGGAGTTCGTCCTTTGCCACCTCGGCAGCACCCTGCCCTTCCTCATGGGACGACTGAATCGCACGGGCGGTCCACGCGCCGGTCATTGGGGCGAGAACGACAAGGGCCCCTGGGAGTATTTTAAGCGCGTCCACATTGACACCGTTTCGCGACTCAGGCCGGCGATAATGTTCGCCCGTGAACTCATGGGCAACGACATGATCATGTTCGGGACGGACTACCCCTACACGACGATTCCACCGATGAAGGCCGACGTGACGGAGCTTGACCTGCCGGAGGACGATCGCAACGCCATCCTCGGCGGCAACGCGGCGCGCCTGTTCGGGATCGAGGGCGGATAACACGGTGATGGCAGACAAGCCGACAATCGCCATCGTCCCCACGGGTGGCACAATCCAGAACGGCTTACCGTTCGTCACGTCAAGCAAGGCGGGCGGGCCTCTCAACGTTCTCCGAGCCCAGCGCCTCCATGAGCCCGTCACGGTGCGGATTCGCCGCGAAGATCGGGACGGCAACCCTGTGGACGATGGCGGCAATGAGTTCCACGAGGTCACGCTGACGCCGGAGGACGGCCTCTATCTCCTGCCCTACATGGAACCCGGGCATGAGCCTCCCGATGTATATTCTCAATTCCATCTCGCCGCCAAGCGTGTCATTGAGGAAATCGACCGTTTCAGCGTCGACACGAATGGGCGCAACGGGCTGCTGTCTGACGTCGCAGATCTGCGGGTGGAGATGGTCATTGATCCGGACACCGGCGGCGAGTTGCGTCGCGGCGGCGAAACGTTCTCCATGCGAGAACTTGTCCTCATCGCTAACACGGTCAACGAGGCGCTTGCGCAGCCGAACGTGGACGCTTGCATCGTCACACACGGGACGTTCACGACAGAGGAAACCGCCGGTTTCCTTAACTACACCGTGAACTCTCATAAGCCGGTTGTCGTGGCGGCCTCACAACGCAGGCACGGCAGCATCGGCAACGACGGCGACTGGAATCTGTGGGACGCCGTGCGGGTTGCCGCATCGCCGGAGGCCGGTGGCAAGGGCGTGTTGGTCATCCTGGATGAGCAGATATTCCCCGCCCGAGAAGTGACCAAGACGAACCAAAGGCCGGGCGGGTTTGCGTCGCTCGGCGGCTCAGCATCCGCCATCGGCAGTATTGAGGCTGACCAGGTTTCGTTCTATTTCTCACCGACGCGACAGCACACTGCGGATTCGCGGGTACGGAGTAATGACCCCCTGCCCTTGAACCTGCCAACGGTAGACATCGTCAAGACATACGCAGGCGCGGACGACGTACAGGTTCGCGCCCTGATAGACCGCGCGGTTTCTGAACGCGGTGGGAACACATCTCATCCCGGCCACGGCATCGTGGTTGAGGGCTTCGCATACAGCGGCGTGCCACACCGATTCCAGCGCCCTGCGTTGGAGGAGGCCGTACGGCGATTTGGCATTCCCGTCGTTCTGACAAGCCGCGGGTTGCGCGGGCGTATCCCCAAAGAACCGACGCAGGACACGTTCATCACGGGGGACAACCTTTCGGCAGTCAAGGCGCGGCTGTTGCTTACCCTCGCAATTCGGACACTGGGGCCGCTGACTCCGTTCGCGGATGCAGACAACCCCACACCGCAGGAGCGCGAACGGCTGCTGGCCGAGATCGGGCGATATCAGGAGATCTTTGACACCCACTAGGAGACGACCCATACGTGTGATGGGGGAACAATGACGAACGAAGCAGAAATCCCCGAACGCATTGAGGCGCGGCTGCGGCAGTGGGAAGCGGACGGCTTCATCGAAAGATTGCTGGAGCACGACCCAACGCTCTGGGCGCTGCGCGGCACGCCCGAAATTGAGAATCGGCTCGGCTGGCTCGACCTGCCCACAACCATGGCGCCCAAGGTTGCGGACCTGACCCGATTTGGTCGTGACGTCGCGAGCGAAGGCTTCACCGACGTAGTGGTTCTTGGCATGGGCGGCTCAAGCCTCGCGCCGGAGGTCTTCCAGACCACATTCGGCAACACCGCGGGCCACCCCCGCCTGAGAGTGCTCGACAGCACCCACCCCGCCGCCGTGACCGCACTCGCGGATGCGCTTGATATCTCACGAACTATTTTCGTCGTGTCCAGCAAGTCGGGCACCACGACTGAGATGCTCTCATTCTTCCACTACTTCTGGGCGAGGCTGACCGAGATGGGCGCTGATCCCGGACCCCACTTTGTCGCCGTCACCGACCCCGGCACGCCGCTGGAGCGATTGGCAAGCGAGCGCGGATTCCGTCGCGTGTTCTCAGCGCCGACGGATGTTGGCGGCCGCTATTCCGCCCTCTGTGAGTTCGGGCTCGTTCCCGCTGCCCTTATCGGCGTCGATATCGGCAGTTTGCTCGCGACAGTTCAGTCGGCCCGGGACGCATCAGACGAGGAAATCGAGCAGGCCCTGAGGCTGGGCGCGACCATCGGAGAATGCGCACTGGCGGGGCGTGACAAATTGACCTTTGTGACGTCCCCGAGCCTGCGCAGCCTGCCAACGTGGATTGAGCAACTCATTGCCGAGAGTACCGGCAAGCTCGATGTTGGCATTGTTCCCATCGATCAGGAACCCGTCTGGGACTACCCGGACTATGGTGATGATCGGGTCATGGTCTACATCGGCCTTCGCACCGAGCCGGAACCGGAGAAGCGGGAGGCCTTGCGCGCGCTGGTGCCAGAGTGGGCGCACGTAGCTCAAATCATAGAAGACACTCACGAAATCAGCAGACTGATGATGCGGTGGGAGATCGCCACAGCCGCCGCCGGAGCCGTGCTCGGCATCAATCCATTCGATCAACCTGATGTCCAGTTGGCAAAGGACCTGGCTCGCGAGGCGATGGCTGGCGGCAGCTCATCCGCAGACGCAGGGCGCATCATCTCCATTGACGACACAGACGTAGAAACTGTGGCAACAGAGTGGCTGGAATTGGCGACGTCCGGAGACTACATCGGCATCCATGCCTACCTTGCCCCAGGCGATGACGTTTGGGAGTCGATCGGCCAACTGCGGTCAGTGCTTGGTCGGAGTGCCAAGGTGGCCACAACCGCTGGCTACGGTCCCCGATTCCTCCATTCCACCGGACAGCTCCACAAGGGCGGCGCGAACAACGGCCTCTTCTTGCAGATTGTGGATGATGCATCGGCGAACGACGTCCCCGTTCCTGAAACCGACTACACATTCGGCCAGTTGATCGCGGCGCAGTCGGCGGGCGA
Source organism: Chloroflexota bacterium (assembly GCA_026713485.1). Lineage (GTDB taxonomy): Bacteria > Chloroflexota > Dehalococcoidia > UBA6926 > UBA6926 > VXMO01. Next base: position 13,048 of record JAPOOK010000025.1, on the reverse strand, counting down.
TGCCGGCGCGCTCATTCAACGCGGACGACGCCTCTTACGTGTGAGAGTTGGGGCGGACGCACAGGCTGGGCTGGAGCGGCTGGCTTCGCTGTTCGAGAACAAATAGCTCTGTCATTCTGAACGGAACGCAGTGGAGTGAAGAATCTAAAGACTTGCCTTGCGGCTGGTTTCTTTTTGACTGTCCAATCACCGCTGTAGATTCTTCGCTGCGCTCAGAATGACATGAGCGATAATCCCGAACGACGCGCCACTATCAGGCGCACCGTGCCATAATGGATATCGCACTACGGACAGTCTAGTCGGCAACATCGTGCCGAGGTGGCGGAACGGCAGACGCGCTGCGTTCAGGGCGCAGTGCCCCTAGCGGGCGTGAGAGTTCAAATCTCTCCCTCGGCACCACGACAGGCTGGACGAACTGAGGCCGAAATCGGCCGTAAGTGACACGCGCTTGTAGCTCAGTCTGGATAGAGCGCAGCCCTGCGGAGGCTGAGGCCGTGGGTTCGAGTCCCGCCAAGCGCGCCACTTTGCCACCCTGTGGGCGGCTAGCTCAGCTGGTTAGAGCGTCTGCTTTACACGCAGAAGGCCGGGGGTTCGAGCCCCTCGCCGCCCACCAGGCTCTTCCGTTCTTCAGCATTCCCCATGGCTCCACCACACGTCTATGTGAGATCCCCTTCTTCACCCCGACACTCAACGCAAACGCGCTCTCGGACGACTCCGGTCTTTGCGTGAGCTTTGCCAATTGGACTACCATCTGAAATAAACCTATACGGAGGGGGCGATATGACTGCTAACTCGACGGCCGGTTGGGCACTCATTCTTGCTGTGGTCATTGGTTTCGTTGCGGGGATATTCACCCCGGGCGGGCTGTTGATTGATCCTGTGGATTCTTCCAGCTTTGAAGATGCGGCGGGCGTCCTGGCCGACAACGCCGTATTGGCCCAGATCGTGACCTCTTTATTTGTGGTCAGCGTCGTGCTTTATTGGTTCGGTTTGCATAGCTTGCATCGGGCTTTCAGCGGCGGATCAGCGATGGACATTGTGTCCCGCTTTGCGCTGAATATCTTCCTGGTTGGGTACGCTCTGCTCATCCTCGAGTTGAGCTTCCGGCATGTCCTGATTCACGTGCTTGAGCACGGTGTCGGAAGTGCTCCCGCCGAAGAACAGGCAATGGCGACCACGCTCTTTGCGGCGGCTGCGGGCATTCACTTTGCGTTCCTGTATGTCACTTCCATCGGCTCGACCATATTCGGGTACGCCTTGGCACGCCGTTCCAAGGGCACCAATATCTTCAAGCTTGCATCATTGGGGTTGGCGCTCACGGGACTGCTCAGTTTCGCCGTTCTGATGATTGCAGAGCACGTTCCGGCCATAGACCTGCATGGGGTTGGCATTGCGAGCATTATCGTGCTGTTCTTCGGCTCATTCTGCATCGCGGCCATTGGCGTTGGAATCATCCAGGGGCGGCAGGAGTTCGTGGGCGAGGAAGCTGCGGCCTAGGCGACTACCTCTCCAGGAACATGGTCACGTAGTCAGCGCCGACGTTTGGCATCGTAAGGCCGATTCCTGACAGCGCCTCGTTGAACTTGCTGATGTCGTAGATGCTGGTATCCGTTAGGTACGGCTCTACCGAGTCAAGCGAACGGACCAGCATCTTCAACTCCAGGTCATCGTCATGGTCGGCCTTCGCCTGCAGTCTCGACTTCCACTCCGTCAACGAAACGATCTCCGTGATGTGGCCGTTGCGCCGCATGAGGTTAAAGACCTGGTCTGCCGGAGTTGGGTCCTGCTGGATCACGTTGTAAACCCTGCCAAGGTGGCCTGGATCATCGGCGATCTTGCTGATTGCCGTAACAAGGAAGTCGACCGGAGTCATTTCGAAGTACCAGTCCGGAGCCTCCGGGGCGCTGCCCAGCCGGGCGCAGGCCTTGAGGATGATCGCGAGGTAGTCATTCGGGTTGGCGGTGCCCGTCTCGCTGTGATGGCCGATATTGCCCGGCCGATAAAGGCAGACCGGCAGTCCTCGCGAGACGGCATGCCAGACCAGCCGCTCCGCGACCCACTTGGACTGGTTATAACCCCCCTCCATCCGATCCACCCAGCCGTCAATCTCCCTGTTCTCCAGGTACGGAGTGGTGTCGCCGCCCGGAAAAACGCCGCTGGATGAGATGTACTGCACTGCCTTTGGCCTGCCGGCGCTAGCGAACTTGAGTATCTCCGTCGTACCGCCGACGGTATGGGGCTTGGAGGCTGAGTACGGGTAAACGTAATTGACGGAGGCGGCGCAGTGGAATACCAGGTCAATCTCCTGCGCCAACTCGTCATACTTGTCGCCGCCCAGCCCCATCAGGGGCTGAGTGAGGTCTCCCGACACAGGGATGATTCGATCACCCGCAGATTGGCTGGGCAACCCGTAAAATTTCTGTGCGTCCAGTACCCGATTGGACGACGCGCCGTCCATGGCATCATCATCGCGTGCGAGGCAGTAGAACGTGGTATCCGGCCCTGTGGACTGCACCAGCTGATCCAGAAGGAATGCGCCGAGGAACCCGGTGGTTCCGGTGACAAAGATGGAGGATGCCTCGCTCAATCGCGTCACCTGAGCGGCGCCACGCGGCGCAATCTCCGGGTCGAGCTGTGCGTCTTGTGCCAGCGTGGCGCCGGATGCTTCGCCCCCTGCCCCGTTATTCTCCAGATATCTCGCAAGTTGGCCGATGGTCGGATACTCGTATACCTCGACGCCGCTCAGTTCAGTCCCGAACGCCTCCTCGATGGCGATTGTGAGAGCCATGCCTGCCAGCGAGTGGCCGCCAAGATCAAAGAAGTTCCAGTCGTCCTCCAGATCGTCGAGGTTGAGCTCCAGCGTGTCAGCCCACAGCTCGCGCAAGACCGCCAGTCTCTCTGCCGCCGTGGCTTGTTCGGTCAGTCTTGTTCGCCTCTTGCCCGGCGATGCCCCATTGCGCAGTGAGGGCAAAGCCCTCCGCTGCAGCTTGCCGGTCTGTTGATTGATCGGTAGGGCGTCCATCTCAATGAAATGAGATGGGACGGAGTTAAGAGGCAGGTATCGTTCCAGCACGTTTCGCAGGTCCCTGCTCGCGCCACTCCGGGCGTCCAGTTTCCAGGCGGCATTCGGGCCGCGAACAACATAGGCAACCAACCGCTTGCTGGTCTCGTCCAGGGTCTCAACGACAACGGCCGCATCCGCGGCGTTACAGTGTCTGCGCAGCATCTCTTCAATCGCGCCGAGATACACGGTGTATCCCCTGATCTTGACCATGGAATCGGTCCGACCCACGATCGTGGTCATTCCGTCGGGAGCAACTTCTGCAAGATCGCCGGTTGCGTAGTAGAGCTGTCCATCCAGCGTGATGAATCTCTCGGCATCCAGATCAGGCCTCTTGAGGTAGCCTCGCGCAACACCCTTGCCGCCGATGAGAAGCTCCCCTACACCACTCATGTCCACGGCTGAGCCATTCTCAGGACGTACGCGAAGCTCGACGCCGTCCATTCGAAAGCCGACCGGGCACGTGTCCATCCCATCCAGCGACAGTTCGGTCAGGTCGATGGTGCAGACATCGTGGGTTTCACTGATGCTGTAGGTATTGAACAAGCGGGCTTCTGGCGGCAAAACGTCCCGCGCTTGCCTGAGTAGGCTGGCAGGCACCACCTCTCCGTTCAGCCAAATGACTCGCAGAGACGCCATCTGTTCCCGGAGATGCCCGTGGTCCGAAGAGTTCAAGACGCTCTGCAGCAGGGACGGAGTGAACAGTATCTCGAACAGTTGGTGTTCTGAGATGAACCTGGCGAGCGCCCGCGGCACAAATATGACTTCATCGGGAATCACATACACTGTCCCGCCCTTCAACAGCGGCCGCAGGAACTCCCAAGGGAAGAAGATGTTGCACCCGACCCTGTCACCGACATCGTAGGAACTGTACGTGTACCTGGCGTCGTAGGAGGACATCATCGCTCCCACGCTCAGCATCACCCCTTTGGGGTCGCCGGTTGTACCGGAGGTATAGGGGATGAATGCCAGATCGCCGCTGTCGACGCGTGCCGTATGATTTTCGCTCTCGTGCCCGCGCCAGGAGTGGTCGCTATCGATGGGGAGCATCAGGGGTCCGCTGAACTCAGCCAGTTTGGGCAGGAATCGCTCCTTGGTGAGCACGACCTTTGGCTGAGCCTCGGACACGATGCCCCGCAGCAGCGGCTTGGGAGAGTCAACGTCCATTGGCATGAATGCCCCGCCGGCCTTTAGTGTTGCAAGGGCCCCCAGGATGTACTCTGAGCACGTATCCATGAAGATGCCTACGGGCTCATCGGTTCCTACACCACAACTTCGAAGCCAGGCTCCCAGCGCGTCCGCCGACCGGTTCAATTCTGCATACGTCATTCGCCCATCGCTGAATACGATTGCCTCAGCATTCGGGGTGCTGGCAGCTTGTATTTCAAATAATTGATGGACGCTGTGTTCCACTAAAACCATCTTGTCTTCACCCACCACCCGGACCTGGCCCCACCGGAACAGGTATTCAATAGCGCATCTGTAAGGTTGAGGAGCGATTTTACAATAATGTTAAGTCAATGTAAAATCTAGCGGTGGCCTTACACCGTTGGGCCGGTCGGATAATCTCTTGAAGGGATGGTTTCATATGCAGTTTGAGTCATTAGAGTTCTACAGAGAGCATGGCAAAAGATATTCCCAGATGTCTCATGAATTCTCGCATTCGAAATACGACGATGTGTCTCATCCGCGGCTGAATGGCGATATGGATTTACTCAATCGCGCACGCAATTTGGCACCGGGCAAACGCAGCCTTGACGCCGGATGCGGCGCCGGCGCCCGTGATGTTGCCCTCTTCCATTCATGGGGATTTGATGCGCACGGAATTGACGCGGTCGAGGAGAACATCAAACTGGGGAAGGCAGAACACCCGGAAATTGCCGACAAGATCGGCGTCGCCGACTTGAGAGAGCCCCTGCCCTATAAGTCTGAATTCTTCGACCTCATCCTGTGCAATGCCGTAATCCAGCATCTCTCGCCGCAAGACGTAGAAGAAACAACGATTCCGGAGTTTGCCAGGGTCCTGGCTCCCGGTGGTGTCCTCCAGCTGATGTTCAAGGTCGGATCGGGCATCGCAGAAGTGAGCGACCCGGCGTTTGGAAATGATGGTGTGGCGAGGCTATTCCAGCTCTATGACGAGCATCGCCTGCTGAGCATGCTTGACGAGTCCGGCTGCTCCCTGGTTGAGGACGAAGGCGGCGACAAGCTTGGTGGCCTGTTGTACTTCACCGACCACAAGCCGATGCGCTATTGCGTCTTCTGGGTGAGGAAGAACTAGAACCGCTGACGTCAGATCTGTAGAAGCTGCGCCTCGACGGATGCGGCAGTCTCCTGGACATCGCTGACCGGCACTTCCGCCAAACCGGATATTCCGCACTTGAGCCCGGCATAGGCGGCGGCGAATCGTCCGATATTCTCCAGTGACCAACCCGCCCACAGCCCGTACATGATGCCGGCTGAGAAGGCCGCGCCCGCTCCATTGCAGTCCACCACGTCCACTTGAGGAGGCCTTACGAGATATGCCTCCTCACCCTGTGCAACCACGCACCCGTCAGCGCCCAGCGTCACGACTGCCAACTTCACCCCGCGGTCAATCAAGCTGCGAGCGATGTCCGTCGGGTCACCGGATGCTTCGGGCACATCCAGCGAAACCTGGCAGATGCTGGATTCTCCAATCAGGTCCGTGATCCACGATTCACCGTCGTATTGGGATTCCAGGTTGAGATAGACGGGCACGTCCTGAGAAACGGCGTCCCGCACGGCATGGACAACGCTGGGGCCGTCATACCAATCGACGTAGAGTAGTCCCGCGTTGTTGAGCTGGGAAGAATCCGGCGGCCTTAGTTCGGCCATAGATTCCGGATCTCTTCTCTGAAAATACGTTCGGCCACCGTCAGGATCTATGATCGACACCTCGAACGGAGTCGGCCATCCGTCCTTGATGTCCTGGCGGACATTCACACCCCAAGCGTCGAGATGTTCCCGCACCCTCTCGCCACGGCTGTCATTTCCGGTGGGCGAGGTGATGAGCCGCGTTGGTACATCCCAGCGAGACAAGATGCTCGCAGCGATGGCGGCATCATCACCCAGGGACTCCATTGAGTCTAAAATTGGCACCCCACCATTGTGCTCGGGCAGTTCGTCGACCCTGAGCAGAAGACAGTGGGTCAGTAAACCAAAGCAGACCACATCCCCACCGGGAACAAACGTGGCAGGCCGGCTGCCATTCATGTGCATTCCGTTGCTTGTCATAGCTATTGTCACTCCCCCAATCGTTCCTCGTCCGAAGCCAGACATCCTTGTGCCGAGAATCGGAAATGAGGAGGCAAACGTTTGCCGATGTTAACGCACTTAACGCTGAATGTCCATGCGGACAGGTGTCCAACTCCTTCAGAGCCACCTGCTTCCTACCAGGATGGCCGCAATCGCGATTCTCGAATGTCCCCGCGGAGACGCACACTCGGCTGCTTGGGAACATTGGGGCGGGGATTGAAGGGGGCTATCCGGGGTCAGCCAACCACCTGACGAGGCAGGGGCCTCAACGAGACGTAAAGCGAAGGGGCCGCTCCCATCTACTGGGAGCGGCCCCTTTCAAGTCTTCGAGAAAGCTCTATCGAATCAATCGATCAAGCAACCCTCTCTTTACGGTTGTTTTTTCTGTCGCCTGGCCGGTTTACCCTGCTACCTTGGCGCACACTGCGTAGACGGTGAGTGTCCAGTTGCCAGTGACATCATTCATCTCTGTGGCGCTTGCTTCCCATCCTGTGGGCACTCCGCCAACCACTCCAACCGGGCGGGATTCTACTATGGCTACGCCATCATCAGAGGAGTCTACAACCGCGCCACCGGAGATCGCAGAGAAGCCTGAGCCAACTGTCGAGCAAAGCACGGATTCAGTCTTATCGGCATCGCTGTTCGATGAGCTTTGCGATCTCACGATTCGAACGTCGGCTACTCCTGCATCACCCTGTTCGCCCTGAGGTCCATGGGGACCTGGCGCACCTGTCGCTCCCGTCGCTCCGCGTTGTCCAGCCTCACCTTGCGGCCCTCGCTGTCCTTCCGCTCCCTGGGGTCCTACAGGACCTTCCGGCCCTTGGGGCCCTTCGGGGCCTATTGGGCCTGGATCGCCTTGCTCGCCCCTTGGCCCCTCAGGTCCGGTGGGGCCTACCGGCCCTTGCGCACCTTCCGGTCCCTCAGGTCCGGTGGGTCCTACCAGCCCTTGTGGACCCCTATCACCTTGTATGCCTTGTGGGCCTTGTGGGCCTGCTTCACCCTGTGCGCCGCGAGGTCCGATGGGTCCCTGAGGTCCGACTGGCCCCTGCTCGCCCTGCGGTCCTTCAGGTCCGCCTGAAGGTCCAATAGGTCCTTGAATGCCCTGAGGTCCTGTCAATCCTTGAGGTCCGGTGGGTCCTGTCGGCCCTGTGGGTCCAATTGGTCCCATAGGTCCAGTCTCACCCTGCGGGCCTTCCGGTCCTTCCGGTCCTGTCGGCCCTGTCGGACCGGTCGCACCACGCGGCCCTTGAGGTCCACCCGGGTCTCCCTGAGGCCCTTGAGGCCCAGTCGCTCCTGGCGGTCCTGCCACGCCCTGGGGTCCTTGAGGTCCTGCCTCGCCCTGGGGTCCTGCCACGCCCTGCGGTCCTTGAGCTCCTGCCGATCCCGGGTCGCCCTGTGGTCCTTGAGCCCCTGTAGCTCCCTCACATGCAGAAGCTGCGAGGACTGTGACTATCGCAAAGGCCGAGATAGCCGCAATCATCACCCAGCTCCGCGTAGGCTCAATTGCTTTCACATACTTAGACAAGGCTGGCATCATACCCATTCCTTTCACCTCACCCCAACGCTCTCTTTCAATCCTCAAGCGAAATACCACGAATGTCAAGGACTTCGCTCGACCATCTACGGCCTCGCAGTAATGGAGACGGACTCACGCGGCGCGCGCGCGCGCGGCCCTGCCGATTAGCAACGAAACATTGACCACGTGACCTGTTTGCGGAGGCGCTCTCAATCAGAATAGCAGCAGTCTTACTTCGTGGACACCCCCACCGGCTTTCGCGCCGCGTAGCATCATTCAAAGAAGCCGGACAAGCATTCCTTAAGAGGAAATTCGCTGAACCCATCCACCCCGGGACGTCGTGGCCGGAAGACGGTTTCACACGACAGAGCCCTACTCCATCAGTAGATTCCGGGCATGATTCGCCACTTGACGCGGGACTTGTATTCAGCCCATTTCTCGGCGCCGTACTTCTCCTCGCAGTGTGATTCATCGCTGCGCTGACGCCACGTGAAGAACGACACAACAAAGACGAAGTATGCCCACGCCCACGGATTCAAGAAGTGGCCGAATGAGAGGCCGACGGCGAAGGACAAGAATCCCTCTCCCATGTAATTGAAGTGGCGGGCAACGCCCCAGAGGCCCGTGTAGAGAATCTTTCGGTCACCGGCCTCGATGTACTTCGGTTCGATGATCCCAAGGAACTTGCGGTCAGGCCAACGCTTAAAGGTGTATTTCTGGAGATTCGCTCCCCGCCCGATGCTCCATCCGAAGAGGAATAGCGCCGTGGCTCCAATGAGCCAGACGTAAGTCCAGGCGGTGGAGAAGCCGGGGTGCGGGTGCGCGGCCATGCCCCATAGCGGCAGGATGAAGACCCAGCCGTAGATGACGATGCCGCCCCAGAACATCTTGAATCCCATCCCCTCATAGATCAGATCATAGGTGTAGAGCTGGACACGCTCAAAGATGAAGTAGTCGAAGACGTAGAACGTGAAGAATGCTGCATAGAGGAAAACGCCGGGGTTGAAGTCGCTCCCAAATTGGCCGTAGTGCCACGCCGCGCCGGACATGGCGTTGAGCGACAACATGGTGCCGCCGACCACGTAGAAATACATCTTGATATCGACGCGTTCCCCGAAGAGGGATATCTCCCGCGCCCGCCCTTCCCATAACGCGAGGAGCGGGTTGTTGATGTCACCCTTTGGCTGGCTATAGACCGCCGCTATGGACATGATCAGTGTGAAGACGGTGCCGCCGGCGATGGCGTACAGGGATGACCGATAAAACCAGTCACGCGGCATTCCTGTTATCTCAGTCGCCCAGATGGCAACTGCCAGGAGGAAGACGAGGATGCCGTTCAGTCGGTAGTTGCGCGGCTGCCCCGTCTCAGGATCCGTGACATACCCGGGGACTTTCCTGCCCGGCAGGATGAACTGCGCCACAAAGAACGCGGCGAAGATAGCGAGTGGCGTGAAGAACCCCGCCACGGCCTCAGCGCCGGTAAGTTCGAAGAGGTGCTCGATACCAAGCCATTCAATCATGACGGAATACCCCTCTCTCCGATGACGAAGCCATTATGGGTTCGAGAATCCAACAAATTCAAGAACAAGGTTTTGAAAATCGCGCATCCCGCTGTATTCTTGACTGTAGAACAGTTCAGCTTGCCCACAGATTGGAGAACGCTATGGAAGCACGAGCATCTGCGTCTGGCGCCCAGCAAGGCGGCCTTGTCGGTGAGGGCAAATACCAGGTTTATTCCTACACAATCGAAATCCAGTCAAGCCAGGCGCCTGAATTTGTGGATGTGACTGATTGGGTTCAAGACATCATTGAAGAAACAGGTATCGAATTCGGGACCGTCGTGGTCTATTCCACGCACAGCACGGCCGCCGTCGTTATCAATGAGATGGAGCCGTTGCTTCTTGAAGATGTAAGCCACATTCTTGAGCATTTCGCCCCTCGCGAGGGCGGCTATCTGCACAATGATTTCGAGATTCGCACCGTCAACATGAATGACGATGAACCCCCCAACGGTCATGCCCATTGCCAGCAGATCATCATGGGAACCAGCGAGACGATTCCCATCCTCGACAAGCGACTTAGATTCGGCATGTACCAGCGGATCTTCTTCATTGAGTTGGATCGACCTCGGCCCCGCCGCCTGGTCGTCCAGGTCATGGGAGTTCAGGGAGAGAAATAATGCGGACGCGCGAGGCGGCCCAGGTTCCCGCCTCACTTGAGTCCGCCTACCGCGAGTGCATCGCCATCGCGCGGTCGCACTACGAGAATTTCTCCGTCGCGTCCCGCCTCATGCCGGACGACATGCTTCCCCATGTCGCCGCCATCTACACGTACTGCCGCGGCGTCGATGACCTCGGCGACGAGGCGGAGGGTAACCGCCTTGCCCTGCTGGACGAATGGGCGGCGCAGTTGGAGCAATGCTACACCGGCTCCCCAACCGAGCCTCGATTTCTCGCCCTCCAACACACCATTTCGGCCTTTGACATAGATCGACAGCCGTTCCTGGACCTCATTGAGGCCAATCGGATGGATCAGCTCAACACGCGTTATGAAACCTACGAAGACGTGTTGTACTACTGCCGTCATTCGGCAAACCCCGTTGGCCGGCTGTATCTGACCCTGATCGGCCTGAACGACCCGGAGCGCCGCGAGTTGTCAGATGCCACCTGCACTGCCCTCCAGCTCGCCAACTTCTGGCAGGACGTCAAACGCGACCACGCGATGGGGCGGATTTACCTTCCTCAGGAGGACATGCGGCGGTTCGGATACACGGAGGAGGAACTCGCGCGGGGCGAGTACACGCCCGCCTTTCGCAATCTCATGGCCTTCCAGGTGGACCGGACACGCCGGCTCTTCGATAACGGCTTGCCGCTTGTCGATACACTCGAAGACATCTTCAAATTGCATGTGAAGTTATTCACGCTGGGCGGCGTCCGCGTTTTGGACGCCATCGAAAGGCAGCACTACGATGTGCTTTCCCGGCGTCCAACGGTGACTAAGGCGCGCAAGACGTGGCTGCTGACAAAGACGTGGCTCCGGATGAAGCTCTCGAGGCAGATCTAAGAGCGGCACGCGATGTCACCGCTAACCACCCCACCCCTTGAGGCATACGAACACTGCCGCAGAATAACGCGCGAGGCGGCGGGCAATTTCTACTATGCGTTTGTCACCCTGCCCCGCCAACGACGACGCGCCATGTACGCCGCCTACGCCTACTGTCGCCTCTGCGATGATCTATCCGACGATGACCTGCCCATCGACGAAAAGACGAGGCGGATCCAGGGCATCGACGGATTGCTGGGGGAAGCGCGTGCCGGGAATCCCGACGGTCCTGTCTTTGAGGCCCTTGCCCATGCCGCTGCGGAGTATGGCATCCCCTACGAAGATCTGATTGAAGTGGCGCGCGGCGTTGAGATGGACCTTACGATCTCACGTTATGAGACCTTTGAGGACCTCGCCACGTATTGCTATCGCGTAGCATCTGTCGTTGGCCTAATCTGCATCCAGATCATGGGATACACGGATCAGCGAGCCCGCGAATACGCCATCGATCTCGGTCTCGCCATGCAGCTCACAAACATCTTGCGGGACGTCCGTGAGGATGCCGAGCGAGGTCGCATCTACATCCCACAGGAGGATCTGCGGCAATTCGGTTACAGCGAGGAAGACTTGCTTGCGGGCACGGTGAACGACCAGTTTCGCAGCCTGATGGAGTTTGAGGTGGCTCGCGCACGAGAGTATTTCGAGCGCGGCAAGCGGCTGCTCAAGCTCCTGCCCGTCCGCACGCGCGCCTTCCCTGCCGTCCTCGGCGGACTCTATGGCCGCGTCCTCGATAGAATCGAAGCAAGGAACTACAACGTCTTTGAAGGTCGGGTTGGCCTGTCAACCCGCGAGAAAGTCGGGTTGGCGGTACGACTGTGGATTCAGAGTTACATCCCGATGGAGCGCGTAGCCACTGCGTGGTGATTGGCGGCGGGCTTGCGGGCCTCTCCGCCGCATGTGCCCTCGCCGAACGCGGCATCACCGTCACCCTGATTGAGCGCCGAAACTACCTCGGCGGGCGGGCCTTTTCCTTTATTGATCCGCAGACTGGCATGGAGTTGGACAACGGCCAGCACGTCTTCCTCCGCTGCTGCACTGAATACATCGACTTTCTCAACAAGATTGAAGCGTTTGCGCAGACAACGCTTCAAGAGCGGCTCCATGTGACGGTAGCCGACAGGGACGGAAAGCGGGGGTCCTTGTCATCGACACGGTTTCTCCCCGCGCCGCTCGATGTGCTCCCTTCCCTTCTGCTCTACCGTCATCTCGGACCGATGAACAGGATCCGGGTCGTCCGCGGCATGATGAGCATCCGGCGCACAGACAGGGAACGCGAGCGCGAACGGTTGGAGTCGATGTCCTTTCGCGACTGGCTCCTGCAACACGGACAAAATAACAGGACGATATCTGCTCTCTGGGAGCTCATAACGCTGCCCATCCTCAATGACACCATCGACGCCGTCAGCGCCTACATGGGCATCATGGCATTCCAGGATTCCCTGTTGGCCGGTAAAGGTATGGCTGATCTCGGCTATTCGCGCGTCGGGCTTTCAACCCTGGTCAGCGACGGCGCACGACAATACATCGAGTCGCGCGGCGGAAGACTCATCATGGGGCGTCGGGTAAGCGACCTGCGGATCGAAAATGGCCGCGTCACCGGAGTCAAGGTTGGCGAGGAAACCATTAGCGCGGACGCCGTAATCAGCGCCCTGCCATGGGACGGCCTTGAGAGGCTGGTGATTAGTGAGGACACAGACAGTCCCCTAAGCAGCGTCAACCCGCCGCAGCTGGAATGGGCGCCCATCGTTGGGCTGCACATCGGTTACGACCGTCCGGTGATGGAGGAGCCGTTCCTGACTGTCGTGGACAGCCCAATCCAATGGATCTTCAACCGCTCGCTTATGCAGGAGTCAGCCGATGAGCACTCGCGCGTGTTGGTATCGATTAGCGCGGCATGGCGTGAGGCCGGCATGACAGAGGACGAGTTGAGAGACATGGCTGAGGCCGAACTTCACGCCGTGCTCCCGGAGACCACCACTAGCTCCATGACATACTTCCGTGTCGTTAAGCAACCGCAAGCAACTTTTCGATGCTTGCCCGGTACCCAGGATCAGAGGCCTCCACAATCGACCACCATACCCGGCCTCTTCCTCGCG